>NZ_JARVSX010000021.1:0-298326 GCF_030208975.1 Pseudomonas sp. ME-P-057
CATCGCCGATGGTAGTGTGGGGTTTCCCCATGTGAGAGTAGGTCATCGTCAAGATCAAATTCCAAAACCCCATCTGCTCACGCAGATGGGGTTTTGTCGTTTAGCCTAACCACAGATGTGTAAATGGCCGGCATTCACGCCCTCATGCGTGCTGTCGAAATAGCGATGCTACGTTGGCCATTGCATCATCGGCAAAACCCTGCAAGAAGCTCTTGAACTCGTCAGCGCTCATCGGGCTCCCATTAGCCGGTTCAGCCATGATGGTCCAGGTTGCGTTACAACCTCCGCGGTCTTGAGGCTCGACTGCCATTGATGCCCAAAGCTTGCCGATCCCCAGACTGTTGTGGAGAGTCGTCCAGGTCATCGTCATGTTGTGATCATTGCGTGAGTTAAGTTGCTCCACAACGACGTGGCCACCTTCCTTGAATTTCTTGTAACGTACCGAGCCCGGGCCATTACCTACCACCTCAATGCTGGCGAGTGCAGGAATGAATTGGGCAAAGCCTCCGAAGTCGCCTACAACCTGCCATACGTCACTCGCGGGTGCGTCGACCGATACTGTTGATATGACCCGTTCACCTACTGGATTGGTGATCAACGTGTCAGGGTTGAGCTGATTGGTCTTACTGATAGCATTCATGGTGTTCTCCGTAGTTTAAGGGGTTCTTGCATCAGGTTTCAGGCACACGCACATCAAATGAAGTCGATTTCCTTCAGGTACTCGCAGCCCTTGCGCAGCAGCGCTGGTGTTTTGAGTGGGTAGGACTCACCCATCCGCTGAATGCCTGCCAGGGCGTTTTGGTGCGCAATCATCGAGATATCGCCGATGTCCTCCTCAAACCCGTCGAGATAGAAGCCCAGTACGCCAAATAAGGCGTTATCACTGTCCACCCTGCTCAACTGGGCTTGCCATTCGCTGACACTCACCGTCTCGAAACACCTACCAGCGTCTCGAAATGCGCTGACGTAGTTGCTCCAGCTCAACGGCTCGGGATTGTGGAGGTTGAAAACGGCGTGCGCCGGTTGGTAGCGACTGGCATGAAATCCTATGAAGCGGGCGAGAAAATCCACCGGCATCAGGTCGAAGTTCATGGCAAAGCCCGGGACCTGACCCAGCTGGATCGACCCTTTTAGCATTAGCATCAGGCGGTTTTTGTGTGGCTGGCAGACGCCGGTGGAGCTGTTGAATGCGATGTTGCCGGGGCGATAGATATTCACCCACGCGCCCCGCTCACAGGCTTGCTGCAGGATGCTCTCGGCGACCCACTTGGAGAGGTTGTAACCGTTCTTGATGTAGATCGGCGGGGTCTTGGCGGCTGGTGCTTCAAGGACGCTACCGTCTATCCCGACGGCGCTGCAGGCAGAGAGCGTCGAGACGAAATTGAAGATTTTTTTGCTACGCCCTTCGCACAATTTCAGGCATTCAAAAATCGGCGCCACATTGTCTTTGGCGAGAGTCTCGTAGTCCTGAACGTGATTGACGTTGGCAGCGTTATGTATCAATGCACCAAATTCTTTATCCAGGCGCTCATAGACCTGACTGGTCAACCCCAGTTGTGGCTGAGTGATGTCGGCGGCGTAGACGCGAACCCGCGCCAAATCCAGATGCTCAAGTCGGTTTTCATGTAGCGCCTGGACGAAGCGATCCTGTGCCGTGAACCCGCCTCCTTCACGCACCAAGCACGCCACCTCAGTTGCCCCCCAATTCAACAAAGCTTCCACGATGTGCACACCAAGGAAACCGTTAGCACCAGTGACGATGACTTTATGCACATCGCCCAATCGGTCAACAGGCAGCGCTGGGAGTTCGAGCGTCACGGCAGCATCGTTGAACGCCTGAGCGCTGACGCTCCATGTGGCTGTACCTTCGCTGTCCAGCAACGAAGCCAGATTGGTTAAGGTCGGGGCCTCGATGAAACGGTTAATGGGAACGCTGCGGCCGAACCGCTCTCGAATCCCGAGGAGCATTTGCGACAACAGAATGGAGTGGCCACCCAGATTGAAGAAGCTCTCGTCTGTAGAGATATCACCGGGAGCAAGCTCCAGCAGGTTCGCCCAAAGCCCAAGAAGTAAACGCTCATTCTCTGTTTCAGGCAGGCGCCGATGAGCGGGTTCCAATAACGTCACGGGCAATTGCAGAAGGGCTTTGCGATCGACCTTCCCGTTGCTTGCAAACGGCATGCTGCTCAGCTCCATGTACACCGTTGGCCGCATGTAATCGGGCAGCCTGGCGTCAACGTGAGCCTTGAGCAGACGCCGCGCAGTGTCAGGGTCCGCCTCCTGCGGCTGAGCAGCAAAGGCCAGGATGCGCCGCTGCTCATCGATCACCACTGCGACCTGGCGGTAGAGCTGACTGTCGCGGAGGCAGTGCTCGATCTCCTCAGGCTCAACCCTGAAACCCCGGATCTTGACTTGATTATCCAGTCGCCCGGAGAGCTCGATGCCCTCCGTTGTCCATTTGCCGATATCGCCAGTTCGATAGGCGCGCGTGCTCTTGCCATCTCCAAGCGCGACATGCACGTAACGCTCGTCCGTAAGCGAAGAGTTGTCGATATAACCCAGACATACCCCTAGCCCGACGATGTACAGCTCTCCGGGCGTCTGGTCCGCAACAGGCTGCATATTTTTGTCGAGGATCAACACCTCACTGTTAGCAATAGGGCGACCCAGACAACGATTGCTCCCGCCGGGTTGAAACTGGCCAGCGGTTATCAACACCGTTGCTTCAGTAGGGCCGTACAGATTATGGAAGTGACATTGCGCTGCCAGGCGGTCAATGACAAAAGGCTCGCAGACGTCGCCCCCGGTACATAGGTGTTTGAGCCTTATTGGCCTATCCATTGGCAGGATGCTTAACAAGGCCGGCGGCAGAAACGCGTGGCTGAGATTCTGTTCCAGTAGCTCGGACAGCTGGAGCGGATCGCGACGCTGGTCCTCATTCGCCACCACCAGCTCGGCTCCGCTGAGCAGCGTGGGAAATATATCGATGACCGACGAGTCAAAGCTCAGCGTCGAGAACTGCAGCACCCGACTGTGCTCAGAGAGCTCGACGTAATGCGCGTACCACGCGGTGAAGTGGCTGAGGTTACGTTGGCTGAGCATCACTCCCTTTGGGTGCCCTGTTGTGCCCGAGGTATAAAGCGCCATGCAGGCCGTATTGATGTCTGGACAATGAAGCATCAATGACTGGCTGGTCGGCTCGATGACAATACTGCTGATGTCCAGCCCCGGCAGCACAACACCGGCAAGCGGATGACTGCCATCGTGCAGTAGCAATGTCGCCCCTGCGTTTTCAAGGATGTACTGCTGACGTTGCAACGGTTGGCTGGGATCCAGCGGCAGATACACCGCGCCACTGCCGAGAATGGCGAGGATGCCGGCGAAAAGAGCAGCAGATTTCGGCATGCAGATACCGATGACTACCGGCTTACCCGCTGCGAGCTGAATCAGGGTTGGAAATTGCAGCTGGATAGCGACGCTGTGGGTGCGCAGTGCGTCATAGCTGATGCCTTTGCCGTCGATATTCAGCGCAGTGTGATCGGCGAACCTCACAAAGCTATGGTCCAGCCGAGCGATCAGTGGCTGCTCTGCAATGCTCAACAGACCCGGTGCAGTCGTGAAGTTGAAGCAATGCTCAAAGGCAAGTCGATCCAGTCGCAGCAGACTTTCCTCGTGCTCGCTGCCTGATGCGCCGACGTGTTGGGCTTGTGTCAGATCCTCGGAATCGCGAGAGAGCTGGCTGACCAGCATCGCAACCGCGTCCACCAGCGTTGCAACTGCAGCGTCACGCAAAACGCGGCCATTGCCGGAGTGCACAGCGGCAACAGCCCTGCGCGCGACCAAGCGTCGTGCGGTGGCCGGCCCGAACCAACACAGGACCTCCAGCTGCGGCAGCACCTGGTCGTCCTCCGCTGTGAGTCCCAAGCGCAGGCCGAGATGAGCTGATAGCCCATAAGCGCCTGCCGGGGCGAGGCTCAGGTCCAGCGTGCCGTCCTCAATAAGAAGCATCGCGCCTTTCAAGACACTTCGCTTGACGGCCTCCGCATCCCGCAGCGTATGAATCAGATGCCCATGGGTCTCCAGCTCGGTTCCCACTTCACTGATTGCCTGGCTATGACCAACAAGCACAATCTCCAGGCGTTTCATTGAAGACCTCCTGCCGGCAGATATTCGGCAAGAGCTTCTTGTACGCAGAGGCTGTTTAGCATCGAGCTGTTGGTGAAGAAGCGCATGACGTTGCCCACCAGCGGATGATGGCGATTGATCGGGAAGCACATCGCATGCGTTTCAGCCCTCAGCGATTGCTTAATGGACTCGTCAACCGGCAGGCTGTCGATCAAGACAAAGTCAAAGGACTTCTGGATGTCGTTGGTAAGGTACTGAGCGATGAAAACTGGCAGAATCTGCGCGATCAGTTGCTGGTCGCTAGCCGCCGCTGTGTGCCAGTAGATCTTCACCAAACGCGCCCAAAACCCCGAATGCCGGCCCTCGTCAAGCAAGTGGTCCGCCATAAGCCCCTTGATGGACTGCTTTACTGTGTCGTCTCGCGCGAAAGCCGCGACGTCGTTGGTGACGGTATTCTCGGCGATCGCCACGCAGATGAGCTCGACGGCGCTGCGCAGATGATCGGGTGCCAGCGCCAAAGCTGCGGGAATAGCCCGGCTAAGCTCAATCTCCTGAGGTAATTGAATCGGCTGGATACCGGTCAGTGCGATGGTTTGCTGCATGAAGTCCATCGCGACCAGTGCGTGATAGTCCTCATCGACGACCACCGTCATGGCGTCATAGCGGCAGGCGAAGGGGAAACGGATCGCAAAATTGTCTTTGGCGATGCTTCGCGCGGTTTTATCGACGATTTCAGTTTCGAAAATCACCACGTCGCTGATGAACTTGTACAGGCTCTGCACCAGAGCGAAATCCCGTAAATGAGCACATTCGCGGGTGAAGGTCTCGCTAAGCACCAGCGGCTGGCGGCTGAGCGGATAAATCAGTTTTTCGTCGTTTTCGACCATGCGGCGCGGGCGGGTACGGATCGTCGCCCGGCCTTCCCAGGCATCGACGAAGGACAGATAGTCTTCGGCTTTCATGATTGCGTCCTTGTGTGAAGATCGATTCGGCTAAAGAGGCAAAGCCAGTTCATGCACTGACTTCCCGCGCAGGCTCGCGCATGGTCAGTCGCAGGGCGTCCCACAGCGCTATGCGGCTTTCCACTGCTGCAATGGCGGCGGCGTAGACTTCGCGTTGGTGTTGTTCGTTGCCAGCAACCAATCTGGTCAGCAAAGACTCTGCAGCGGGACCGTGGTCTTCTGAGTCCACTTCGATGTGGCGCTCAAGGTAGTAGCGAAAGGTTGGGGCCTTGTCGGCAGTGATGCCCCAGTCATCGAGAATTCGCTGAAACATCTGTGGGATAACGCTTTCTCGACCGTGCAGAAACGCAGCGGCCACGCAATGCGCCGGCGCGTTGAGTGCGACATCTAGAGTGTCACGGACGAAGCGAGCTGCCGCTCTGCTTGCTCCAGCGCTGTCGAGCGCTGTCTGGTAGTGGATGCCGTCGCGCTGCAACTCAACGAAGCGCTCGATGCGCGCCGTGCTTGCGCCAATCTCCCGCATGGCGTCCAGGTACAGTTCGAAGTGGCTGTAGTGCGCACGGTCCTGCCCCGGCCGATCATCTGATTCTTCACCCAACACGATTTCATTGATCAGCCGTGCAGCCTTCGGGTCCCGTGGCGGTAGCCAGGGGAGCCTGATGCACGTAAGTTCCTGTTGTAGACGCTTGGTCAGTGACATGAAGTCCCAGACGGCAAACACATGCACTTCCATGAATCGCTGAAGTGCACGCAATGAATCGATTTCGCAAAAAACAGGGTGTGCGCTGAGTTCTTCTTGTTTGGCCGCTAATTGCAATTCGAGAGTCGTCATTTAACTTCCTTGATTAGGTTCATGCGTCGCAGGCACGTCTTCGTCATTACGAGAACTTACGGGTGAATATCCAGTTACACAGCCCGGCAATAACTCGCCCATTAAAGAATGGCAGCGAAGTGCTGCGACGCTCATTGATTAAGCATTTGAGTGTGCAGGTCCGAACAGCATGTCGGGATATCACATGCTGGTGCCGGTAAGCGCTTGCGGGGCGTTTTGCCAAATATGCGGTACCGGCCAGAAAACGTTAGAACAGTTTCAAATGGTTTCGCAAATACTTTTTAAACTATTTTAAGTTTGGATAAACTGCGCGCAAGCGAAGACGATAAAACTTGTCATTAAAGTTTTATTAGTTCGAGCGCAACCCTTCCAGCTAATTGGAGCCAGAATTGAAGTTAATGAACGAGTGCCTCGTCCAGCGTTGCGCTTTAACGGGCTAATACAGTTTTAGGGGTTTTGGGGTGAGCGACATTAAGTCACTGACTCAATGTCTCCGCTCAGGGCATTGCTCCTTTTAACGCTCCATGAGAATCGCCTTCCTGGAATCAGCTGCAGACCGATTCGTCGTTCGAGTTTGCCTGAACGCGACGCGGCAACGCGTCAGCGACAGTGAAGTTTCACCATAGGCGCATCAGTGGCGACCCGGAGGGCGCGCGGGCGGGCTTTTAGTCTTAGAAGGGGAATAAACAGGAAGAATGGCGCAAGGCGATGCAGGCGCAGGGGCGGCGCTGTTGTCAGCTGCCCAGCAGGCCGAGGTGGGTATTGATGATATGCAGCAAGCGGTCGCGCTGCGACCTGAGAAAATCGTGGGTACCGCGCACCTCAATCAGTTCGAATTCCCGGCGCGTGAACTCTCGCCATCTCATCATGCTGGCGGCAGTGGCAACCGGATCATCGCTGCCGTAGAGGCCGGTCAGTGGGATGTCCAGACCTTCGTCTGCGCAGTGTGACCAGATTTCGGAAAGCTTCACATCGCTACGCACGACAGGCTCCAGCTGTTTCAGCCGTTGTTTGTCCTGCAAGAAAGTGTTCGGGAGCACACTCAGCCTGATCAGCGCTTGAATAAAATCATCCTGCGGCAGCGTGTGAAGGTAGGGCCAGGGCTGTTGGCTGTCAGGGCTTCGGCAGCCGGAGATGAAGAGGTGACGCGTCAGGCTCGGATAATGGTGCTGGGCAAGCCTGGCCATTTCGTACGCAACTCTTCCGCCAAAGCTGTGGCCGTAGAACGCATGGGGTTCGGTAAGGAAAGGCTTTAACGCGAGGAAGGTGTCATGCAGCAGGGGCGCCCACTGATCGTAGGGCGTTTCCTTGAGCCGGCTGCCGTGCCCTGGCAGGCGCAGGGTAACCAATTCAATGTGATCGGCGAGGCTTTCCGCCCAGTCGCGAAAATGCTCCGGATCGCCTCCTACGTGAGGAAAGCAGATCAGGCGAGTTCTGACCGGTTGCCCAGAGTTGACCACCATCAGCCATTTGTTTTTTTCAGCGTGCACTCAGCTTCCCCGTGCCTTGTTCAAGGCGTCATAACCGTGGAGCCGGGTCCTTCGGCGCATACGCCGTCATGAACGGCGTGGGTTGATCCCTTGTGCTTTACGAGCGGTGCCCCAGGGGCAGCAAGGTAAGGTTAAAGGCAGTCATGACCCCTCAGTGAGCGAGGGCGCGTTTCTTTAATGCAGGTGCCGGTTTTGCGTCTTCTGCCTTGCGAGCGCTCAGGTAAGCGTTGATGGCTTCAACACCGCGATTCAAGTGATGAGCCAGCGCCTCTATCGTCGCTTCCACATTGCCGACGGCAGCCATCTCCAGCAGCTCAAGATGGTCATTCTGGGACACCTTGCCCAGATTCATGTGTTCAAGGTTGAAACGCAAAAAGCGCTCTTCCTCATTCAAACCGTCCTCGACCAGCTTGAGCAGGCGCGTGTTATGCGCCTTTGAATACAGCGTCATGTGGAAAAGGCGGTTGAGCGTGCCCATAACGGTGTAATCAGTCTCAACCTCGAGCTTTTCGATGTAGCCGCGCGCGGTGTTGATGTCGTCGGGCGTTAGCAGCGGGATCGACTGGCGTAAGGCTTCGGACTCCAACAGGATGCGTAGCGCATAGGCGTCCGTAGCGTCCTCGTTGATCAACGGAGCGACGACCGCGCCTTTATGGGTTTCGACGCGCAACAGTGACTGCGCTTCCAGTTGCCGCAACGCTTCGCGAACGGGCATGCGGCTGACACCGAAAAGCGTCGCCAGCTCTTGTTGACGCAGGGCAATGCCCGCCGGAAGACGACCATCAAGAATGGCGCTGCGCAGTTTTTCTTCGATGATTGCGCGCGCCTGGTGCGCAGGCGGCTGCTCATCACCCAGCGTTTCCCGCAGAAATTGCTCTTTCTCAGTCCTGCGCATGCTTGATCTTCTCAGGCCGACCAGTTATTGGATCCAATGAAACACTAGAGACCGCCACCAAGCTTGTCAAACTTTGATACAAGTTGGCGGAGTCGCTCCGGGGCGGCATTCTACAAGGGATTGGCCGCTCGGGTGGTGCCATCAATCGGGCGAGTCTTTAAGCGTCGCCAGCGCATATTGACCTTGATACAAGGTGGATTCAGGGCTGGCACCGCGACAGGACGGCCTCAGATATAGCGGCCAGTCACAAAATGCTGCACATCGTTGAAGCCTGGCGTGGATGCATGTCCCGGGGTCACGAGCGAGTCAATGAACGCCTCGTCTTCCGCGGTAATGCTTACGCTGAGCGCTTTGGTGTAGCTGTCCCATTGCCCCTCGGTGCGAGGGCCGACAATCGCTGACGTCACTGCCTGGTTATTCAGCACCCATGCGATTGCGAATTCCACCAGGCCGACGCCTTTGGCCTGGGTGTACGCCTGTAATTTCTGGGCAATGTGCAAAGACTCACTGCGCCACTCGGTTTCAAGGATGCGTTTGTCCTGACGCCCGGCGCGGGAGCTGCTGTCCGGTGTCACATCGGGAGCATACTTGCCGCTGAGCACGCCGCGGGCCAGCGGGCTGTAGGGGACGACACCCAAGCCGTAGAACTTCGCAGCAGTGATCTGCTCCAGCTCAGCCTGACGATTGACGATGTTGTACAGCGGCTGACTGATAACCGGCTTGTCCACACCCAGACGCTGAGCGACGCTGACCACCTCAGCGATACGCCACCCGCGGAAATTGGAGACGCCCCAATAGCGGATCTTGCCCTCGCGTATCAAGTCGCCGATGGCAGACACGGTCACTTCAAGCGGCGTGTTGTGATCTTCTTTATGCAGGTAATGGATATCGATGTAGTCGGTGTCGAGCCGACGCAGGCTGGATTCGATCTCGTTGAAAATGTGCTTGCGGTTGAGTCCGCTGGAATTTGGGGCAGTGTTGCCCGAGCTGCTGCCGACTTTGGTGGCGAGGACCCATTCGCTGCGGCGCTTGGCGATGGCTTCGCCCACGATCTCTTCCGACCGTCCGGCGTTATAGACGTTGGCAGTGTCGATGAAGTTGACGCCTTCATCCCAGGCCTTGTCGATGATGCGCAGGGATTCTTCAGTGCTCGTCTGTACGCCGAACATCATCGAGCCCAGTGTCAGGGTTGATACCTGGAGGCCGGATTGGCCAAGGGTGCGGTATTTCATTGCTCGATATCCTTTTCGTCGGAGAAGTGGAAATCAGGACAGTCTGCGACAGCCTTGCAAGGGGGCTCATAAAGACCGTTCAGACCGGCGGCTCTAGGCCGGACATACTCACCTGTTTGGGCGGGGTTTGAAAAGTGACAAATCAACTGAGCTGCGGGCGAGGCCGATTACGGGTCAAAGAGCGACATCAGCGTGGCTGAGCCTGGCGTGGCGCCCCGCCAGAAAGCACAGAGTGCCGCCGACCGCCGTGAGGCACGCGAGGACATAGAACATCGTCGGCGCGGGGCTGTTGATCAGTAGATACCCGCAGATTACCGGGCTCAATGCACCGCCGAAAGCCGCCAGGTTCTGCGCGCCCAGATAGCTGCCACGCAAACGCTCGGGCGCAATGGTGTCGACGAACAGGTATTCGGCGGGATAGATGATCATCTCGCCCAGCGTGAAGACGAACATCGCCGCGCACCAGGCCAACGTTGTTGTGGCGAAGCTGAAGCCGATCAGCCCGATCGCGAACAATGCTGTTCCCAGGCAGATCCAGTACGGGAGCTGCTCGCGCTTGAGGAATCGACCGATCTGATATTGCATCAGGATCACGGTCACTGCGTTACAGGCCAGCACCGCAGAAAGGATTCTCAGCGCCTGTTCAGGGGTATGCGTTACCAACAGAAATTGGGACAGGTACAACGTATACCGCCCGTGCACGACGGTGCTGAGCAAGCTGCCACCCGTGAACAGAATCAGCGTGCGATCGTTCTTCAGCGTGACCAGCGTGTCGAAGAAGCTGCGCGGAACGTGTTGCGGATCGGCAGCAGTGCGCGGAATGCCGACCATCAGAAACAGACTACAGAACGCAATGGCGCTGGCGATGAAAAAAGGCGCCACCGGCAGGTGCCCGGCAATCACGACGCCCAGCATCGGCCCCGTTGCGTAGCCAATGTTGGTCAGGGTGTAGCGCAGCGAAAACACCTTCGCACGCTGCCCGACAGGCAGGTTTTCGCTGATGATGGCTTTGGAGCCGATTAGAAAGAGCGCCGAAGCGGTTTCGGTGATCACCAGCGTCAGGGTCGTAAGGTAAACATTGTGAGCAAACGTCAGCAGGGAAAATCCGACAGCGCTTGAGAGCATCGCCAGGATCAGCAGCTTGCGCTTCTCCAGCCGGTCGATGATGTAGCCGCCGTACAACCCCAGCAGTGTGGCGATGAAGACCGCGATGCCCATCAACAACCCGACGTCTTGCTGGTTGAGCCCCAGCCGGCTGCTCAAAAACAGCGTCAGCAACGGACTGGTCATTGCCCGGCTCATGACGATGGTCAGCGAGCAGATCATCAGGCGACGGATCACGAGGGAATAAGTGGTCACTCTGGGGTTCCTTTATGTCAGCGCTTCTCTGCAGGAGCGAGTGCGATGGCGCTCCTGCAGAAGCCATGCTGAAGCTTCGTCCGTGACTTGCCATGAACCGCTTACCGGCCTTGATTCATCCCCACTTTGGTCACGGCGCCTTGTTCAAGGTCCCATTTCTTGAGGATTTTGCCGTAGGTGCCATCGTCAACCATGGTCTGCATCGCCTCGGCAATGGCCGTCGCGAGCTCGGGATTGTTCTTGCTGACGCCCAGGCCGGTGAATTGTTTGGAGATGGCTTCGCCAAGCGCCTTATAGGTGTCCTTCTCCTGCGCCATCAGATAGGGGAGAGTTTCGCTGCCCTGCATGGCTGCATCAAGGCGACCCTGGCGCAGTTGTGCCCGAGCGTCAGCAGAGCCTTCGGAGCCGCTGACGATGATCGCCGGCTTACCCTTCGCTTCGCAGTTTTCCTTGCTCCACGCTGAAACTTCCGCAGGCCAGGTGGTACGGCGGCTGGTGCCGACTTTCTTGCCGCACAGATCGGCAGGCTCATTCAAGTCAGCATTTTTAGTCAGCGTGTAGAGCTGCGGGCCGCTGGCGAAGTAATCAATGAATGTCACCGTCTTCTGCCGCTCGGCGGTGTCAGTCATGCCCGACAGAATGATATCGAAACGTTTGGTCACCAGACCGCTGACCATCTGCTCGAACGCTGTTTCCTGCCATTTGATTTTCACACCGAGGCGCTCGGCCAACGCGTTGCCCAAGTCCACGTCGAGCCCGGTCAAGGTGTTGGTACTGGTGTCTTTGAAATCCATGGGCGGATAGTTGGGCACGATGGCGGCGGTGATTTCGCCTTTGTCCTTGAGGCTGGCAGGGAGCGCGGCAAACACCGACGCAGACGCCAACATGCCGACAAGCAAACTGGGGATGAAGATCTTTTTCATGGTCGTTCTCGTTTGTTCTGGTTTAAGTGCGAACGGCAGAAATGAAGCTTTGGGTTCTTGGATTTTGTGGGCTTATTAGAATGTCTTCCGGGGTGCCGGCCTCCACAATCTGGCCGCCGTCCATGAACACCATCCGGTTGGAAACTTCGCGAGCAAACCCCAGCTCATGGGTGACCACAATCATGGTCATGCCGCTGTGCGCCAGGTCACGCATGACTGACAACACTTCACCCACCAGCTCTGGGTCCAGGGCGGAGGTGGGCTCATCGAACAGCATCAGCTTGGGCCGCATCGCCAATGCGCGCGCGATCGCTACTCTCTGCTGCTGACCGCCCGAAAGCTCGACCGGATACGCATGGCGTTTATCGGCCAGACCGACACGAGCGAGCAATTCGGTGGCCTCCTCGGTGGCTTCCTTGGGGGAACGCTTCAGGACCTGGATTGGGCCCTCAATCACATTTTGCAGCGCGGTCATGTGCGGGAAAAGATTGAAGCGCTGAAAAACCATGCCCGTACTAAGGCGCTGCCGGGCGATCTGAGCATCCGTGAGCTCATGCAGCTTGTTGCCGACGATGCGGTAACCCACCAGTTCGCCGTCCACCCACAAACCGCCCTTGTCGATCTTTTCGAGCTGATTGACGCAGCGCAACAACGTGCTTTTGCCCGAGCCCGAAGGCCCAATGATGCACAGAACCTCACCCTGTTCGACCTCAATGCTGACGTCTTTAAGGGCGTGGAACTGGTCATAGTATTTGTTCAGGCCGACGGCTTTGACGATGCTTCTCATGGTGAGTCTCCTGGGCCTGACTTACGAACGCTTGCCGGCGCCGCGGGCAAAGCGCAGCTCCAGTCGGCTTTGGCCAAACGACAGGACGGTGACCACCGCCAGGTACCAGATCCCGGCGACGATCAACAGCTCCATGACGCGAGCGTTGGCGTAGTAAATGTTCTGCGCGTTATGCAGCAATTCGGAGTACTGGATCACGCTGGCCAAGCTGGTCATTTTCACCATGCTGATGAATTCGTTGCCCACTGGCGGAATAATCACGCGCATGGCCTGAGGCAAGATCACTCGACGCAGTGCCTGTAGGCGCGGCATGCCGATGGACTTGGCAGCTTCGTATTGCCCGGTATCCACAGACAGCAAGCCTGCGCGCACCACCTCGGCGGTATAGGCGCCCTGGTTGATGCTCAGGCCCAGCAGCGCGGCAACAAAGGGCGTCATGAGGCTAACGGTATCGATTTCCATGACGCCGGGAATCCCGATGACAGGGAAAATGAGCGCCAGGTTGAACCACAACAGCAATTGCAAAATCAGCGGCGTGCCGCGGAACAGCCAGGTATAGGTAATCGCTACGTACCGCAAAATCGGGTTGGCGGACATGCGCATGATTGCGGTGATCACGCCGATGATCACCCCAAGGATCATCGCCAGAATCGACATGACGATGGTATTGAGCAGCCCCCATAGAATGGCTTCGGACGTCAGAAACCGGCCGATGTAGCTCCATTCGATCTGCCCATTGGCAAAGGCGCGCGCGAGCCCTGCGAGGGCAACGATGATCAGCGTTGCAAAGAATATGCGTCCGTAATAGCGGCGGGGCACATGTTCGTATTGGGTAATGTCAAATGTGTTCTCGCTTTTCCTGCGCTCGGCTTGCAGCTGCTCTGCCTGATTCTGATTCATGTGTTTCTCCAAAGCCTTATGCAGACCAGGCCTGCCTGAATGTGCCACGCGTCCCCAATCTTTTTTGCGATGACGGCGTCTTCAGCGCGGTATCCAAAGGCCCTCAATCGGCAGTAACTCCGCACTGGAAGATCTGATCAAAGTGTCAGCTTATTTATATTTTCATGGACATTTGGTCGAGGAATTGTGCGCGATGCGCAAGGTTGCCAATCAGCTTTTTCTGTGTTCATTATTGTTGATCGGGCATGTTTTGTTGTGAGTCAGAGCCTGTTGAATTCAATAGGTGAGGTCAATAAGCATTATGGAAACTCCACTTTCCAGTTCTGGAAACGTGCCGCCGAAACCGGGAATTCGCCCGCCGCTGACCCTTAGCGGAATGGACTTCAAGCTGCTGCGGGTATTTCAGGCCGTGGTCGAGGCGGGCGGTTTCAGTGCCGCCCAG
The DNA here is from genome assembly GCF_030208975.1 of Pseudomonas sp. ME-P-057. Lineage (NCBI taxonomy): Bacteria > Pseudomonadati > Pseudomonadota > Gammaproteobacteria > Pseudomonadales > Pseudomonadaceae > Pseudomonas > Pseudomonas sp. ME-P-057. The sequence continues at coordinate 13,948 of NZ_JARVSX010000021.1, forward strand.
AATGAGCTGAATGTCGGACTCGCTGCCATCAGCAAACAGATTTCGGACCTTGAAATCCGGATCGGCATGCGCCTCTGCACGCGCGGTCGTGAGGGGTTTCACCTGACTGAAGAAGGCAAGCTCGTCTACCAGGCGGCCATCGAACTTTTTGCGTCGGTCGACAGTTTTCGCGATCGGATTAGTTCGGCGCAGAACGAGTTGATTGGCGACCTCAGCATTGGCGTGATCGATAACACCCTGTCCGATCAAAGTTCGCCGCTCATTGCCGCGCTTAGAGCAATGCACGATGAAGCGCCCAAAGTCAGATTGCGCCTTCAAGCCTCTCAGCTGGATGAAGTGGAACGGGGAATGGTAGAAGGGCGGATGAGTCTAGGCATTGTGCCGGTGTATCAGCGACGCGAGGAGTTTGATTATTTCGAACTGTATGAAGAGACTTCTTACGCCTATTGCGCAATGGGGCATCCGCTGTTTGGGGTCGCGGACAGCGCCCTGAGCATCGACAGCCTGCGTGCATTCGAGATTGTTAATCATCGCTACGCTATTCACCGGGACAAGGCGAGCTTCATCAATTACGACAGCCAATGCGCCTCGGCTTCTCAAGTCGAAGCGGTCGCGATGATGATCCTCACCGGGCGCTTCATCGGGTTCCTTCCCGAGCATTACACGCGCAATTTGGTGCGCGACGGTCAGCTTCGGGCACTGCGTCCCGACCTGATCGTTCTGCGCACGCCCGTTAACTTGATCCTCAGGCACAACGCCCCACGAAGCCCGCTGGTCAAGGCCTTCGCGAGGGCGCTGGGGGTGGATTTGAGCGTAAGCAGCTGACGTTGTTCCAGCGCTTTCCTACTGATCAGGATGAGGATTTTGCCTAGAAATCCACCGTCGCCGACACCTTGAGCGTTCTGGGCTCGCCCTGCGTCAGGTAGTTATTGGCGGTCGAAGCCGATGCCCAATAGGCTTTGTTAGCGACGTTTTCGACATTGGCGCGCAGCGTGATGTATTTGTCGTCGGCCTTGAAACCGTAGCGTGCGCCCAGGTCAACGCGCGTCCATGCCGGGATGCTCAGGGTGTTTTCGGCGTGGATGTACTCGCCGCCGGTTCTTAGCATTCGGCCGCTCAGCGCCGCACCTTTCAGGCCCGGAATATCCCAGTCGGCGCCCAGGTTGTACTGGAATCGCGGCACGCCGGCAGCGCGATTGCCATCGGTCAGGCCGTTGGAGGTTTTCTTCAGCTCCGTGTCCATCCATGTCGCACCTGCCAGCAAGCGCAAGCCCTCGACAGGCTCGCCAAACAGGTTCAGCTCGACGCCTTTGTTGATCTGCTCGCCGTCGACGCTGAACGTGCCCAACGTACTGCCGGGCCTGAATGTCGTAGCGCTGTTGGGCTGCTCGATTCTGTAGACGCCGAACGTCGCGCCGTAGCTGTCCCAATCCAGCTTTACCCCGGCTTCGGTTTGCTTGCTGCGCCGCGGGGGAAACACCTCACCGATGTTTGTAACGCCGCCCGAGGGCGCGGTCGGGCCTTGGGCCAGCCCCTCGATTCGGTTCGCATAAAACGAAACGTGTTCCCATGGCTTGATCACCAAACCGTAGACAGGCGTGGTGATGGATTCATCGTAGTTGGCGTTGCGCACGCCAGATGCCGTGTTCCAGGCATCGACTTCGATGGTCTGACGTCGCACGCCCAGGGTCAGCAGCACGCGGTCATCGACAAACCCCAGGGTGTCGGACATGGCTGCACTCTTGACCCGGTTTTTCCCGACGATTCGCGGATCATGAATATCGCTGCCGAAGTAGGTCGTGGACGGTCGAGGAACTTGCACAGGGTTGTAAAGATTATTGGGCTGGCGGTTGGCAACCAGAATTGCCTCGTACGACGAGCGTTGCTCACCCCAGATACCCGAGAGGCCGAAGTTCATCTGGTGCGTGATCGGCCCGGTCGTGAAGTGCCCGTTCAAGCCTGCAATAGCACTTTTATTGTCCTCGTCGTGTGGCGAGTACAAGAAGCCGGTACGTGCGGCGCCGGTCTGGTTGCTGACGTACAGCGAGGAATAAACGCCGTTCTCCCGCGTATGCTTCGCACCCATGCCGGCATAAGCCGTCCAGTTGTCGTTCAAGTCATACTCGCCATTGAGCATCCCGTAGGTGTCTTCGAGTTGCGACCACGTCCAGTCCTGAGCGTAATTGTCCTTGGCTGACGGCACATGGGGCACCGAGGTACCGTTGGGATACACCACGGAGCGACCCTGATTGATGCGTTCTTTCTGATAGCCGAAATCGGTCGACAGACGCAGCCGATCGCCGCGGTAGTCCAGCGCCACGGCAATCAGTTGCGAACGTTTGGTTTCGTCGTCAATCGCCGTGTCGCCGCCATGCTCAGCGAGATTGATGCGGGCGCCGAACCGGTTGTCTTCGCCGAAGCGCTCGCCCAGATCCAGATGGCCGCCGGCCTGGCTGTCGCTGGTGTAGTCCAGGCTGATGCTGCGCGTACTCACGTCTTCTGCGCGTTTGGGTACGATGTTGACGCTGCCGCCAATGCCGCTGCCTTGTGGCGAAACGCCGTTGACGAATGCGTTAGGCCCTTTGAACAGCTCAACCCGCTCCACCGCTTCAGTGGTGATGATTTGCCGTGGCAACACGCCGTACATGCCGTTAAAGGCGATGTCGTCAGTTTGCAGCGGCAGGCCGCGAATGGTGAACACTTGGGAAAAGTTACCAAAGCCGGCTGACTGACGCACCGAGGCGTCATTGAGCAGCACGTCGCCCAGCGTTCTCGCCTGCTGATCGGCAATCGTCTTCGCGGTGTAGCTGACCACGCTAAATGGGACGTCCTTGATTTCCTGAGTGCCTAGCACGCCGAGCCTGGCTGACCGTGCGACCTGGCCACCTGCGTAGGCATCGCCTTGGACGACTTGGTCACCTTCGATCATGGTCGCGCCCAACTCCATGGCACCGCCGGCATTCGGTTGGGCCACCACGGTGTACCCGTTCGCACCAGCGCTCGCCACGGTGTAGCCGCTGCCCTTGAGCAGCTCGGCGAACCCCGCCGAGATCGAGTATTCGCCGTGCAGACCACTGCTGTTGCGACCGTCAAGCAAGCCGGAATCGAACGACAATTGCACGCCCGCCATGGCGGCAAACTGCGCAAGCGCGTCTGATAAAGCACCCGGCCCTATGGCATAGCTGCGCATGCCGCTGGGCTGAGTGAGATCGGCCGCGAGTAGCATGTGACTGGGCAGCATGCCCGTCAGGGCCACAGCCAGGCTCATCGCTTTGATATTGGAGCCGATTCTTCGTGAAAGCGGGTGCGGGCTGAGGGGCATTCGGCAGTCCTGTCGACGCAGAGGAATGTAAGGGTTCTTCTGCTTACCGAACGACGTTGAAAAAAGTATCAATTTTTTTGGTAGCGCTCCGAGGACCTTCAGCTGACAGGCTCGACCGCCACCCAATACCGCGTGAGGCTGCTGATGCTGACAGGTAGTGTGTCCTGCAACAGGCGCAAGCTGGCGTCAGTGTCACGCAGAGAAAAGGCACCCGAGACCTTCAGGTCTGCCACCGAAGAATGGCAGCGCAACACGCCCGGCCGATAGCGGCCCAGCTCAGCCAGTAGATCCGCCAGACGCATCTGTTTGGCGACCATCATTCCGTTTTCCCATGTCAGGCTAGCTGGATCCAGCGCCTCAACGGGCCCGATAAGGGTCGAGCTGAACCCGCTCTGCTCGCCCGCCCTCACAATCACCGGCGCCGACTGCTCGGCCGCGCGAATCTCTACAGCTCCTTCAAGAACCGCCAACCTTGTTAGCGGAGCATCGACCCGTACGCTAAACCGGGTGCCCAGCGCCCGGGCAATGCCATCGCGCGTGTGGACCGTGAAAGGACGGTGTGTGGGTGAGGGATCCCTCGCCGTAGTGATCAGCACTTCGCCGCTGATGAGGCTGATCCGGCGCTCATTTGTGTTGAACGCGATGTTAAGCGAACTGTTCGTGTTGATCAGCAGGTGAGTGCCGTCGGGAAGCGTCAGGGTTTTCTGCTCACCAATCGCGGTGCGCTGTTCGGCCATCCATTGCTGCCAGGGCAGTTCACGCTGCGCCAGCCAGACCGCAGGCCCGGCCAGCAACAGCAAGCCGATACGATTGAGCGCCTGACGTCGACTGATGCCAGTATTGCGGCCGATGCGTCGGATCGTATCGCTGGCGATGGAGCCGGGTACGGAGCGCAAGTCACCGATGATCGCTTCGGCGCGCTGCCACGCTTGCGCATGCTGAGCGCTCCGGTCACGCCATACCTGAATCGCGCGGCGATCCTCGTCGGTGGCGGTACCCGACTGCAGCTGCACCAGCCAGTCCGCTGCTTCGCCGAGGATTTCAGGGTCGATGGGTTGAGTCATCACGCCACGCTCAGGCAAGCCAGAAAGGCGTCGCGCATGTAACGCTTGACGGTGATCAGCGAGACATCCAGCGCCTCGGCGATCTGCGAATACGTCATGCCGTCGAGCTGCGACATCAGAAACGCCCTGCGTGCCTTGTCAGGCATTGCGCTCAACATCGCATCGATGCGGTAAAGCGCTTCGAGGATCAGCCAGCGGAGTTCAGGGGAGGGCACCTCAGGCTCAGGCAGGTGCGCGATGGTATCGAGGTAAGCGCGTTCTACATCCTGTCGGCGCCACCGATCAATCACCAGCCCCTTGGCGATATGCGTCAGCAGCGCGCGCGGTTCGGCGCCAAAGCTTGTGGCCGATTGGCGTGTCAGCAGCCGAACAAAGGTGTCGTGCGCCAGGTCGGCGGCATCGCTGGTGTTGCCCAACTTGCGATCCAGCCAGCGGTGCAGCCAGCCGTGGTGTTCACAGTACAGATTCTGGACATGCTGATTGAGCGCTCGATCGGCTGACGACATAGAAACCACTGGCGACCGTCCGGAAGTGTTGCCGGATGTAATTAAGAATTGATCGCATTCTATAGTCGTTAGCCGAGCGCTGGCAATTTCGTTGCATGTATTTGATCAGCGAGCGAATCCCGGCAAACCCCAATCTTCCAGGGGAAACTCGGTCAGCGAGCCCAGCACCAGATCGGCGTGTGCGTACTGCTCGACCGGCATGTGGGGATCCGGCACAGCCACCGCGTACATGCCTGCGGTCTTGGCAGCGGTCACCCCGAAAGGGGAGTCCTCAAACACCAGACAATCCTTCGGGTCCACTCCCAGGCTGCGTGCAGCCGCCAGGAAGATATCCGGCGCAGGCTTGGCGGCCGTGACCTCGGCATGGTCTGCCGTCACAACGTCTTTAAACAGCTCAAACCAGGTGCGGTGATTGCTCGTCTTCACATGGAAGTAATGCAGGGAGGAACTGGTACCCACGGCGATCGGAATGTTGTGCCTGGCCAGATGACGCACCAGGGCCTCGGCGCCACGCATTGGTTTGGCATCCGGAAAACGCTCATCAAGCATCGGTTGGCGGACGGTGAGGAACTCCTCGGGCGACATCGGCAGCTCAAGGGCACGGATCACGTACTCGGCAAAATCCTGCGAACCGCGTCCAATGGAGTGCTGTTTAACAGCCCAGTCGAACGTCTTGCCGTGCCACTTGGCGATCGTGTCGGTCACCTCGGTGTAAATGCCTTCGGTGTCCAGCAGCAGGCCGTCCATGTCGAAGATCACCGCCTTGACCGGTCCCTTGGGCTTTTGCGCTTCGCTCATTTCATCGATCCCGTTAGCAAATTGGCGTCCAGCCTAACGCTTAGGCGATTGCCATGGCTAGGCGCAACGGCTGCAAAACGCACTCGCCAAGTGCTAATCTCGCCGGGCTCTCGACAGCGCATGTGCTGCTCGGCCGCTTCGTGTGGCGCCGAAACCCTCAGGGTCAAGGAAGGCAAGACCTCTCTTCAAGAACGGACATCTTCGAGTCGACACATGAAAAAATCAGTCAACATCGCCATAGGCGTCATCGTGGTTGCCGGCGTCCTCGTCACTGCAGGCGCCTGGTACACCGGTAAACGGCTGGAAGGCGCGCTGGGTGATGCCATCCAGCAAGGCAATCAGCAACTTCAAGCCGCGTTCGTCGGGCATGAAGGCAAGGCGAGCGTTGAACTGCTGTCGCTGGACCGGCATTTTTTCACCAGCACTGCGCACTACAAACTGAACGTTCAGGACCCCAAGTTCAATGACGGCGAGCCGGTGGAGTTGCTTTTTGTCGACAACATCGAGCACGGGCCATTGCCGTGGAGCCGCGTGAAGTCGCTGCAATTGGTGCCCGTGATGGCGGCCAGCAACATGCAAATCGAGAAGAACGCTTTCTCGGAAAAGTGGTTTGCCATGACCAACGGCCAGCCGCCGCTGACCGGCCATTTCAGCATGGGCTACGACCGAGCTGCACTGGGCCGCGTGGATCTACTGCCGTTTGAGTTCAACGATCAGACCGGTGCGTTCAAGTTTTCGGGCTTCACCCTGAACGCTTCGGGCTCAGGCGACGGACAGAAGCTTGAAGCCAATGGTGTGCTGGGCAGCGTCGACGTCACTGCGACGTCCGAAGAAGGCCCGGTGCACCTGACGCTCAAAGACTTCACCTTCAACACCGGCGGCACTAAAGGCCAGTCAGGTTTCTACCTGGGGCATACCGACGCAAAGATCGCCTCCGCCGAGTTCCAGGCAGCCGGCCAGCCGGCCGTTCAGCTCAAGGATTTCGTCAACACCAGTCTGCTTCAGGAAGTGGAAGGCAACCTGAATGCTCAGGTGACGTATGACATCGGCAACGTCAGCTTCGACGGCAACAACATCGGCGCCATGCAGATGCTCTGGAAGTTCGGTAACTTCGACATCGCCTCGACCCAGGCGCTGATGAAGCTCTATCAGGAAAAAGTCCAGCCACAGGCCCAGGCCGCCGCTGCCGTTGGCGAGACTTACACGCCGCATTTGAGCCCTGCCGATCAGGCATTGGTGCAGGCCGAAGTCAGTAAATTGCTGGCGGCAAAACCGCATATCGAGCTGGAAAAGCTGTCGCTGAAAACGGCGAGCGGCGAGAGCCAGTTCAACCTGTCGATGGACCTGGGTAACCCGTCGGCGCTGGATCAGCCGGGAGCTGAGTTGCTCAAGCAGTTGCTGACGCAACTGAACGCCAAGCTGGTGCTTTCCAAGCCGATGATTAAAGACCTCGCTGCTCTGCGTGCCAAATCCGCAGGCCTCACCGACCCCGCAGCCATCGCGCAACAAGCCGACGCCGCCGCAGAGTCGGTCGGCGGTATGGCGGTCATGTTGCAACTGGGCAAGGTCGAGGGCGACAACATCGTGTCCAGCCTGCAATACGCCAACGACGTAGTTGATTTCAACGGCGTGAAGATGTCGGCGCAGCAATTTGCAGCGGCCATGATGGGCAAATTCGTGATGTTCAACGGCGGGCAGTGATTGCAGGCCCGGCGACTGCTCAAGTCGCCGGGTAACCGGTCTTCACACCGGCGGCTGACGCGCGATTTCGGTCGGGGCTTCGTGGCCTTCGCGTTCTGGCTGGACGGTGCGTGAGGACATCTCGGCGCGCAATTGCGGCAGGCACTCCGGGTATTGGCGGGCGACGAAACTGATCAGGCGTTCGCGCATGTGGCACCGCGCGTCCCAGCTGCGGGAAGAATCCGCCGAACTCAACAGCACCCGCAATTGCATCGCCTTGGCGGTGGTGTCGGTGACCTGCAGCACGCAGACTCGGCCATCCCAGAGATGGGGAATTTCCTTACAGATGCGCTCCGCTTCTTCTCGCAATTCCTCCAGTGGCAACGCGTAATCCACCCACAGGAATACCGAGCCAATCAGGCTAGACGTGCTTCGCGTCCAGTTCTGGAATGGCTTCTCGATGAAGTACTGCAGCGGAATCACCATCCGGCGCTCATCCCAGATCTTCAGCACCACGTAGGTGCCGCTGATCTCTTCGATGCGCCCCCATTCACCCTCGACAATCACCACGTCATCCAGGCGAATGGGCTGTGATATGGCGATCTGCAAGCCTGCGATCAAATTGCCCAGCACCGGTTTGGCGGCGAAACCGGCCGCCAGGCCAGCGAGCCCAGCCGACGCCAGCAGGCTCGTGCCGATCTGGCGTACGGGTGGAAAGCTCATCAGGATCAGGCCTGTACCGAACAGCAACACCAGCACGTTCAGGCAACGCACCAGCACCCGCACCTGGGTCTGGATCCGGCGCGCCTGAAGGTTGTCTTCGATGTCCAGCGGGTTTCGGATCGCGACCGCTTCGCCAATGGCCTTCACCGAGCTCAGCGCCAGCCAGGTAAACCCGGCCACCACCAACATGCCGTTCAGGTGCCTGACGCCGTTGATCAACGGCAGATCGTCCGGCGCGGAGGTCCATACCGTTTGCAGTGCCAGCAACGGGATCAGCCACAAGGTGGGCGGCTCGGCGCGGTGAAGGAGCTGTTGGGCGAAAACGAATGATTTGGCCACCCGTCGCAGCAAAATCAGCGCGATCCAGCGGCCCAACAGCGCGATGCCTATGGCCACGGCGGCAGCCACGAGGGTATTGAGCCACGGCAACGGCAGGGCGTTCAGCCAGGCCTGCGGGAGTAACTGTTCCATAAAAAAGGTCACCAGCAAGACGGTTCAAAGGCATGAGGTGTGAACCCCCTCGCTGCGCATTGTTCCCCGGCTGGCCCATATCCACCCAAATCAGCCAGCGTCGAAATCCGCGTGCCAGAGCATCTGGCAGGCGCTTCACTCGCTCGAGCGCCTGCTGGCTGTGCTATTGACCTTGAGTCGCCTGAATGCCCAGCTCACGTTGCAATCGGGTTCGAAGACGCCAGCACTGGCTGATCTTCTGCTCCCGCGAGTAATCCGCGCAGCGCTCCGGCAGCACTGCGTTTCTGCATTCCTTGTCCATCAACTCCATGGCCTGCTCGCTGCTGCAATCGAGCTGGCCGGGCAGCGCTTGCGCTGTTTGTCCGGAATGATGGGTAGGCGCCGGCTTTGTGATTGGCGGGTTAAGGCTGGCGTAGATTGCGAAGGCCGCGATGACAACGATCGACAAAAAGATTTTGCGCGCATTGACGTGCAGGAATGTTTTTACCGCCTCCCGGATTGGGGCGTAGACCTGCGGGTGGCGGTACGGCGATAGAAATACCCACGCCACCATCAGCAGCGAATAGCACAGCTGCGCGGCTGGCCCCTGGGAATGAAGGATCACTCCAATCAGCACCAACGGCACCCCATGTCGGACCAGCAACGCTTGTGAAGCGGGCCAGTGCAGCCACTCAGGAAGCAACAGATCGCTGATCCATTCATCGGCCTCTTCTATGGCCAGACAAACCGGACGCCAGACGCGCATGGCGAACAGGCACAACCCGGTCATGAATAATGGATACATCAGCAGCATCACCGCTGCCTTTACGCCGTCGAGCGGGCCTTTCATCATTTCGTTCGGGATCATGAACAGAGCGGTAAAAAGCATCCAGCCAATCCATGTCCAGACAGCCGCATTCATTGGCTCGACTCGTAAGGTCCGCCAACTCTGCAGATCCGCCTCGGGAAACGCCTCGAGCATTTCGGGATATCTATGGTTGACCGTCGAGCACAAACGCTCGCAGGCGATCCAGACATCCGCGTTGCAGTACCGCGCCAGTCGCAGTCGATCGACTTTGCGACCCGGCTGGAGCACTAGCCGCGCCGCCTTCTCTTCAACGCTGTCAGTCTTGCCGCCTGCCAGCAAACGCTGCCAATGTTCGATATAGGCGTACTTTTCGCACCGCTCCACCAAGTGCCGCCAGATGAACTCCGGTTCGGGAAACACCCCCTTGCGGTCATCCCATCCAAACAGCTCGCAGACTCTGTCGAACAACGCAGCTGACCAGCCTTTATGGTTGTGAAGGAAAAACATCACCCAGCGCTGCAACTGATCGCGGCGTTCAAGGGAGGCCAGCCAGGGTTGCTGAGTCAGTTCCTGAAGGGCCGCGAGAAATTGACGCTCTTTGCCTTCAGTCAGCGCGTGTTCAAGGGACACGCCTTGGTTGTCCAGCAATCGTTGAGTCAGCTGGATTTCCCGGTCCGCGCTGATTCGCAACGACTGCCACGGCGTCAGCCAATGCAGCTCCTGGATGGCGGCTTTGAGCAGATCGCAGTCAGACGAATCGACCTCCAGACATCGATCCAGCAAGCGTTGCTGGAAGAGCAAGTCGCAGCCCTGTTCCACGGCAAGTCGATGTTGATGCGTGAGGTTTTGCGCGGTGGTCTGCTCAACCAGCTGACGTGCAGCCTGCCGCGCCAAGGTATCAGCGTCCTGTGCCGGCTGAACGATATCGCTGGGGCTGTGCGCAGGCATCGCCGTCTTGAGCGAACGCTCCAATGCCGGTCCTTCGGCGACCGCAGGCGGATATTCGTCATCTTCGTCAGCACGATTTCGAGCCCAGTCGAGCACCCGCTCGTAGGCTTCCCGCAGGCGCTGAAAAGCTTCCGGATCGTCATCCGGCCGGGTGACCTTCAGCAGTTTTGCATATTGACGTTTGACGGCGCGCTCATCGGCGTCGTCGTTTAGGCCCAGCAAAGTCCAAGGGTTCATGGCGCTTACCAGTCCCCTCGCTCGAAGCGTTCAAGTTGCTCGGTGAGCTTATTCCGCACTTCGCTGATCTGCCGCTCATCCTGCGTGTCGAGCACGTGCTGAAACTGACTGGCCCAGGCACCGACCATCTCCCGGGCCTCGCCCAGGTACTCCTGATAAAGCCGCTCAAGCTTCGCAGTCATATGCGTGTTGACTTGCTGTTCGCGGGGATGAGTCTTCAACGACTCAAGCGCCTTCAGCCGCTCCTTAATCTCGACAGGCGTCAGCACGCCAGGGTTGTTTTCGATCACCAGCGTGTGTGCTTCACCTGTCATCGGGATTCGCACGTCGGCTTCCAGAATGCCGTTATTGTCGTAAGTAAATCGCACCTCCAGTTCGACCTCTCCAGCCGGACGGCGCGGCACCTTGATGTCGAGTTCGCCCAACGCCACGTTGTCCTTCACCTTGCGGCTTTCGCCTTGAAAGATTCTCACGATGACGGATTGTTGGTGGTCGCTGAGGGTGTTGACCGTCCTCACCCGACTTACCGGCACGACCGTGTTGCGTTCGATGATCGGCAGGTAGTGACCGCTTTCGAAATGCTCGCCAATGCGCTGCGTGGTTTCGATCCCGAGGGTGTACGGACAGACATCCGTCAGCACCACTTCTTCGAGCGCCGAGTCCCGGGCTTTGAGGCCGGCCTGGATCGCCGCGCCCTGCGCTACCACTTCGTCGGGGTTGAGCGTGAGGGAAGGGAAGCGGCCAAACAGGCTGGCGGTCAGTTTGCGAATCAGCGGCATGCGCGTGGTGCCGCCCACCAGGAGGATTTCATCGAGGTCCGCGACACGAATGCGCGCATCCCTCAGTGCGCGCTCGATCGGCGCGCGCAGACGTTCGAGCAGCGGTGCATACAGCTCGACCAGCTTGTCCTGAGTCACCGGTTTACGCCATTCGTGGTCGGCATGCCGCAGCACGAAATCCGCACTCGCTTGCTGCCCCAGCGCTTTGCGCACGCGCTCCGCCTCGCGACGAAGCGTCTGCATCACCGTTGCCGCTGGGGGGAATTGGGGTTCCTGTTTGTGCAACGCCACAAAGTGCTCAAGCAGCACGTTGTCGAAATCTTCGCCGCCGAGGAAGTTATCCCCCGCGCTGGCGCGTACTTCCATCACACCGTCGAACAGCTCAAGAATCGACACGTCGAAGGTGCCGCCACCCAGGTCGAAGACCAGAAATGAAGTCTCGCCTTCCTTTTGATGAAGCCCGTAGGCCAGCGCGGCGGCCGTTGGCTCGTTGATCAACTTCTCGACCTTGAGCCCCGCCAACTCGCCAGCCACTTTGGTGGCCTTGCGTTGGGCATCGCTGAAATACGCCGGCACGCTGATCACCGCTTCCGTCACCGGCTCGCCGAACGCACGCTCAACGTCGGCTTTCAGGCTTTTCAGCACCAGCGCCGAGAGTTCTTCCGGACGGTATTTACGCGCGCCCAGCTTCACTTCATGCGCACTGCCCATGTGCCGCTTGAACAATGCCGTCGTCTTGCCCGGATGGGTCTGAAGACGTTCGCGCGCAGCTTTGCCCACCAGTACGTGACCTTCATCGTCCAGCCCGACAACACTGGGGGTCAGCAGATCACCCAGTGCATTGCTGACCAATTGCGTCGCGCCATCGCGCCAGACGGCCACCAGACTGTTGGTGGTGCCGAGATCTATTCCGACGATCATGCCGAAGATGCTCCATGCGGGACTGCTGTGAAGCTGTCCGGGGAAAAAGTGAGGTCCAGGCAGAAAGTATCGGCGCCTGCTCGCGCAGCTTTAGCCATAAAGATGGCCTTTGAGTGGCACCGCGAAGGTGGAAGTTTGGTGTGGCTGGCATGACAAGACGCTAAAGCACCTGACGAACTCACTCACATTTATCTAACCTAATGCCCATCGCCCTTACCGGTTTTCGGATAACGCCCACATGGATCTCTTCCCCCGTCTACGCCCTTTGTGGGTATTGCTCATTTGCGTGCTGCCAGTCGCACTGGCCCACGCCACGCCGTGCCATCAATACGAGCCCGCTGAAACGACGCTGAGTGGCACGCTGACGCGTCAGGTATTCCCCGGCCCGCCGAGTTTTGAAGACGTCGTCACGGGCGATGAGCCCCAAGTGGGGTTCTATCTCTCACTGGCCGAACCTTTGTGCATGGACGGCAGTGAAAACGAGGCAGATGTCAGCGTCGAAGACGGCCAGACGTTAGTGCAACTGGTGCTTGGCGCTCCCGACTTCGACACCTTGCGGCCGTACCTGGATCAGCCCGTTGTGCTCAAAGGCACCTTGTTTGGCGCCGTTTCCGGCTATCACCACACCCAGGTCCTGCTGCAGCAGGTTGAGCTTGTCAGCGGAGCGGTGGCGCCGCCTGTCAATTGCGAGGCAGTAAAGCAGTCCGCCAGACGAGAGCTTGAGAGCTACGACCCGGCACTGCAGGGCAAAATCATCGGCAACAAAGCGTGGGTCTACCAGGCGCCTCATCCAGCCTGTACCGACAAACTCGCATCGCTTGCGCCTGACACCCTGGTGAGCGTGAAAGGCATTGGAACGGGCGGCTGGGTACGAGCGCAATTCACGGGAAGTGATGGCAAAGAGCATTCGGCTTGGCTGGACCAGGCGTATGTACTGATCGGGGCGGGGGAGGTGGAGGAGTGAGCGATGCGTCGATGCGTAGGCGGTTGCCTGACGCTGTGCCAGGTGAGGAAGCGTTGTTACAGCAGGCCTGCGGCGTGAGCCTCTTTGCGGGCGAGGCTGGCCAGTTTTGCAGCGCTGTCAAACTCGCCGGCCCCTTATACACGAGGCCGGCGAGGAATCAGCGAGTATTCCAGACGATCTAAATTACACGTTCGGGCAAGGTACAGGTGCCCAATCGCCTACGTCCGGACTTTTGCACATGCCCTGGACCTGACTTTGGCCGGCGTTTGCGACCTTGGTGCTTTCGGCCTGCTTGGCTTTGGCATCCTGAAGGGTTTTTTCAGTCGCTACGGCTTCTTTAGGCACAACCGGCTGCTTGATCTTCGCGGATGCTTTGGCCTTGCTTCCTTTTTTGTTGGAGCTGGTTACGGCCGGGGTGTCACTGGCGGTAGCCACGGTGACAACATCGTTACGCTGTACGCCAACCTGTTGCAGGTCTTTCTCGTACGCCTGGGTGTAGTTGTTCAGGTCTTCGCTGGCACGACCGTTCACTGCGGTAATCAGGTCGTTGGACTCCTTGAGGCCCGAAACGATTTCCGCCAGGCGCTTGCGGCCCTCGGTATCGTTGATGGTCTTGGCTTTGCGGGCCGATATGAGGTTGGCGAACTCTCGCTGGTAGCATGACTGCGAAGCCTGAGCGTACGCAGTGCTGCGGTCGATGTCGGCCGCGCGCTTATTGAAGTCGGTGGCATAAGACGCAATGCGCTGGTTGTCGTCGGTGATCTGCTTCTGACGCTCGGTGTAGTAACCCGCCGCGCCGCCAACCACTGCGCCGCCCGCCGCGCCTATGGCCGCATTGCGGGCACGGTTATCGGAGTTGCCGGTCAAGGCACCTGCCAGTGCGCCGCCCACTGCACCAATAGTGGCGCCGGTAACGACCGACTTGGTCATGTCTGAGTCTGTGCTGCGCAGGTGCTGTACCGGCTCGTAGCAGGTTGGGTAGTACTCGACCTTTGTAGTCGCGCCAACCTTTGAAACCGGCGAACTGGCACAACCGGCCAGCAGTACAGTGCTCAGACCCACTGTGGTGAGCAGCATGGTGCCGTATTTAAAGCGTGCAGCAGTGGGTTTACGAGACAAAAGCATATTGAAGTTCTCTTTTTAAGTTTGACTAGCCCGGCGCGGCCTGCTGCCGCGTGGGTCCCTCTACGCTTGCCTGTCATCGGTGGCTCACTGTTGAGTCACCGAGGCGAGCAATTCCTTCAATATCGCCGCCGGGTCGGCCCGCTTCTGCTCGCGGTATTTGCCGACATGACGCACGAATAACGTTGCCCGGTTCATCAGGCTTTTGCCGATGACCGGTTTACGATTGAGTTCTTCCTTGACCCGCTGGAACTGCGCCTGGATCACGGCATCGGTGTAGCGCGTGCCGTTAGCCAGGTTGTCAATGTAGATCGCCACCGCCCCATCCATGGCGCTGGTGCCGTTCTGAATGGCGACACCAAATAGCTTGGCGGTCGCCTCGTCCTTGGCGTCCACCGCCTGCTGCTGGCTTTTCTTCATGTTGGTCAGGCGAATGTTGTAGTTGTTGATGGTCTCGGCCACCAATGCTGCGGACTGGATCAGGTTGCCGGCAGCCTCTTCGCGTTGGCGTGCGATCAGCGACACGTTGCGCTTGAGCTCTTCATTGACCAGCCCCAGTTCGGCCTGCATACGGGGGTCGGGGCTGGCAGCGATGATGCTGTCCAGACGCTTGGTCGGATCGTCGGCGTCGTCAATGGCATCGGTCAGCGAGGCCAGCCGGCCTTCTTTTTGCCATTGAGTAAACAGTTCCTTGTAGCGCGAACGCGGCGCCGACAGTGCTCCGATAGCGACTCGGAATCCTGTGGTTTCATTGCTCTGCTCGGTGCCGTCCGCGGCGAACAGCGGATACTCGCGACGCATGCCGGTAAACAACGTGCCTTCGCCTTCCAGGTAGCTGCCGCCTTTGGTGACGAAGCCACCGTACGTCCCTTGACGGCGGCCGGCGTGGACCAGCTGAAATGACTCCTGCACCATCTCGGCGGCATTGCCGATCACGTCGAAAAGACCGATGGGATTGGGCAATCGGGTGCCCACTGGCATCAGGCGCGCCGCCTGACCCGTTCCCCCGGCGACTTGGTTGAACACCGCCCAGTCCGACAGCGGGCCATCGCTTTCACTGCCTTCCACGCGACGAGGAAACAGGCGGCCCTCAAGGTCCTGACGGCTGACCGCTTGTGCACCGCGCGCAGCGAATTCCCACTCTACCTCGGTGGGCAGACGCACAAAGCCCACGCCGCCGTCTTCGGCATTACTGCCACGGCCGCTGACGGGGAGCAGGTCTTTGTGGTTCTTCATAAGCCAGGCGCTGTACACCGCGCCGAAACGTTCGGCCTCAAATCGCGACAGCTTGACCTTGGGCAAACGCCCGACCATACCGCTCGGTGCCTCACAGGTCGGTGCCGGTTCACCGCTGGCGAGCGACTGGGCCTGGGCCATGACCTGAGCGTACTGGCGAGCGGTCACCTCGTATTTGCCGATGAAATACATCATTGGCTTGAGCGGCGTGCCAGTCTCGGTTTTCGGTAATTGCGGACCAATGATCTTGACCCACTCGCGTGACAAATCGCTGAGGGTGAACTGGCCATTGATGAAGTCGCGGCGGTACCCGGAAATGAATGATTGCTTGTAGCCGGGCTCATCTTCGCTGAAGGGATAGCCGAGGCTGATCTCACGGTCGTCCAGGCTTCCCTCGGCGAGGATGTATGCATAACGGAATACCATCTGGCCATCGCAGGGCAGTGGCAAGCTGACGTCACCTGGTAACGGCTTGGGATTGTCGATCGCCTCTGTGTCCTCGGCCCAGCCAGGACTTGCGATGCACGACGAGGCGATAGCCATGACCAATGCGGCTGTGCGCAATTCAAACATCACGTATTCCTTCTGAAGCTTCGATGCGTGCCACACGCCAGCCGCCCAGCGCAGCTGCCGACGCGCTGGCACCCAGAATGGCGAGCACTGCAAGGCTGTAGTGACGGGGCAGCAAGTGGCTGGCATATTCGCCGGGCGTTTGGGCGAAAAGTGAGTTCAGGCCCAGCTCGGCCAGCCTATAAAGGGCAACGCCCATCGTGGCTGCGACCGCGCCGCTGTAGACCGCCTGCAAGACGACGAAAAGCAGCAGTGCTCCAGTGCTGAAGCCGAGCAGTCTTAGTACCGACAGCTCACGACGCTTGCGCTCGACAGCGGCCAGAGCGCCAGCGCAGATCGCGGCGAAAGCACCCGCTACGCCAAGCCCGGCGATAAGCCAGAAGACGATGGACAGATTGCGGCTCAGCGATTGCACCTGAGCAATGGTTTGTGCCTGGGTAGAGACGGCTAAGCCGGCGGCAACGAAGTACTGGCGCAGCGGTTCCACATCCTCCAACGTGTTGGCATACAAGCGCATCGCCGGATAAACCCGCTGCTTGATCAAGCCAACGGGCTCGCCTGTCCAGCCCAGTGTCGGGACGGCGCGGCCGTCGCGGTAATCCTCGGCCGCCTCGAGCAAGGTCAGTGGCGCGAAAATCGCATCGCGCTGAAACGCTCCTAGAGGTAGCACCGCCAATACCTGCAAACGGGTCCGCTGGGCCTGCACGACACCGGAAACCTGGCGAGTGAATGAGGCGTCCAGCCAATCACCGGCATGCGCGGCGAGCTTCTGTGCGGTGGTGTAGCTGAGCAGCACCTGGTCCATGGCGGTGGGGACGGGCGCGTTACCGAGCAAAGGGTCGCCCTGGGCGGTGGGCAGCATCTCGACGTTGACCGCGGCGGGCTGAGCCTGGCTGGACAAATCGGCGGTGGCGGCAATTTGTCGGGTGCGGGGAATCGCAAATGCCACGTCGGGACGGCGCGCAAGTTCAGCAATGTACGTCGCGCTAAAGCGCCCGCCACCCATGGCAATGATCTCCCGGGTAGCAGGGTCTCGCTCCAGACGCTGTGTGAGGCTGTTTATCAGCCCGAATTTGAGCCCGAACAGCACCAGTAACGGGCCGATTACAGCGACCAGGGCCAACACCGCACACGCCGACAACCGCGCGTCCGCACAGTAATCCCTCCACGACAGGGCAACGATCAGGGACGCGCGCATCAACCTGGCTCCTCAAGCTTTGCGGTGACGCCGCCGTCGCTGTCGCGTTGGCAGGTAATCCGCAGCGGTGTGAGGCCAGAGGTGCGTGCAAGGGCTTCGTCGTGTGTGGCGATCACGCAGCAGGTGCCGTTTTCGCGAGCTTGCTTAAGCAGCAGGTGCATGACCTGCCCGGCATTGAGAGGGTCCAGCGCCGCAGTGGGTTCATCCGCCAATAGCAGTCGCGGGGCGTGGGCAAGAGCACGCGCGCAGCTGACGCGTTGGCGTTGCCCGACCGAAAGCGCGCAGGGCCGTTTGTCCAGCTGATCGGCGATTTCCAGCTGGGTGGCCAAGCGTTCTACAGTGCCGTCATCGGGCAACTCCAGCAGCTGTCGCGACAGGCCGATGTTGCGCCGCACGTCCAGATAGCCCAGCAAGCCGCCTGCTTGCAAGACATAGCCCAGGTACCGACTGCGCAGAGCGGCCAGCTGGTTGGTGCGCCGTTTGCGCCACAACTCGCTGATATCGGCCCTATCATTACCGATGCAGAAATCGAAGCACTGCGCATGGTCAGGAGACAGTGACAGAGCCAGCAGGTCGAGCAATGTACTCTTGCCACTGCCGCTTGGCCCGAGCAATGCCCACTGCTGTCCCGCAGCGAGCTCCAGATGAGGGATTACCAGGCTGTAACGCTGGCTGCCGGTACCTCGCGTCTTGCGCACATCCCTGAGGCTGAGCATCACGGCAACGTCGACAAAGGTACGCGGTACAGCGCGTCGCCTGGTTCGGCGTCGCCGAACCGGACCCAGTTGGCAACATCGTTGTGAAAGGTCTCGTACAGTCGGATCTTCGAGTCAAGCTCGTCGATGAAGTCTTCCTGCTCGGCCACGCTGAGCGACAGCCACAGGTCCTGAGTCATGCTCAGAGCCTTGCTGCGGTAGGGCAAACCTTCAAGGTATTCACCGAGCACGCCACCTGCAGCCAGCTTGCCGCCTTTGCGCAATGCGGCAGGATCACGGCTCATATAGGCACTGGCGCTGGCGATTTCCTGAAAAAAATCCCCTGGCGAGGTTTTAGTCTTGCGCGCAGAGTCGACGATCAGTTTCAGCGATTGCTGCAGATCGTTAAGCTGCAGCTTGGTCAGCATCACGCAGACCTGAAAGGCCGGCAGCGCCGGGTTGGTCAAGTCGCGGTCAGCAGTCCAGGCACTGACCAGCTGTGGCGCTTGGCTCGCGCTCTTGCGCCCCAGGAAATCCATGTGCATGGCGTAGCCGACCGCTGCCGATTTATCAGTGATACTCGGCGCGTTGGGCAGCAGCGGCACCGCTTGTGCCCTGTTGTCGCGAACCTGATGGACAAGATCGGCAAACACTGAACCGATTTCATCGACCTGGCTGCCGAATTTGCGCACATCTCCGTCCGCTACCGGCACGTACAGGTCGCCAATGCGTGGATTGGCGTCGGCGGTCAGCGTGCGATATTGCTGTTCGGCGGAGGCGTGATTTTTCTTCCCTGCGTCGGTGCGCAAATGCAGGGCATAGATCTTGATTTGCTTGCTCAGCGCGGCCTGGCGAACTTCTGCCTCGTTCATCTGTGTGCTGCTGTAAGGATCACTTTTACGCAAGGAACCGGCATCGGTCACTAGCAGGATCAGCCGCCCGCCATAACCCGACCAGTTCATGCCGTTGACCGCCTGCATCACCCCCGCGAATGAGTCCTCGTTGAAGGAGTGGCTGGACACCAACGCCGCCTTGACGTCCTGAGTCATTGCCATAAATCGTTCAGGGTCGCGGCCCTGATCCAGTGTCACCAAGGTTTTGGTCAGGTATTCCAGCCCTGGGGTTTTACTGACGTTATTGCGAAAACCCACGAGACCGAAGCTGACACTGTCCAGCTCGCCACGCTGTGCGATTTTGTTCTGTAGGCGGTGGACCACGTCGCGGACCTGATCGATGTAGGGCTGCATTGACACCGAGGTGTCCACTACCAGTACCACGGCAGTGCGGAAGGCATCAGCGTTGGTCGGCGCCTTGGCGCTACCGCTGTCGCCGCCCATGCGCGGCTCATTCCCAGGGTCGATGGAGGCGACGTTGAGCAATTGCACGGGTTGGCCATTGGCGTCAAAGCTTTCCCGGGATTCAAAGATCGGCAGCAGATAGAACTGCTCCTGGGGCACGGCACTGCTGGCTGGCTCCAAGGCAACGAGCTGTTGATTGTCTTCGGGGTTCTGCTGCGCCTTGAGCAACAGCGAGCGGGCCTCGCTCGGGTTGTTGAGCATGCTCTCAAGTTGCCCCGGCTGACGCATGAACATCACCGGTGCACGTCCGGAACGTTCGGTGAACTTCAGTACCAGGCTTTGTTTCCAGTCGCTGACCTGGCTTGCCGGTAACCAGCCTTCGCTGCGGCCGTCGCTGCTCGCGCCAACGCGTAGCCAATGTGTGCCGTCGATGGTTTGCCGCTGGTAGACGTAAAGCACCGAGAATGAAGTTAGCGCTGAGCCAGGTTCGCCACCAGGCTGGCTGGCGTACCGTGCGCCTGGTTTGCTGAGTACTCGTTGGAACAGCGTCTTCTTGCCTTCCATGAGTAATGGGCGTTGGTTGCCATCCTGCCGGGCTTGCTCGGCCGGCTCGGTTGGGGGTGTGGTGGCATGAGCGACCACTTGATGCCCGAGTGTGGAAGGCTTGGCCGCCTCCATCGATAGGCCGGATTGAAGCCACCAATAACCCGCGCCCGCGATGCCCAGCGCGGCTGCAGTTGTAGCAGCGAGCAGGGTCCACTTCGGGGCGCGACGCTCTTGAAAAGAACCCTGTCGGGTGTCTACTGGTGATGGAGTCGGCTCCGGGGCTCGCGTCGGGATCTCGATGGAGTGGGGCGTCAGTCCCGCAAGGTCGACTGCCGACGGCTTGGGCAGTGGCAGCGCCTGGATCAGCGTGGCGTCAGTTGATTGATGGCTAAGTTCGTCCAGGGCTGCAAGCAGGGCATCGGCATTGGCGAAGCGCTCGGCCGGATCCTTGGCAAGCAAGCCGCGCAGGATGTTCTGATAGCGGCCATGATGCTCAGGCAGTTCAGGCAGGGGCTCGGTCAGGTGCGCCAATGCCGTGGAAAGTGCGTCGGTGCCGTTATACGGCAATTCGCCGACAAGAATTTCGTAGAAAACCACGCCCAGCGCGTACAGGTCGGCACGCCCGTCGATGTCTTGGCCGCGCGCCTGCTCCGGGCTCATGTAACTTGGTGTGCCCACGGCGAAGCCGGCCTGGGTGAATTGGGTGCGGTCGTCCAGGGATTTGGCAATGCCAAAATCGGACAGCACTGCCACGCCATTGGCGCGAAAGAGGATATTGGCTGGCTTGACGTCGCGATGGACAAGGCCCTGGGCATGGGCGTAACCCAGCGCCGAGGCGATCTGGCGAATATAAACAAGGCCTAGTTCAGCGCTCAAACCTGCGGCAATGCGTTCTTTGAGGGTGCCATTGGGTAAATACTCCATGGCCATGTAGTACAGCGCGTCGACATTGCCGATGTCATGGATGGTCACGGTGTGGGGATGCGACAGCCGTGCAAGGGTTCTGCCTTCTCTGAGAAAGCGCTCGCAAAAGCTAGGATCGGCTGCCAGTCCGGCGGCCATGATTTTCAGGGCGACCTTGCGCTGCAGTGACCGTTGGACCGCCAGGTACACGGTAGCCATCGCGCCTTCGCCAATCTCACCTTCGATGTCAAAACCGGGGATCGTAATGTCCATTGATGCTTCTTCAGTAGGCCTTGACGACAATTGCCGTAATGTTGTCGGGAGCGCCCCGGGTCAGTCCCAGGTGCACCAGGCTACGCACTACCTGATAAGGGTCCGCGTGCATCAGGACATCGCGAATTTCATGGTCCTCCGCAGTTTTGTTGAGGCCGTCACTGCATAGCAGGTAGGTATCACCTGGCTTTATGTGGAGGTCGACCACCGCAAGGTCCAGGTCGTCCTCCACGCCGACGGCGCGGGTGACGATATTGGCTCGCGGGTGCACCCGCGCCTCGGCTTCGCTGATAAGGCCGCTGTCCTGCAAGTCCTGAACGTAACTGTGATCTCTGGACAGGCTTTGCAGCGCGCCGTCACGCAGACGGTACAGACGACTGTCGCCCGCCCACACGCATACGGCCTGGTCGTCCCTGGCTGCAAGCAACACCACAGTGCTGCCCATCACACTTACGCCGCGTTTGGTGGCTTCGCCGCGTACCGCACGGTTCACGTCCTGCAGGCTGGCGCGCAGCGCATCGGCGTAAGACGCCAGCACCTGCGATGGCTGTATACGGCGCAGGCTGTCGACGATCAGGTTGCTGACGTAGTCGCCTGCCGCGTGCCCGCCCATACCGTCAGCGACTACCCAGAGGTGGGCCTCAGCTACTTCCAGGAACGCGTCTTCGTTGATCTGCCTTACCATGCCGACATGGCTATAGCTGGCAGATTTGTAGGTCATTGGTACGGGAGGCATTTAGGTCTTGGCTCCCTGTCCGAGCAAGAAAGTGCCGAAATCGGTAGCAGCCGGCAGCCCATGGCAGTGCAGCAAACCTGGCGAGATATGTTCAGAGCCTTTACCCCACCAGAGACTTCGGCCGTGGCAGGCAAGGTCGGCGAGCGTCGTTCCCCGTTGCTCCGGGGTGAGGGCGTCGTCGCGCAGCAGACTCGCAACATGATGGGACGCCTGCCGTTCCCGTGTGGGGCAACAGCCCAAGGCTTGCAGGCCGCGGTCCAATGCTTCAAAGGTGGCGTTCGCTTCCAGGGTATCCAGCAACAACGCCTCAACGCCTTCAAACCAGTTATCCGGGCCGCTGACCAGGGCGCCGAGACTCTGCCTTTCGCCGATCAACTGCGCCACGGTCAGTGGGAAGTAGCGGCCAACCCGGTCGATGCTCGGCATCAGCACACCGACTACCGCTTGGGGACCGCACACACCAGGTGCCATCGCGAAGCGCCATAGCGGACTGATCAGGTAGGCGTCGAGCCATTGCCCTCCCAGTTGCTCTTGACTGGCCAGCAAACCGGCGGCGAGCCAGGCATCCCAGGGTTTTATAAAACTTTGCGGCAGCCCGCGGCTGACGAAGTCGCCCCGGCTGGCGACCTTGCCGTAGAACCCGCTATTCATAGGCGCTCCGGCAGGCTGAACCCGCTTAGCACTCGGCTTTTGAAGGGGTTAAACGCGCTGTTGGCCCGCAGCTCGTATGAAATGCTCGCGCTGTCGACCCGCAGCCGCAGGTTGAAGCGGTCGGGCGAGTTTCCGGCTGTCAGATCCGATTGCTCCAGCAGGCGGAACCACGCCCAGGGCCCGTCCAGGGTTATGCCCGAACGCCCGGTAGCCGAAGGCGGGCTGATTGACAGGCGTACCAGGCCAATACTGCCGGGGCTTGGCCATTGCAGAGCAACCGGGCGGCTTGGACCATGGTCGTAGCTAACCTGCTGTCCGTCCAGGTCGAGCTGGAACTGGGTAATGGAGGCGTCCATGGTCACCGGCTTAAGCTCGAAACGCACGACCGGCTGCGTGCCGCCGTTGCGGAAGAATGCATCGCGGATCGTCGCTGCGCGCTGGAAGGTTTGCAGCACCCCGGCGTTGATGCCGAGTTTTTGAGCTGCGCCCGGCTGCCAGCGCCAAGTGGATGCCGAGGTGTCTACATAAGGCTGCAGGTATTTGCGGAAATAATTATCCATAACCCCACCAGCCCCAAAAAACTGGCCGAAGTCGTCCAGTGTTGCCTCACGGGAACTGCCCGGCGACATCGGGTAACGGCCACCAAGGGACTGGCGATACACGTTGACTACTTCACTGACCCAAGCTGCATTCAGCTGATTGCGCACGCCACCCATCATGGTGTTAGTGGTCGCGGTGACGACGGATTTGACCAGGCCCTGGACCAGCGGTGGCTGGCGCTCGGCAGTCAAACTGACCCGTGCTGCTGCTGAAGTGGCCGAGTTCTTTGCTTCGCCAAGCAAAGCGTCGCCGCTGGCGCCAACCATGGCGCTGACCTGTACATACAGCGCGTTCATGTCAGTAAGCAGCCCATCAATGGCTGCCGGTTCGCCTTCACTCTTGTTGACCAGGCCATGGAGGTCCGCAAAGTGCGTGCTCACCGGGTCTTCGCTGGTGTCGGAAGAAGCGGCGTTGCCCGACGCCGCTGCGTCATGACCTAACAGCGAGCCCAGGCGTTGCTTGAGTTGATCAACGTTGCCATCGACCTTCGCACTCTGGGCGGCGACCCGGCGATCATCCTGTTGCAGGTCGGTTTCTCTGGCTACCGCCACCAATAACTTCTTGAGCGGGGACGTGGGGCCGGAGATCAACCGCAGCACGTCAGCGGCCTGGGCTACGCTGGTAATGGGTACGAAGTCGATGTCGGTGAGCAGCGCGTCCCAGTTGCGCACATAATCCTGAAAATAAAGACGGCGCACGTCGGCGGCGAGGCTGGCGACGTCCTGCTGCTCACCCGCTTCACGGTCGAGAACCCACTGTTCTTCGGCGAGCGTGCCAGCCTGGCTCAGGCTGGCGGCGAGAAAGGCTTCGCGGTACCCCTTGGCAGTGAAAAAACCGCTAAGGGGTTCCCCCAAAGGCTTGCCGCTCTTACGCGCGAACACAAGGGCGGCGTCTCGCCCGGCGGCTTCGCTGATTCGGAAATCGCTCACCCCATCGGGTAGTTTTTGGCGCTTGACGCGGTCGTAAATGCGCTGAGCCACAGGCAGCTGTTGCAGCTGGCGCCGCAGATCGTCGATCAGACGGGGGTCCAGGCGTGCGTCCGGTGGGCGGCGTTCGAACAATGATCGCAGATGCTCGCTGAGTGCCAGACGCTGCTCGGGTGGCAAATCGCGAGGCAGGTTCTGATCCCAGTCCAGAGCGATCCAGGCCTTGATGAAGTCAGGGTCGTAATGCTCGGTGTCCGCGAGCATCAGATAGGCTTTCAAACCTTCATACCTGAAATCCGAACTACCGGCACTGCGCAGTTGCTCTTCGAGACGCGTTACGAGGCGGGGCGCAAATACCGCGATCAACAGCTTGCGATACACACTGTCGGATTCGGATTCGAGCATGTCGCCCTGATAGAGGCCCAAACCCTCAGCCCATCCTGGAGGGGATCCAGCCAAGTGCCTGACGGCATTGAGCAAAGGCAGCACCGCCAGCACATCCCGTTGGGCCGGACTGAGTGTCTGGACGCTTTGCGCCAACGGTGCAATTTTCTGGTCGACCTGGGCGATATAAGCCTGGTTGGCTCGGTAACTGACGAGCCACAAGGCTGCAACCACCAGCACCGTGGCAATGGTGGCCGCCAGCACGCCCCGGGCAAGCCATTTGCGGCGGCGCTCAATCTTGGGGTTGACCCCCACCAACCCGCGCTCGGCAAAGGCCACTCCGGTGAACAGTTTCTCGATGAAGTAGCTACGTCCGTTGCCGCTTTGCCGTGCCAGATGCTGGCGGTCAAGGCTCATGCTTTGCGCCATCGCTCCGATCAGGCGGTCGATGGGACTGCCTTCCTGGGTGCCGCTCGTAAAATAGACTCCACGCAATAGCGCACGGTCTTCAAAGGCGTTGGGCTTGAAAACGTCATCAAGGAACGTTTGCAAGCATTCTTTTAAGGCGCCGAATTGCTGAGCGAAGCCGTAGATCAGGTCGCGCCTCGCCGGGTCTCGTTCCTGCTGCAAGCGCTCAACCAGCCTGGCGTTCAGGCGCTGTTCAAGCAGCACGAATTCGCTGAGAAACTCGGACAGCGGGCCATTTGGATTTTTGCCGTCATCCAGGGCAAACGTCATTCCCCATACCTGACCACGCTCTTCTTTGCTGAGCGCGTCGAAAAACTCCATGAAGCCCGGCACCAGGTCGAGCTTTGTAAGCATCAGGTAGATCGGAAAGCGTACGCCCAGTTGGGTGTACAGCTCCTGGATACGCGAACGTATTGCTGCGGCATGGGCGGAGCGTTCTGCGTCACTGCCCAGCAGCAGGTCGGACAGGCTGATAGCGATGAAGACGCCGTCGATGGGGCGCCGAGAGCGTTGGGTTTTCAGCAGGTCAAGGAATCCGAGCCATGCCGCCTTGTCCACTTGGGCATGGCTGTCTTGAGTGGTGTAGCGCCCTGCGGTGTCCAGCAGCACGGCCTGATCGGTGAACCACCAGTCACAGTTTCGCGTGCCGCCCACCCCACGAATCGCGCCGGCACCCATTTGCGCGGCGAGCGGGAAATGCAGACCCGAGTTGACCAGCGCCGTAGTTTTACCGGAGCCCGGTGGGCCGATGATCACGTACCAGGGCAGCTCATAGAGATTACGGCGTTCGTCCCCACCCAGGCGGGCCTTCTTCAGCAAGACCAAGGCTTCGTCCATGCGTTGACGCAGGGTTGACAGCTCTTCGGCGGTGGCGACGCTGGCCGGGTCCGGCGCAGTTTCTGCTGCCAGACTTTGCAAAACCCTTGCAGCCTGACGCCGGGCCAAAACCAGGCGTACCACGCGGTAGGCAATCCACGCCGCGAACACCAGAGCGATGAGCATCCAGCGACGGCCTTCCGGGACCAGGGCGTCGATCAACGGGCCGATAAACCAGATAATCAGGCTCAGGGCGACCAGGCCCA
The DNA here is from genome assembly GCF_030208975.1 of Pseudomonas sp. ME-P-057. NCBI lineage: Bacteria > Pseudomonadati > Pseudomonadota > Gammaproteobacteria > Pseudomonadales > Pseudomonadaceae > Pseudomonas > Pseudomonas sp. ME-P-057. The sequence continues at coordinate 39,836 of NZ_JARVSX010000021.1, forward strand.
GGACCGGCACAACCCAGCGAATGACAAAACCGAAAAACGCCTTCACTCGACCCCCTCCGCGAACACTGTAATTTCAACTCGGCGATTTTTCGCGCGACCTTCGGCTGTGGCGTTGGGCGCCAACGGCTCGGTGTCGCTGCGCCCTTCGGCGGTGAAGCGCTGAGGCTGGCCAGTTGCGGCGGCGAGAATTTGCAACACCTGTTCGGCACGTGCCTGGGACAACGCCCAGTTGGAGGGGAAGCGCAGCGTAGCGATAGGCCGGTTGTCGCTGTGGCCGGTGACGCGTACCTGGCCTTTGACGTTGCGGATCGCTTCGGCAATGCGCAGCATCAGCGGCTGGAAGTCGTCGACGATGGTGGCGCTGCCTGAAGCGAATAGCTGGTCGCCACGGATGGTGACTACCGAGCGATCAACCGCATCCTGCACGGCCACCCGCCCCGCCTTGATCTCATCGGCCAGGAATCCGGCCAGTCGGGGACGTTCCACCACCTTTGGCTGGACCACAGGTCGGTCGATGGCCTGCACCGGAATCTCACCCAGCGCGTGGATATTTTTGAATACCGGCTCCGCGTCTGAGGCAAGTTTCAGGCGCAGGCCTACCAACAACAGCAGCAGCAAGGCCAGCCCGAGTGCAACGCATACCCATGGCGGTATGAGCTGCGACAGCCGATCACGGGCCACGGTCAGGCCGCGCCAATGCGGGGAGAGCTCGCGCTCGTAGTCACCGCGTGCGCTGCGGATCGCTGCGGCGGTGCGTTCACGTAGTGCTTCGAGCTGGCTGCGGCCGTCATTCATAACGCGATAGCGGCCTTCGAAACCCAGGCACATGCAGAGGTAAAGGAGCTCCAGCAAGTAAAGGCGCTCACGAGGGCTTTGCAGGCAATGCTCCAGTAACTGGAAAGTCTTCTCGCCCCCCCAGGCCTCGTTGTGCACGGTGATCAAAAGGCTTTGCTTGCCCCATTCACTGGTGCTGCCCCATGGCGTACTCAGTACGGCTTCATCCAGGGCGGTGCACAGTGCGTAGCGGGCCAGCAAAACCTCGTTGCGGACCACGCCAGCGGCCTCGGCGCGTTCTTCGAACTGACGCAGGTAGCCCAGCAACTGAGCGCGCAAACTGGCGGGCGCCGAGTGGGAAAGGGTGCCGCGCAACCGGGTCAACAGTGCGAGTAGCGGTCCGGCGGCGGCTTCCAGCGGATTCAGGCCATGAGCCTGGCCGATAGGCAATGGCGCCGCAGTGACCGACATCGGCTCGACCGGTGCGGCAACGGACTGCGGGCTACGACCACCAGGGCGCGGCATGAACTGGGTACGGTCGCTGGAGGAAGCGAACGGGCTCGGCGGATCGTCGTTCTGGCTCATCGCCGATTACCCTCGAATAGCCCAGAAAGCCAGGTCCAGGCCCGGGAACTCACCTGCGATATGAAAAGCGAAGCCTCCCGACTGGGCTAATTGTTTCCAGTGCTCGCTGCCCCGGTCCAGTTCGAAATACGTCGAACCGGCGTGGTACGGAAGCTGGCGGGGCGCCACGGGCAGCGGCAGCAGCCCAATGCCAGGCAGTTGCAGGTTGACCATGTCACGGATGTGTTCCACCGGCCCCACCTTGCTTTGTTGGGCGAAGCGTCCGCGCAGGGCTTCGCCAGGAACATCGGCGCGTACCACCAGAACAAAGCTCGCGGTTTCGATCAGCGTGCGATCGGCGAGCATGGCCACGTGGATGCCGTAGGCTTTTTCGACGATAGGGATCGGTGTGGCCTTGCTGTCGATAAGCATCGACAGCGCCTCGCGAAGCGCCGACATGACGGGACTGAAGCTGGCCTGGAGGTCGTCGTGCTGGTATGCGGGAAACTCAACCGGGCGCCGCGTGGCGTTCGAAAACGTAGCAAACTCACCGGCCAGGCTGACCAGCTCGCTGTACAAGCGCTCAGGGTGCAGAGGGCTCAGGCGGCTCAAGTGGTGAATCAATGGCTGGGCACGGTTGACCAGCTGCAACAGCATGAAATCGGCTATTTCAGATGCGCCCCCCGCTCCAGACGCGACAACACGCCCGGCCAGAGCCTCGCCACGCTGATGCAGGAGCCCCAGCAGTTCGGCGCGAAAGGATGCCAGCACTGTGTTGGCGTGCGCGTCGAGGATCGGAGGGATGTAGTGCTCGTCGAGTGCAAGGGCGCGATCGGCACGTTTTTCCTTGATGCGCACCACGCCCACGGTCGCATAATCGTTCAGCCCATCCTCCGCAGTGAGCAAGCGCAGCGCACGGGAACCCACGGCTACCGGGGCGCGGTTCTCAAAAGGTGCGTTGTCATCCCTCACCTCGCGCACCTGGCTTACATAGCGCGCCGCGCCCAAGGCTTCGCCGTCGTCGACAGTGTCTCTGGCTCCCGCGCGTTTGAGGGGAAGCGCCAGATAAATCACGCCGTCGCGCAAATGATCATCGATGCTTAGCGGGCTAGGCGCCAAGTCGTCATGGGGAATGTTGAAGGGTGTGCCGTCAGGCAGCAAACCGCGCGCCGAGACGATGGCCAGCTTGCCCTGAGCGAGCAGGCCCGGATCAACGTGCAGCTCCGAAAATCCCCAGGCGCACGGCAGCAGCGGGCGGCTTCGCGCGTCAATAAGGTTTTCCAGATAGCGATCATGCTGTTGAAAATGCTGTGTTCCAATGAACATGCCTTCCGACCAGACCACTCGATTGTTCCAGGACATGGTTTCTCCGATTGCCTACGGGGCGGGGCGTGAGGGGGCTGAGGTCGCGCTGCCAATCGCGCGCGCCGCCAGGCTGATCTGATAGTTGCTGGTTTGGCGTGGCGCGACATCGAGCACGGTGCGCCATTGCGCCTGATCGATCTCGCGATAGCCCACTACCAACCCGACGTGGCGGGTAGCGGGAGCGAGCGACCGTCTCACGGTCAGTTGCTCGCCAGGCTGTAGCAGCACTTCGTCCTGATCAATGAGATCGGCGCCCAAGGTGGCCTGAGCTCGTTCGGCCAATGCGAAGTAATCGGCGCGAGTAAAACCGGCGGTGTTCTTCAGCTCGTAGATGCGCACACGCACAGGTGCCGGCTGGCCGGTCGGGCCTGGGTTGAGCATCGACGACGCCTGGAAGTCCAGCGACATGCTGGCCTCTTCGACGGCACCGACGACCGCAGCTGACTCGGGCGGTTGACCGTCTTTACTGCACGAAATCAGCAGCAGTGCGGCCAATGCTGCCCCTACAACTCGTTGAATCATCCTGCGTCCTCAATGACTTGCTGTCTGTCTGTCCGTTATTCCGTGATGCGCTGAATCAAGTGCGACGAAGGCGGGCGCTTTGCTCCTCGTAGGCGCGGCTGAATTCGCGCCCGAAAAGGTCTTGGAAGTCGTCTTCGGCTTCTTGGGATATCTTGCTATAGAGCTCTGTGAACTGTTGCCAGTACTGCGCTTGGCGCGAGGCGCCAAATAGCCCGCCAAGGCCGCCGGGCCTGGACATTCGGGCTTCCAGTTCAGCGGGTTCGAAACGCTTGAGCAAATGCTTGATGGCAGCGTCGACGCCAGCCATGACCGCCATCTGATGCGCGCGCAAATCATCGAAGCTGTCGCTGACGGCTCTGTCCGGCGCCATGAACGCCTGGTTGCCATGACGCAGTAGCAGCAACAAGGCCTCATCTGCATTGGGCGCGAACTTCAGGGGGTTATTCTCGATGGGGCGGATCATGGTCTGCTGAATGCGGAACTCGCCCTTGAGGCTGGACCGCGCGCGGAGCACGTCGATCAAGCCTTCCACCATCAGCCTGTAACTGCTACCGATGGCCTCCATCTGGGCCTCTGCCTGGACGGTATCCAGGCGCAGTTGATCAATACCGGCGCCGCGCAGAAATGCCTGCAGCAGTCCGGCCTGGGCCTGCACGGGTGCAACGGGATCGGTGGTCTGCGCCGAGTCAGAGGATGACGACGGCGGTATTGCCGGCGGCATGGCTTCCTGCGCTTCGAATGCTGAAGACAATGGCGGAATCGTCGCCATCGGCTCGGGTATGGTCACCACAGACGGCTTCGAAGCGGCTGCAGAAAGATCAGCGAGAGGGTCCCAGTCATCAGGAATCACGTTGTTGGATGGCGACGGTACCGACGGCATGGAAGGGGGTAGGGTGATCATTGGCGTAGGCGGCCGAAAATCATGCTGCTCTGCCGGCACATGGTCCGGCTGCGTGACTGGCGCTACAGTCGGTGGAGTGAGGAAATCAAACAAGTCGGGCAGTGTGTCGAAAGAAGACGCGCCGTGCAGATGAGGTTGCCCGGCAAGACCGACGCTGTCTGGCAACGGCTGCGCTTTAGGTGCTTCCTGCCGTCCCATCAGCGCTTCAAAACTGCCAGGGTTTTCGCCCCCGGAAAAGAGTGCATCCAGCGGTTGCGCACGGGATTGGATGCGCGCCTGTATCTCATATTCTCCGATACGGATCAGCTCGCCATCCTGCAATGGCTCGCTGTTGCCACGACGCAGCCTTACGCCCGCGTGTACCAGTTCCACTCCGTTGGTACTGTTGTCAGTTAGGTAGTAACGACCATCTTTATATTGGATTGCGCAGTGCCGGGCTGAAACTAATCGCTCCGGGTCCGGCAATACCCAATCATTTTCGACGCCGCGACCTATCGACATTACACCCGTATCAAGGATTTTTTCGGCGCATTGTCCCGGGGTTATCTTGTGATAACTGGTGATCGTCAAACACAGCGACATCGCGCCTCCTTGCTTGTGTCGTGTAAGGCCAAAGCACAAATAGGCAACAAGCCAAAGCGTCGGGCCATGACTCGCAAACCTTGAAAAAGGGCCTATCCTAGCCGCTTGATAGCGGAAAATCAGCGATTGTAAACACAAGCTCGCGATGATCGTACAGAGGCTGACTGATTAGTCGTGCAGGATGCCTGCTGTGTCACACCGGTACCAGCGACGCAACAGCTTACCTTGACAACGGCCAATATCTACACCAAAAATGCACAACTTTAAAAACTACAGTGATGTCTACCTGATATCACTTATCGCAAGTTGCAAATAAAGTTTCGTGTTTTCTTGAAGCTTGATTTCGCGAACTTGCGAATTTCGCAGGCAATCCGTAGCTCGATAGGGAGATCGATTTGGTGGATGTTCCGTTGTTGCTCGCTGCCGTGTCCGCGAATGCTCCGTGCGGCGACGACCTGGAATATGACGCCGAATTCCTGCAAATGGAACGCGACGCTCAGGGCAAGCCCGAACGCAGCATGGGCGATGCCGTGCTGCCGGCCGAGCCGCCCCAATGGCGACAAATCCAGCAGGTCAGCACCGCCCTGTTGCAGCGCAGCAAAGACCTGCGGGTCACTCATTTCCTTTTGCAAAGCACACTCGCGCTTGACGGCGTGCCGGGACTGAGCGGCGCGCTGGTTTTGATCCGCAGTTTGCTGCAGCAATACTGGCCGAATCTGTACCCGCTGCTGGACGCCGACGACGGCAACGACCCCACCGTGCGAGTCAACGCGCTGGCGGGCATCGCCTGCGAAACCAATGTCCGGCTGCTGCGGGAAAGCATCCTGATCCGTTCCCGGGTCTTTGGGCCAATTACCCTGCGCGCTGCGCTCAATGCGAGCGGCGCTCAAATATTCCACGACGAAAAACTCACCGCCGATGAATTGGCTGGCGCATTGCTCGACGCTGATGTCGAGCAACTGCAAGCCATGCGCGAAGCCGTCTCTCAAGCGCGCGACGCAGCGTCGCAGATCGAAGCTCTGGTGGCCGAGCAGGTCGGTTCGGCGCAGGGCGTGGACTTTTCCCCTCTTAAGCAACCCCTTCGGCTGGCGCAGCAGATTCTCGGTGATTCAACCGCGAACCCGGGCGAAGCCCGGCCGGCTGTAGCCGATACGCATCAGGTCGACACCTCCGTTGCCTATACCGATGTTCCTATGGCAGCCCGTTCACCCACCCGAATCAGTAGCCGTGAAGATGTCCTGGGCAGTCTTGATCTGTTGCTGGACTACTACGCCCGTCACGAGCCATCCAGCCCGCTGCCGGTGTTGCTGAATAGAGCCAGACTGTTGGTGAATGCGGACTTTGCCACCATCGTGCGCAACCTGATTCCCGACGGCATGTCGCAATTTGAAAGCCTGCGCGGTCCCGACACCGAGTAAACCTCAAAGAGGGTCGGATCAAGGAATGCGCATCCCGCTGTCGGTATCCACCGATGGCGCCAAACACCGTCGCATCAGCGACCAGGAGGAGCAACGTGGCGAACAGCAGTTCTCAGAAATTCATCGCGCGCAACCGCGCGCCACGGGTTCAGATCGAGTACGACGTCGAGCTTTACGGCGCAGAGAAGAAGGTCCAGTTGCCGTTCGTCATGGGCGTCCTCGCTGATCTCGCGGGCAAGCCTGTTGAACCGCTGCCAGCCGTGGCCGACCGTAAATTCCTTGAGATTGATGTCGACAACTTCGATTCGCGTTTGAAAGCGATGAAGCCGCGGGTGGCTTTCCATGTACCCAACGAGCTGACGGGTGAGGGTAACCTCAGCTTGGACATGACCTTTGAAAGCATGGATGACTTCAGCCCTGCCGCGGTTGCCCGCAAGGTCGACTCGTTAAACCAGTTGCTTGAGGCGCGCACCCAGTTGGCAAACCTGCTGACCTACATGGACGGCAAGACCGGCGCCGAAGAAATCATCATGAAGGCGATCAAGGACCCTGCATTGCTCCAGGCCCTGGCAAGCGCGCCTAAGCCCCAGGACTCCGAGCCTAACGCTTAATCAGGACCCATGATCATGACCGAATCGATGCGTGACAATCAGGCGCCGCAAGGCACCACCGAACAAACCAGCGAGTTCGCTTCGCTGCTGATGCAAGAATTCAAGCCCAAGACCGACCGCGCTCGCGAAGCGGTAGAGACTGCAGTACGTACTCTGGCCGAACAGGCACTGGCGCAAACCGACCTGGTTTCCGACGATGCGATCAAGTCTATCGAATCGATCATCGCGGCTATCGATGCCAAGTTAACCGCCCAAGTGAACCAGGTGATTCACCACCCGCAATTCCAGGAGCTGGAAAGCGCGTGGCGCGGTCTGCACTACTTGGTCAATAACACCGAAAGCGATGAGCAACTGAAAATCCGCGTGCTCAATATTTCCAAGCCGGAGCTGCACAAGACCTTGAAAAAATTCAAGGGCACGGCATGGGACCAGAGTCCTGTTTTCAAGAAGATGTACGAAGAAGAGTACGGTCAGTTCGGCGGTGAGCCTTACGGATGCCTGGTTGGCGACTATTACTTCGATCAATCGCCGCCGGATGTCGAGCTGTTGGGCGAGCTGTCCAAAGTGTGCGCCGCCATGCACGCGCCATTCATTTCCGCGGCCTCGCCCACGGTGATGGGTATGGGCTCCTGGCAGGAGCTTTCCAATCCCCGCGATCTGACCAAGATATTCACAACCCCCGAATACGCGGGCTGGCGCTCGCTGCGCGAATCCGAGGATGCGCGCTACATCGGGCTGACCATGCCGCGCTTCCTGGCGCGCCTGCCTTACGGCGCAAAGACCGACCCCGTTGAAGCCTTCGCATTTGAAGAAGATACCGACGGTGCCGACAGCGCCAAATACGCCTGGGCGAATTCGGCCTACGCGATGGCGGTGAATATCAATCGCTCGTTCAAGCATTACGGCTGGTGCTCGCGGATACGCGGCATCGAGTCCGGGGGCGAGGTGCAGAATCTGCCTGCGCATACGTTCCCGACTGATGACGGCGGCGTGGACATGAAATGCCCTACGGAAATCGCCATTTCCGACCGTCGCGAGGCCGAACTGGCGAAAAACGGCTTCATGCCGCTCCTGCACAAGAAAAACACCGATTTTGCTGCATTCATCGGCGCTCAGTCACTGCAAAAGCCCGCTGAATACGATGACCCGGACGCGACCGCAAACGCCAACCTGGCGGCACGCCTGCCGTATCTGTTCGCCACGTGCCGATTCGCCCACTACCTCAAGTGCATCGTGCGCGACAAAGTCGGCTCGTTCAAAGAGAAGGACGAGATGCAGCGGTGGCTTCAGGACTGGATCCTCAACTATGTCGATGGCGACCCTGCGCACTCAACCGAAACGACCAAAGCCCAACATCCGTTGGCTGCGGCCGAAGTCGTGGTCGAGGACGTAGAAGGCAACCCCGGTTATTACACTTCCAAGTTCTTCCTGCGCCCGCATTACCAGCTCGAAGGTTTGACGGTGTCGTTGCGTCTGGTTTCCAAACTGCCATCGGCGAAGAGTGCCTGACCGACTCGATTGACCCGTGACGCCGTGCCAGTGGGTGCCGCCTTGGTGGCTCCCCGGCCGGTGCGCGTGGCTGCGTGGAAGTGCTATTTCAAAAATAACCCACAATGGCTCACGCCATTTCAGGAGAGAACATGGCTGTCGATATTTTCATCAAGATCGGTGACATCAAGGGCGAGTCCATGGACAAGGCCCACAAAGACGAAATCGATGTGCTGAACTGGAGTTGGGGCATGACCCAATCCGGCAACATGCATGTTGGCGGTGGCGGTGGCGCTGGCAAGGTCAACGTTCATGACCTGTCACTGACCAAGTATGTTGATAAAGCGTCGCCGAACCTGATGATGCATTGCGCAAGCGGCAAACATATCGACAAGGTCAAACTGACCGTTCGCAAGGCCGGTGGCGAGAGTCAGGTCGAGTACATGATCATTAACCTTGAAGAAGTACTGGTGACCTCTTTGGGCACCGGCGGCTCCGGCAGCGATGATCGCCTTACCGAAAACGTCACTCTGAACTTCGCCAAGGTATTGGTCGATTACCAACCGCAGAAGGCGGACGGCACCAAGGACGGCGGCCCGATCAAATTTGGCTGGAACATCCGTCAGAACGTGAAGGTGTAGCCGAAAGCCCCCCGGTGCGACGCTCCGGGGGTATTTGGTGCTTGCTCGAATCCATCTTTCCCCTCTCGGTATGAGTCATGGCCAAGCCTTCGTTTATCAATTTGTGGAAAGCTTATTCCGACCTGCTGGTTGCCCATCCCGATGCAAAACCGTGCGAAGGTCCGTGGGCGAATCAATGTGCCATACGCATGAGCCTGACGCTTAATGCGGAAAAAACCGTCAAGGTCAACAAGTCCACTTATACCGAACCCAAGTGCGCGCATGAGCACGCCAGAGGTGCCGAGTCGCTGGCCAATTGGTTGTGGAAACATCATCTGGGTCGTCCCACTGTTCTCACGAACAGCGCCGAGGACCGCCGGACATTGATGAATAAGACCGGCCTGATTTTTTTCAAGGACTGTTTTCAGCAGCCAGGAGAGACAGTAGACGGCCGTAGTGGTGACCACATTGATCTTTGGAATCGTGGCTTGACGCAAACCGGCGACCTTTTCTATCGGTCCAGGAAAGTCTGGTTCTGGGAGCTCACCTGATGGACAAGCTTCTGCTTGCCCTATGCCTGACGACTAGCCTGATTAGCCTGAGCGCATGCGCCGAACACGCGGGGTCGCCTTCGACCCGGGCCGTTTTCATGGGGCAGCAAATCAGCTTGATAGACGATCAAGGCCAATGCACGCTGGTGAAGCCTGACCAGAGCCACCTCAAGCTGGATATGGAATGGCCGTGCGGTTTCAGCCTGGATAAACAGCAAAAGCTGCGTGTGGAAGTGTTCAACAAGACTCCAATATTTGCGGTTTGGCGCAGCGACCACATGCCCGCGCCTGGCCGCGATTGCTTGAGCAAGATGCAGGCTATCCGTCAGATGCCCGAAGGTTTTCAGGCGGGAACGGTAAGCCTTTACGCCGCTTGCGGTTCTGGCGGAGACCAAAAAATGTACGTGGCACCTTTTACGTGGTAACCGAAATTGCTCCTCGTGATCGCCTTCAACCGTCACTGCTCGACCGGCTGACCGACGATGATCCGGGCAATCCCAAAGAGACCGCCGACAAGCGTGTGCTTTCGCTGACTCAACTAAAGGCCTCGGTGCTGCGTGACTTGGCCTGGCTGCTCAATACAACCGCTTTACTCGACGCCGATGCCACGTTGTACACGCTCGCAGGCACCTCGGTGGTCAACTATGGGCTGCCGGCATTAGCGGGCAGCAGCGCGTCGACTGTAGATGTGCCGGCTCTGGAGGCGCTGATTCACCAGGCCATCGCCACATTCGAGCCGCGCATCCTGCGCCACACTCTGCGAGTGCGCGCTCAGGCGAGCGCCGAGATGAACCATAACGCCTTGAGTTTCGAGATAGAAGGCGATCTCTGGGCCCAGCCGGTGCCGCTGCGCCTGGTCCTGCAGACCGACCTGGATCTGGAAACCGGACATATGCGAGTCGTCCAGGCTGACCCGCGGAGACGAACATGAACCCGCGCCTGTTGGAGCTGTACAACCAGGAACTGCACCATGTGCGCGAAAGCGCGGCGGAATTCGCCAGGGAATACCCGAAGATTGCGAGTCGGCTGACATTGTCCGGAATGGATTGCGCCGACCCATACGTCGAGCGCCTGCTCGAAGGCTTCGCGTACCTGACCGCGCGAGTTCAGCTCAAGCTGGACGCCGAGTATCCGACCTTCACCCATAACCTGCTGGAAATCGCCTACCCGCATTATCTGGCGCCGACGCCGTCGATGACCGTGGTGCACATGCAGGCTGATCCCGACGAAGGTTCGTTGAGCAGCGGCTTTACGCTGCCGCGCAACAGCGTAATGCGCGCCGTATTGGGCCGCGATTCGCAAACGTCCTGTGAATACCGCAGTGCCCATGAGGTGACGCTGTGGCCTCTGAAAGTCAGCGCTGCTGAATACTTCGGGAATCCGGGTGCCGTCCTCGGTCGTCTGGCGGCCAGTGAGCCGAAGGCCAAGGCTGCGTTGCGTTTTACTTTGCGCACCGGCGCGGACCTGGCTTTCAACAGGCTGGCCCTTGACAGCCTGCCGCTGTACCTCAACGGTGCAGATGAGCAACCGTTTCGCCTGTACGAGCAGCTGCTTGGCAATGTCTGTGCTGTGTTCGTCCGCCAGCCCGGGCGCGACTGGGTTGAACGCCTGCCTCAGGACGCCGTGCGCTCTTGTGGCTTCGATGATTGCGAAGCCGCGCTACCGGTAGTACCGCAAGCCTTTCAAGGCTATCGCCTGTTGCAGGAATACTTCGCACTGCCGCAGCGTTTTCTATTCGTGGAATTTGCAGAGCTGGGCCGCGCCGTTAAACGCTGCGACGGACAGGAGCTCGAGGTCATTGTGCTGTTCGAGCGCCTCGAGCAAAGTCTGGAAGGGAGCATTGGCAGCGAACAGTTGATGCCTTTCTGCACCCCAGCCATCAACCTGTTCCCGCGCCGGGTTGACCGGATCCATCTCACTGATCGGGTCAACGAACACCATGTGATCCCCGATCGCACCCGCCCCATGGACTTCGAGATTCATTCGCTGACCAGCGTCAGCGGTCATGGGACAGGGCCGGATCAACCTTTTTTGCCGTTTTACGCAGTCCGCGACCCATCACGCTACGGCAGCGGCCAAGCCTATTACACATTGCGTCGCGAGCCCCGAGTGCTGTCCAGCGAGCAGCGGCGCACCGGGGCTCGATCAACCTACGTGGGTAGCGAGACCTTTGTCAGTCTGGTCGACAGCCAGCAGGCACCCTACCGAAACGACCTGCGCCAGTTAGGCATTGGTGCCTTGTGTACCAATCGCGACCTCCCCCTGTTCATGACTGTGGGCGCAGGCAGCACGGATTTCACCCTGGCCGACAGCGCGCCGGTGTCAACGGTGCGTTGCCTGGCCGGGCCAAGCCGTCCTCGCGCCAGTCATGCCCACGATAATAAGGCCTGGCGGTTGATCAGCCAGTTATCGCTCAACTACCTGTCGTTGAGCGAGCAAGGGCAGGGCGCCGCTGCAATGCGCGAGCTGCTGCGCCTGTATGGCGACAGCCACGATTCGGCTTTGCAATTGCAAATCGAAGGGCTGCGCGAAGTCAGCAGCAAAGCCTGCACGCGGCGCTTGCCGATGCCTGGCCCGATCGTCTTTGGGCGCGGCCTGGAGATCACTCTGGAATTCGACGAGAACGCTTTTCGTGGCACTGGCGTGTTCCTGCTTGGCGCGGTGTTCGAGCGCTTCCTGGCACGTTATGTGTCGATCAACAGCTTTACCGAGACGGTGATACGTACCACCGAACGCGGCGAGATTATGCGATGGAAAGCCAAGCCCGGACGCCGTCCGACACTGTGAGCACGCTGACGGCGATGCAGGAACTGCCTTGGGAATTCGATTTTTTCCAGGCATTGCGTCGCCTCGAATGCGAGTCGCCCGAGCTGCCGCGGCTTGGTCATTCGTTGCGCCTGGCCGACGATGCCCTGCGTCTGGGCCAGCAGCCGGATTGCGCGTTTGCACCGTCCACCCTGGCGTCCATGAGCCCGGCCGAAGATGGCAAAGCGGCGCGTCTGGAGCAATTCTTTTTCGGCCTAGGCGGCCCTAACGGCCCGCTACCTCTGCACCTCACCGAATACGTGCGCGACCGGCAACGAAACAACGCCGACACCGCCAGCAAACGATTTCTGGATGTCTTCCACCATCGCTTGCTGAGCCTGTTCTACCGAGCCTGGGCCGAAGCGCGACCCACCGTTAGCCTGGATCGTCCCGATGACGATTATTGGTCGGCGCGCCTGGCGGCACTCAGCGGTCGTGGCATGCCAAGCCTGCAGCAAGATGGCTTGATTCCGGGCACCGCCAAACTGCACTACAGCGGGCACCTGGCGGCGCAAACCCGATACCCGGACGGTTTGCGAGCGATTCTGGGACATTACTTCGGCGTTGCGGTGGAAATCGAAGAGTACGTCGGCCAATGGCTGCAACTTCCGGAGCGCAGCCGGATCGGCGTTAGCGACCACCAACTGGGAGTGAGCTTTTGCCTGGGCAGCCATGTATGGGACCGCCAGCACAAATTCCGCATCCGGCTCGGCCCGCTCAATCTCGACGAATACATGGGCATGCTGCCCGACGGCCAGCCCTTCAGGGAGTTGGTGGCCTGGGTTGCCGAATACCTGGGGCACGAGATGGACTGGGACTTGAACCTGGTGCTGGCCCAGTCACACGTACCAAAGCTACAGCTTAACGGGCGACAGAGGCTGGGGTTCAACACCTGGCTGGGGCAGCCCGATACCGATGCCAAGGACCTGATTCTGGCCCGGCACTACGCCGAGCAGGCCACGTCAGCACAACCATCAAGGAGTCATGCACATGGGTGAAATCAGTCGCGCCGCGTTGTTCGGCAAACTAAACAGCGTGGGCTACAAAGCTATCGAGGCGGCAACGGTATTCTGCAAATTGCGGGGTAACCCCTATGTCGAACTGGCTCACTGGTTTCATCAGTTGCTACAGCTCCAGGATTCGGACTTGCACCGTATCGTCCGCCAGTTCAACGTCGAGCCTGCGCGGCTGGCCCGCGATCTGACCGAGGCCCTGGATCGACTGCCGCGGGGTTCGACTTCGATCACCGACTTGTCCTCCCATGTCGAGGAAGCGGTGGAACGTGGCTGGGTGTATGGCAGCCTCATGTTCGGCGAAAGCCAGGTACGCACTGGCTATCTGCTGCTGGGCATCCTCAAGACGCCAAGCCTGCGCAATGCCTTGCTCGGTTTATCTGGGGAGTTCGGCAAGCTCAAGGCAGAAACCTTGAGTGAGCGTTTTGACGAGTACGTGGGCGACTCGCCGGAAAATGCCCTCGCCGCCAGCGATGGCTTCAACGCCGCCGGCCCCGGCGAGGCCAGCGGCGCCATGGCCCCCAGTGCCATGGGCAAGCAGGAAGCACTCAAGCGGTTCACCGTGGACCTCACCGAACAGGCGCGCAGCGGCAAGCTTGATCCTATCGTCGGCCGTGACGAAGAGATCCGCCAGTTGGTGGATATCCTCATGCGCCGTCGGCAAAACAATCCGATCCTGACCGGCGAGGCTGGCGTCGGCAAGACTGCTGTGGTTGAAGGCTTTGCGCTGCGAATCGTTGCCGGCGATGTGCCGCCGGCTCTGAAAGATGTAGAGCTGCGCAGCCTCGACGTCGGGTTGTTGCAGGCCGGCGCGAGCATGAAAGGGGAGTTCGAACAACGTCTGCGCCAAGTCATCGAGGACGTTCAGGCTTCGCCCAAATCGATCATTCTTTTCATCGACGAAGCCCATACGCTGGTCGGCGCCGGTGGCGCGGCCGGAACCGGCGATGCCGCCAACCTGCTCAAACCGGCACTGGCGCGGGGCACCCTGCGCACCGTGGCGGCTACCACTTGGGCCGAATACAAGAAGCACATCGAGAAAGACCCGGCCCTCACCCGTCGCTTCCAGGTGGTGCAGGTCGCTGAACCCTCCGAGGACAAGGCGCTTTTGATGATGCGTGGTGTGGCATCCACCATGGAAAAGCACCATGAAGTGCAGGTGCTTGATGAGGCGCTGGAAGCTTCGGTCAAGCTTTCCCATCGTTACATCCCGGCGCGCCAGCTGCCCGATAAATCCGTGAGCCTGCTGGACACCGCCTGTGCTCGTGTCGCTATTAGCCTGCATGCCGTGCCTGCGGAAGTTGACGACAGCCGTCGGCGCATCGAGGCGCTGGAAACCGAACTGCAAATCATCGCCCGTGAACAGGCAATTGGCATCGACATCGGCATCCGCCGCACTCATAGCGAAGGCTTGCTGCTCAGCGAGCGCGAGCGTCTGGCAGAACTGGAAAACCGTTGGGCCGAGGAGAAGACTCTGGTCGACGAACTCCTTGCCGCGCGCGCGCAACTGCGCGAAAGCGCCGGGACGGTCGACAGCGATACCGACTCGAACCAGAGCCAGGCGCTGCGCACCCGTCTGATTGAGCTTCAACAGCAGTTGAGCGCGCTGCAAGGCGAGTCGCCGCTCATATTGCCGACCGTGGATTACCAGGCCGTGGCTTCAGTGGTCGCCGACTGGACCGGCATTCCGGTCGGGCGCATGGCGCGCAACGAGTTGGAAACCGTACTCAACCTGGACCAACACTTGATGAAGCGCATCATCGGCCAGGACCACGCCCTGAAGATGATTGCCCGGCGTATACAGACCTCTCGGGCCGGCCTGGACAACCCAAGCAAACCCATTGGCGTCTTCATGCTCGCCGGCACCTCCGGGGTCGGCAAGACCGAGACCGCCCTGGCTTTGGCCGAGGCCATGTACGGTGGTGAGCAGAACGTGATCACGATCAACATGAGCGAGTTCCAGGAAGCCCATACCGTATCGACTCTGAAAGGGGCACCGCCAGGCTACGTAGGGTATGGCGAAGGTGGCGTGCTCACCGAAGCCGTGCGTCGCAAGCCCTACAGCGTGGTGCTGCTGGACGAAGTGGAAAAGGCGCACCCTGACGTTCATGAAATCTTCTTCCAGGTCTTCGACAAAGGCGTGATGGAGGACGGCGAAGGGCGCGTTATCGATTTCAAGAACACCTTGATCCTCCTGACCACCAATGCGGGCACCGAGCTCATTTCGCACCTGTGCCAAGACTCAAGTAACGTGCCGGACCCGGAAGACATCGCCAAAGCCTTGCGTCAGCCATTGCTGGAAATTTTTCCGCCAGCGTTGCTTGGCCGCCTTGTGACCATTCCGTATTACCCCCTCAGCGATACCATGCTCAAGGCCATTACCCGGCTGCAAATGAACAGGGTGAAAAAGCGCGTGGAAAGCACCCACAAGGTGGCCTTTGATTACGACGACGCCGTGATCGACCTGATTGTGTCGCGCTGCACAGAGACCGAGAGTGGCGGACGGATGATCGATACCATCCTCACCAATACATTGCTGCCGGACATGAGCCGCGAATTCCTGACCCGCATGCTCGAAGGCAAACCTATGGAAAACGTGCGCATCAGCGAGCGTGCCGGCGAATTCCACTATGCCTTTGGCTGAAGCCCCGCAGAAGTTGCGAGCGCTTGTCGTTCATTACGTTGAACCCGCAACAATAGGTCCTTAATGCAACTCACCCAAGCCACACGTCTGGCCAAAATCAGCAGCCCCCTCGGGGCTGATGTCCTGTTGCTGAAGCACTTGACTGGCGCCGATGAAATGGGTCGCCCATTTGAATTTCAGCTGGAGCTCACCTCGCTGGACGGCGCCATCGACCTCAACCGGTTGCTCGGCAAGCCAATGAGCGTGTCGCTGCAGTTGCCTGATGGCAGCGACCGGTATTTCCACGGCATCGTGGCGAGCTGCAGCCAGGGCGTGAACCGCGGCCAGTTTGCCAGCTACCAAGCCATTTTGCGCCCGTGGTTATGGCTGCTAACACGCACATCGGACTGTCGGATCTTTCAGAACCTGACCATCCCGCAAATCATCAAGCAGGTGTTCCGCGACCTCGGGTTTTCAGATTTTGAGGATGCCCTAAGCGCCGCGTATCGCGAGTGGGAATACTGCGTGCAGTATCGCGAGACCAGTTTTGACTTTGTCAGTCGGTTGATGGAGCAGGAAGGCATCTACTATTACTTCCGTCACGAACAAGACCGCCATGTGCTGGTGCTGGCGGATGCTTATGGTGCCCATCACCCGGCGCCGGGCTACGAGGCGGTGCCGTATTACCCGCCGGACGGCCAGCATCGCGAGCGCGACCACATCGACGATTGGCGTCTGGCCCAGCACGTGCAACCCGGTTCACTGGAGCTCAATGACTACGACTTCCAGCGTCCGTCCGCGAGAATCAACGTGCGTTCCGCCATGCCGCGCGCGCACAGTGCCGGCGATTACCCGCTGTACGACTACCCCGGCACCTACGTGCAAAGCCAGGACGGCGAACACTACGCGCGCACCCGCATCGAGGCGGTGCAAAGCCTGCACGAACGCGTCGAACTCCATGGCAACGCTCGGGGTCTGGGCGCCGGGCATCTGTTCAGCCTCATCGGCTTTGGTCGCGAAGATCAGAATCGCGAGTACCTGATCGTCAGCGCCCACTGCACCGTCTCGCAGGAACAGCTGGAAACCGGCAGCACCGGCGGCGGTTCGCAGTATTCCAGCCGCTTGGTGTGCATCGATGCCCAGCAAAGCTTCCGGCCTCAGCCGACGACTCCACGCCCCGTCGTCAAGGGCCCGCAGACCGCCCTGGTGGTGGGCCCGGCGGGGGAAGAAATCTGGACCGACCAGTTCGGTCGGGTGAAGGTGCATTTCTACTGGGACCGCCACGATCAATCCAACGAAAACAGCTCATGCTGGATTCGTGTCTCTCAAGCCTGGGCTGGCAAGAACTGGGGTTCGATGCAGATCCCGCGAATCGGCCAGGAAGTCATCGTCAGCTTTCTCGAAGGCGACCCGGACCGGCCCATCGTCACCGGCCGCGTCTACAACGCCGAACAGACCGTGCCCTACAACCTGCCGGCCAACGCCACACAAAGCGGCATGAAAAGTCGCTCCAGCAAAGGTGGGAGCCCGGCGAACTTCAATGAAATCCGCATGGAAGACAAAAAGGGCCAAGAGCAGCTTTATATCCATGCCGAGCGCAATCAGGACATCGTGGTGGAAGTGGATGAAAGCCATTCGGTGGGGCATGACCGCAATAAGAGTGTTGGTCATGACGAGACGGTGACCATTGGTAACAACCGGCTTCGCATCGTCAAGCAGGAGGACATCCTGGCGGTCGGCCAGCGCAAGACCGACAGCGTTAGCCAGAGCTACGTGATCGAGGTAGGCGAGAACCTGCGACTGGTGTGCGGCGAAAGCATCCTGGAGCTCAACGCGAGCGGGCAGATCAACCTCACCGGCGTGCAGATCAGCTTTTTTGCCAGCGGCGACGCCGAGTTCAACACCGGCGGCGTGCTGCATCTGAACAACGGCGGCGGCCCCGGCGCCACGCCCGATGGACAAGGCGTGAAGGCCAGCATTGACGCCAACATCAACGCCGCCTTTCCCAAGCCCAAGGGCTAACCGCGAGATTTCTGCGCCATGACTTACCGTCTCAATGAATTCCAGTTTCAATTGCCACCCGGTGATGTGCTCGACGCCTCCATCAACATTCTCAAATTTCCCGAATTGGGCACATCGCTGATCGTCAGCCGCAGCCTGCTGGCCGACGGCGAAACCCTGCAAAGTAACCTTGATGATCAGCTCCAGCGTTTGGAAAAGCAGGTCCAGGACTTACGCTGCCAGCTGGGCGTTGCGGTGCGATTGGGCGAGAACGGGGAAGTGGAAGGCGTTGAACTGCGCAGTCAATTCCACAAAGGTAACGAAAAAGTATTCCAGTACCAGTTAGCCCTGGTGCTGCCCGGGACCCGCAAAATGCTTGCCTTGAGCTATGTGAAAGCCGACACACTTGGCGATGCCGAAGCGGCGCATTGGGCAACCATCAAGCATTCGCTGGTATTCGACGTGCCGGCCCGGTGAGCAATCGGGATGTCTGACGCGCTCTGGGCCGCCCGGATGGGCGATGCGCTCGATCACACCTCAATGATGGCTGACATCCTTGGCGGTGTGCTGGAAGTCGCGGCAAATATCGCCATCACTGCGCTGGCGACGGCTGCAGTGGTCGCGGCCACCGGTATTACCGTTGCTACCGGTGGGCTGGGTTGCTTCCTGCTCGGCGCGGTGGTCGGTACGGTTGTGGGTCTGGCGATGAGCAAGACGGGGGCGGACCGGGGCCTGAGCAGCTTGTGCGAAAGCGTAGGTAACGCACTGTTCCCACCCACGGTGCAGGCGAACATCCTGACCGGCTCCACCAACACGTTGACCAACAATATCCCTGCCGCTCGTGCCGCCGGGGCAATCGATTCTCACGTCGCGCCGGCCGGCACCGAACTGGATGCGCTGGAGCCACAGGCCGAACCCGGCTATCTCGACATGGCCGAAAGTTTCTTCTCGCAGATGTGGCGCCCTACCGTGGCCACGCCCGCACCCGGTGCCGTGCCCAAACCGTTGGACATCGTCGTCTGCATGAAGCATCCGCCCATGCCGCCGCAGTTTATGGCCGAGGGCTCGGACAAGGTCACGATCAATGGGCAGCCTGCCGTGCGCAGCGGGGATCGCAGCACATGCGATGCGAAAGTCGTTTCAGCAGGGTTGGTGTCTCCCAATGTCACTATTGGCGGCGGGTCGGTGGTGGTGCGAGAAATCCGCAGCGGCAAGACCCCTGGCGTCGGATTGGCTGTGACGGCACTCCTGATGCTGAAAGGCAGCAAGGGTAAATTCTTCAGCAAGCTGCCGTGCATGCTAGTGGGTGGCGCGGTGTCGATGGGGGTCAGCAGTGCCATGAGTGCCGCAGCAAACGCGGCCATGGGTTCGTCCAACCCGGTGCATGCCGCTACCGGGGCCAAGGTGCTGGGTGGCGACGACGAACTGGATTTCGTGATGCCAGGCATCCTGCCCATTGACTGGCAGCGCTTCTACAACAGCAGTGATCAGCGCCAAGACGGGATGTTTGGAATCGGCTGGAGTGTCTCGTATGAGGTTCGCGTTGACGTCCTTGGGCATGAAGACGGCGGCGAAAAACTGGTGTACACGGACGAGCAAGGCCGGCCCATCGACATGGGCTCAATACCGTTGGGTGGCGCAGTGTTCAGCCCCGGCGAAGGGCTCAGTGTCCGGCGCCACCTTAATGGCCAGTTGCTGATAGAGAGCGATGACGGCGTGTACCGGCTGTTCCAGCCGACGCAGGGAGACCCCACGCGGCTGCGTCTCGAGCAATTGGGCGACCGCAACGAAAACCGTATCTATCTGGATTACGACCCCGCCGGCCGCCTGGTGCGACTGCGTGACACCGCCGACCTGATAAAAATCGAGCTCATTCACGAGCACGGCCGTCTTGTTCGGATCGAGCGTCTTTACCCTGACCAGCTCCGCGAAGTACTGGTCAACTACAGCTACGATGCAGCGAACAATCTGAGCGAAGTGCGTGACGCCACGGGTCAAATCCGACGGATCTTCAATTACGACGCCGGTCAGCGCATGGTCGAACACCAACTGCCCACCGGGCTGCGCTGTTTCTATCAGTGGGCATTGGTCGAAGGACACGAATGGCGAGTGGTCCGGCACTGGACCGATGAAGGCGATGCTTACAGCTTCGACTACGACCTGACGATGGGCATCACTCGTATCACCGATGGTTTGCAACGGGTCAGTACCCGACGCTGGAACAGCCAGCACCAGATCATCGAGCACCGCGACAACCTGGGCCAGGCCTGGCTATTCGAGTGGAACGACGAACGTCAGTTGCTCGGCGCGATCGATCCGCAGGGCGGGCGCTACGCCTTTAGCTATGACGAAGCCGGTAACCTGATGGGCGAAACCGACCCATTGGGCCGCAGCGACTCCACGCTGTGGCTCGAACACTGGGCGCTGCCGCTGGTTGAGACCGACGCTGCCGGCAACAGCTGGCAATATCGTTACGACCCACGCGGTAACTGCACCGCAGAAATCGACCCACTGGGCCATGTCACCCGCTACGCCTATGATGCCCAAGGCCAGATCACCGTCATTATTGACGCCACCGGCAAGCGCAAGACGTTGCGCTGGAATGCGTTCGGGCAGTTGCTGGAGCACGTCGATTGCTCCGGGTATCCCACTCGTTTCGCTTACGACCCGCGAGGCTATCTGCAGGCGATCACCGATGCCCTCGGCGAGCGGACCGTGTTCAGCTATGACGCTCAAGGGCGTCTGCTCGCGAGCCAGCTGCCCGACGGACGTGTCGAGCACTACCAGCGTGACACGGCCGGGCAATTGATTGGCTACACCGACCCCGCCGGGCACACCACACTTTACCAGCACAATCGCCGCGGTCAGGTGCGTCAACGGACCGATGCCCATGGCCGGCACGTGCAATTCAGCTACGACGATTACGGCCGTCTGCAAGCGTTGACCAACGAGAACGGGGAAAGCTATCGATTCGCCTGGGACGCCGCCGACCGGCTGGTCGCTCAGCAAGACCTGGACGGCAGCGCTCGGCATTATGCCTACGACCCCTTGGGCAACATCACGCTTGTTACTGCAACGCCGGCTCCTTACGGCAGCGGCCTGGCTTTGGTCCCTGAGGCGCCCCCGGCGCCAATCGTCCATCGCCTGGAACGTGATGCTGTGGGCCGCATGACTGGCAAGGTCACTGCCGACGGTCGCACCGACTATGGCTACGACATGCTCGACCAGCTGACGGCCGTCACCTTCACCGACCTGAAAGGCGACGCCCACGCGTTAGGCTTTGCCTACGACGCCATCGGCCAACTGTGCGCTGAACGCAGCCAGACCGGCACTTTGCAGCACTGCTACGACGAACTCGGCAACCTGATCCAGAGCCAGCTACCGGACGGCCGCTGGCTTAACCGCCTGTACTACGGCAGCGGCCACTTGCACCAGATCAACCTTGACGGCCAGGTCATCAGTGACTTCGAGCGTGATCGCCTCCATCGCGAAGTTCTGCGCACCCAGGGCAAACTCAGCACCCGTAGCGAATACGACCGCAGCGGCCGCCTGCGCGCCCGGCAACGCCGGCACAGCAGCCAACCGGCATTGCTGCCGGCCGCGGTGCAGAAGCATTTTGAGTACGACCCGGCCGACAACCTGATCGGCAAACTTGACCAGCAACCCGCAGCAAGCCAGCGCCAACTGCTGCACTACGACGCCACCGGCCGCATCATTGCCAGTCAGGACAGCCTGCACGGCCAGAGTGAAACCTTCGCCTACGACGCCGCTGCCAACTTGCTCGACAGCTCGCCCGCAGGCGCTGGTCTGGTGCGGCACAACAAGTTGCTGACTTACCAGGACAAGCGCTACCGCTACGACGCCTTCGGTCGCATGATCGAGAAGCGCAGCACTCGACGTGGCATCCAGCGCTTCGCCTACGACGCTGAAAGCCGCCTGATTGAAGTGCGCAACGAAAACGGCAGCATCGTGCGCATGACTTACGACCCGCTGGGGCGTCGTGTTTCCAAAACCGAGCACGACAGCAACGGCTACCCCCTGGGCGAAACCCGTTTCACCTGGGATGGAATGCGCCTGCTGCAGGAGCATAAACATAGTCAGACCAGCCTGTACGTGTACGAAGATGAGGGCGGCTATGTGCCGGTGGCCCGCGTCGACGGCGCCGGCCCGCTGCAAAAAATTCGTTACTACCACAACGACCTCAACGGCTTGCCGGAACAGCTCACCGAGACCGACGGCCACAATGTATGGCAGGCGACCTACCGGGTGTGGGGCAACACGCTGCAAGAGGTGCGCGAGCCGTACTACATCGAAGAGCAGAACCTGAGGTTTCAGGGGCAGTACCTGGACCGCGAGACGGGGCTGCACTTCAATACGTTCAGGTTTTATGATCCGGACGTGGGACGGTTTACGACGCCGGACCCGATTGGATTGGCGGGTGGTTTCAATTTGTACGCATTCGTTTTGAACCCATTTGCTTGGACGGATCCGCTTGGGCTTGCCGGGTGCACTCTGAATAGAGCGCGATCGCAGAGATACGACTACACGTTAAGGTTGAAGCGTTCGGAGCATCCGGAGACGTTCGGGCATATCGATAGCGCAATCAAGAAAGGGCATCCCTTCATTGTGACCGTTCAGCGTGACGCCGCTAAGCTGAATCGCAAGCTTAGCTTGAAGGATATCAAGACCAAAGCCGGTAAGGATCGAGACGAGTGGCCTATGGCAATGTTCAAAGAGGGGGGGACAGGTGCGAGTGTTAGGTACATTGATCCTAGTGATAATCGGGGGGCCGGCTCGAGCATAGGTAATATATTGTCCGACCTGCCCAACGGAACCAAAGTCAAAATAGAGGTTTACTGATGAAAAACAACAGTCAGTCTGTCGATCTGCTTATCTCCCACAGCCAGATTCAATTTCGATCGCGACCGTTCGATGAAAGCTCCAGTCAATGGGGCGAGAAGAATCTAGAACAAGGCGCGGTCATTCATAGTGACTACGTGATTTTTGATCCCCTTCCAGAAGATGCGTTTGGCGCACACATTCATTTGGAACTGGCAAGCCACTTCAATCCTGATGAATCCGCCCAGCGTCGTATTGTCGTGCCGTTTCATGTCACGGATCCCTCTCGTGTAGAGGTCGCCTCCGCCTCCGAGAAATTTAGCGTTGAGCTTGGTTTAGCAGAGCGTGATTACGCGTTGTATTTTGAGGTTTGCGAAGGTGACGAGATTTTCTACAAGATTACGCTCATTCCTGCCGAGCAAATAGTTTCTGCCAAATATCTGCTTGACGATCCATGGGGAGGGGAGAAAAACAAGATGCTGGTGGAAGGCAAGTCCTAACCGCATCAGTTGGCTCAAGCCGATGGGCTGAGAGTGGGAGGAAGTAGTGAGACTGCAAAAGTGAAGGGCTTCAGCTTTAAGCCGCATGCCATTCCTAGAAAATCTAATTAGGAAATATTCGCAGATGATTAGCCTCGAGAGGGCATACGGTGACGACGCGGCGCGTGTTCGAGAAATTTATGCGCGTATCGAGTCGGGGGATATTGCTTTCTTACGAAAAGAATTCGCCGCATTTCCGTATGCCCTTGAACCGCCTGGCTTCATTGTCGCAGGCTACCCGGGGGTGCTGCACTACGCGGCGGAACACAACCAGCTCGCTGTATGTCAATTGCTTGTCGAGTTGGGTGTCGACGTGAACCAAGTTACAGCTGGGTCAGGCAATTCAACACCGCTGGGATTGGCAGCAAGAAACGGTCAATTGGAAGTTGTTAAGTGGCTTCTAGAGGTTGGCGCGGATGTCGATGGCTCGCCCGAATCAGTAACTTCTCCTTTAATAGCGGCTGTCACTTTCGGAAACTATGATGTTGTAGATCTTCTTCTTAGTCACCATGCAGACATCAACAGGCTGCACGCCAAATTTAACCGGACCGCGTTGGATCTGGCGCAATCTTGGGGTTTTGATGCAATAGCAAAGCGCCTCGAAGCGGAGGGTGGTATTTCTGCAATTACTCGTGATCCTGACGAAGATCTATCTCCCGGCGCACCCATTGTCGAGTTTGTTACAAGAACCGCTGGTTGGGTTTTGCCTGAAAAACTAACCCCGCAGGTGCGTGAATCTAATGTTAGGCTGCGGGTAAGTTGTATTGCCGATAAGAATGACTTTAAATTTTTTTTCACTGTTGGACTGTTTGAGCAACGACCTCGTACGGAACTTTTTATCTGCTTGCCTGGCAGTTGGCGACTACCAAGGCAGGGCCTTAACATCGACAGTGCGTGGGCTTTTCCTCAGGGATTACTTGCCGGATTGTCAAGGCGGATAATTGATAGTAACCCGTTAACTGAAGGCGAAATTATATTGCGCTCAGATCCCGCCTATAGCTCACTAAGTTGGCCAAGAGATACAGATGCTTTAATTTTAGTCGATAAAGTGTGGGCTGCGGCGGATAACTTTACAGTGGGCGGTCATTATGATTCGGTTAAACTTTACGTATTGGCGCCTTTAAAATTGACGAAAAAAGGGCCGCCACGAGACGAAGCCTTGGAGAAAATTCTGCAGAAGAAGCGTACGGCTAGCTGGAAAAGCGTAGCTTTGCCATCGCCATTGTGAATGTTGAGATCCTGCGGGCGTCATGAAAAGGTGCCAACCGAGCAGTCTCAGCCGCAAGCATTGAGATTGGTACAAGTGAAATGCACGGACTGAAGTTGATGTGGTTCAAGCCGGGGACGGCGCACAATTCACTTATACACTAGGGCGTTGTCACTCAGCGAAAGATAAGGGCAGCGAGCGGTTTACCGGCGTTATCTATCCTAGCTAGAGTTGATTTTCTAAAGGATTAGTCAATATGGGTTTCGATCAAATAATTTTCACGGAGCACGACCAAGGGCTCGGCCAGATCGGGGGTAGCGCTTGGCTCACCAGCCTTGATCTCTGGCCTAAGGATCCTGAAACCGGTCAATTCATGCTACCTGTGGTGATGATCACCTCGACGTTTCTCACGGTTCCCTTCATTCCGCCAGGCATGGCTATAACAGTGTTTGTCTCGATTGAGTATGGACGTGACGCTATAAAGAGGTCATCAGTACGCAAACTGGCAGTGCATCAACAATGCGAAATGGAAAAACTAAAGCTTGGTCATAGCTACGTTCTGCTTCATGAATTAGCATCTGGTGAGCTTAACGCGTCAGATGTTATCGAAGTGATGCCGAGGGCTTATATCGCACTTCAACCACTCGCTCCCAAACAAATGGAAGAGGAGTTGGACGACCCCGATTGTGGGATTGGTGTCAGTAAGGCTCTTGGCCGCCCTGCGTGGCTGCAAGACCCCTTATATGAAAGTCCTAGATATTATTTTCTCGCTCAGATTCTAGATTCCGACATAGCGAAAATAAGTCCGCGACATGAAGGGATATTCGGAGGAGGTATAGGATATATATTTGCTGATAGTCGTGCAAAAAAAATGCAAGCGGCAGGTGCGGCTGGTTATTTTCTGGTTCAGTTCACTTAAATTGCGGCTCATTTGAGATATACGCTTAGGGTGGTTTAACTTTTTGTACTCGGGGTATATAAATATGCTGTCTGGGATCAAGAAAATTGGCCTCGTGCTGCCAGAGAAGTCCCGATTCAGTGACGGTCGAATTGTGGGGGCCTCACTGGTAAAATCACAACTTTCTCAACCTATCTTTGATCGTTGCGAGTTTGAGGCCTGCCGATTCGAGAAAACCGACTTCTCAAATTCCCGATTTTTCCATGAGACCAGGTTGAAAGATTGCGAATTCATAAATGTCGATTTCAGAGTCTCGGGTTTAAATGATAGCCAGTTCGAGTACTGCATATTTAGTAAATGCGATTTTAGGCAGACTTCCTCTGTAGGCTGTCAGTTCAAAAATTGTAAATTTCTTAATTGCACGATCGTAGATACAGTATTTGCTGTCAAAAATATTCTCAACGTCACATTTACCGGAAAGCTTAAAGAGGTAAAGTTCACAGCTGATGAAAAAAATACACCGTTATATGTGGATTTCAAAGAGTGCTACCTGGACGCTGTTAGTTTCCAGGATTGTGATCTTGAGACAGTTGTACCGCCTGAGGACGCTCGGCATGCCTATTTTCGAGATATTTCGTGTCGAGCAAAAAAAGCAATTGACAGTATATCAACACCACCTGAAAGCCCGTCGCACGCTATATTAAAACGCCGGCTGCTGAAGCTAAGCGCACAACGTGGAGCGATTTTAAATATAAAAAATCTCGAAGACAGTGAAGGCATAGAGATGGCGACAATGCTGCTCTCTCTCCTTAATGGCCCGCAGTAGGTGCGGTCGTGATTCAGGCTGGAAGGGAGCTTGCAGTGGCTGCTTCAGTATTAGCATCTCTCAAATACGCAGCTGAGTTTCCGACACACCCGCATGCGGTCGGCTTCTGAGTCCAGCGATTCAGGCTTGGACACTCGGTGCATACGCATGGGCGACTTTGCGTTTTACGCGAGGATGCTTTGTTTCGAGGCAGGCCTGCAAGAACCTTGCAAGCCCGGAGGTTGTTGCGTTTCCCTCGCGAACACAAGGGAAGGAAGATGGTGCACCTGACGGGATTCGAACCCATGACCCCTGCCTTCGGAGGGCAGTACTCTATCCAGCTGAGCTACAGGTGCAACGCGGGCGCCATAATACTCATCTGGCCTGCGTGCGTCCATGCTGGCGATCCAATGATCGCAAATCGGCGGACCTCCTCCGATAACCAGCTCCCTCGGTCACAAACATTTCCGCCCCTGCGCAGCTACGCTTGTCCGATTTCCACACCACCCGATCCCCAGGCGTTCTTTTTTTCGAACGCACTATTGTCCTTTAACCCTGTAGTCCCTAGGATTCGTTTGAGATTTCAAACGCCCAGCCTGCTTCTATTGCAAACCCAAGGGCTCGGCGGCAGATTCCCCGGCGGCGATCTCGTTCGAGACGCCCGCACTCATAATCGTTCGCTCCGCCGTGCGCGGTGCTGTTCAGGAGGCCGACATGCAGCTCAAAGACTCGAAGTTGTTCCGCCAACAGGCGTACATCAATGGCGCGTGGGCGGATGCCGACGGCGGTCAGACCATCAAGGTCAACAACCCGTCGACCAACGAGATCCTTGGCACCGTGCCCAAGATGGGCGCCGCTGAAACCCGCCGCGCCATCGAAGCGGCCAATAAGGCATTACCCGCCTGGCGTGCACTGACCGCCAAAGAGCGTGGCGCCAAGCTGCGTCGCTGGTTCGAGCTGATGATTGAAAACCAGGATGACCTCGGCCGCTTGATGACCCTGGAGCAGGGCAAGCCACTGGCTGAGGCCAAAGGTGAAATCGCCTACGCCGCGTCCTTTATTGAGTGGTTTTCCGAAGAAGCCAAGCGCGTCTACGGCGACGTCATTCCGGGCCACCAACCAGACAAGCGACTGATCGTGCTCAAGCAGCCGATCGGCGTGACCGCGGCCATCACTCCGTGGAATTTCCCTGCGGCGATGATCACCCGTAAAGCCGGCCCAGCGCTGGCGGCAGGCTGCACCATGGTGCTCAAGCCCGCTTCGCAAACGCCTTACTCGGCATTGGCGCTGGCTGAGCTGGCCGAGCGTGCTGGCATTCCGGCTGGCGTGTTCAGCGTGGTGACCGGCAGCGCCGGTGACATCGGCAGCGAGCTGACCAGCAACCCGATCGTGCGCAAGCTGTCGTTCACCGGCTCGACCGAGATCGGACGCCAGTTGATGGCCGAATGCGCCCACGACATCAAGAAAGTCTCGCTGGAGCTGGGCGGCAATGCGCCCTTTATCGTGTTCGACGACGCCGATCTGGACAAGGCCGTTGAAGGCGCGATCATCTCCAAGTACCGCAACAACGGCCAGACGTGCGTGTGTGCCAACCGCATCTACGTGCAGGACGCGGTATACGACGCCTTCGCCGAGAAGCTGCAGGTCGCCGTTGCCAAGCTTAAAGTCGGTGATGGTCTGACCGAAGGCACCACCACCGGCCCGTTGATTGATGAAAAGGCGGTGGCCAAGGTCAAGGAGCACATCGCCGACGCGCTGAGCAAAGGCGCGAAGGTGCTGAGCGGTGGCAACAGCTTGGAAGGTAACTTCTTCGAACCGACTATTCTGGTCAACGTGCCGAAAAACGCAGCCGTGGCGAAGGAAGAGACATTTGGCCCGCTGGCGCCGCTGTTCCGCTTCAAGGACGAAGACGAAGTGATCGCCATGGCCAACGACACCGAGTTCGGGTTGGCGTCGTATTTCTACGCCCAGAACCTGAGCCGCGTCTTCCGCGTGGCGGAAGCGCTGGAATACGGCATGGTGGGCATCAACACCGGCCTGATTTCCAACGAAGTGGCACCGTTCGGTGGCGTCAAGGCGTCGGGTCTGGGCCGCGAAGGCTCCAAATACGGCATCGAAGATTATCTGGAAATCAAATACCTTTGCCTCAGCGTCTGAAGTCGCTGCACGACAGAGTCAAGTGAATGTTCGACAGCCTGCGGTACGCGAGAGCGCCGTGCCGCAGGTTTGAGTGGCACCAACCTATTTGGTGGCCGGGAGGCCGCGACAGTCGATCATCGTATGCTGTCGTTGTTGACCCCCGCCGCTTGATCCTTGAACCGCGCCGCCCGATGAGCGGCGAATGAGGAAATGATGAGCAAAACCAACGCATCCCTGATGAAACGCCGCGAAGCTGCTATCCCCCGCGGCGTTGGTCAAATCCACCCGATCTTCGCCGACTCCGCGAAGAACGCTACCGTCACCGACGTTGAAGGCAACGAGTTCATCGACTTCGCCGGCGGGATTGCGGTACTGAACACCGGTCACCTGCACCCGAAAATCGTCGCAGCGGTCCAGGAGCAACTCACCAAGCTGACGCACACTTGCTTCCAGGTGCTGGCTTACGAGCCTTACGTTGAGCTGTGCGAGAAGATCAACGCCAAGGTGCCGGGTGACTTCGACAAGAAAACCTTTCTGGTAACCACTGGCTCCGAAGCGGTTGAAAACGCCGTGAAGATTGCCCGTGCCGCTACCGGCCGTGCCGGTGTGATTGCCTTCACTGGGGCTTACCACGGCCGCACCATGATGACCCTTGGTCTGACCGGTAAAGTCGTGCCGTACTCGGCCGGCATGGGCCTGATGCCAGGCGGTATCTTCCGCGCCATCTACCCGAACGAGCTGCACGGTGTGAGCGTGGACGACTCGATCGCCAGCATCGAGCGCATTTTCAAGAACGACGCCGAGCCTAAAGACATCGCCGCGATCATCATCGAGCCGGTGCAGGGCGAGGGCGGTTTCTACGTCGCACCCAAAGCGTTCATGGCGCGTCTGCGTGAGCTGTGCGACAAGCACGGCATCCTGCTGATCGCCGATGAAGTGCAAACCGGTGCTGGCCGTACGGGCACCTTCTTCGCCATGGAGCAAATGGGCGTTTCGGCTGACCTGACCACGTTCGCCAAATCCATCGCCGGTGGTTTCCCGCTCGCAGGCGTGTGTGGCAAGGCTGAATACATGGACGCCATCGCGCCTGGCGGTCTGGGCGGCACCTATGCCGGTAGCCCGATCGCTTGCGCTGCCGCACTGGCGGTAATGGAAGTGTTTGAGGAAGAGCACCTGCTCGACCGCTGCAAAGCCGTTGGCGAGCGTCTGGTTACGGGCTTGCGCGCCATCCAGGCCAAGTACCCGGTCATCGGTGAAGTTCGTGCGCTGGGCGCAATGATCGCCGTCGAGTGCTTCGAGAATGGTGATACCCACAAGCCAAACGCTGCAGCGGTCGCGCAAGTGATTGCCAAGGCGCGTGACAAGGGGCTGATCCTGCTGTCCTGCGGCACCTACGGCAACGTGTTGCGCGTGCTGGTCCCGCTGACCTCGCCGGACGAGCAGCTGGACAAAGGCCTGAAGATCATCGAAGAATGTTTCGCTGAAATCGCCTGACGCTGTACCGATGAGCCCGCGGGACGTTTGATCAAAACGTAACCGTTTCGTCTGAGAAAACCTGCTTCGGCAGGTTTTTTCGTTTCTGGATCCATAAAACTTTCTTTCTGCCTGTCTCAGTCCTCAGTCTTTGACTAAGGTAAGTGGACAGTTGCCGGAGAGTCATGATGACCGTGGTAGAGGCACTCACCGTACCCCGCGTATTGATCGCTGAATCGGACCCTTGGGCGCGTGAGATGCTCAACGAATTGGTCCTGAACGTGCGTTGCGACGCGCAATTGGATATCTGTGCGAACGGCAGGGAGGCTGTCGAAATCATGCGCGGGTACATCCCTGACCTGGTGATCGCGTCACGCGAGCTGCCCGGTATCGATGGTTTGAGCCTGCTTCGAACACTGCGGCAATTGCGCCGCCAGCCGCCGGTTCGGTTCATTCTGCTGAGCAGTCGCAACGACAGCGCCAGCGTCCGGGAGGCTGTGCAGTTGGCGCCCACTGCCTACCTGACCAAACCCTTGAACATGGAAAGTCTGCGCCAGCGGCTGGAGACCTTGCTGCTGCAGGATGGCGCACAGGTCGCCTGCGCCGTCCCCGCGCTTGAAGCGGGCGTTGGCCTTGATGCCTTTCTTGATAAGCGCCGGGAAATGGCCGACGGCGGGCCGCTGTTCGTGGACGTCGCTGCGGCGGTGGCAGGCAGTCGCGGGGCGTCGGGCGTTGATCTCAAGCTGCTGGAGCAGGCTTTGGCCAAGGACCCACATATCACTGCGCTGTTGATCGCAGCCGCGAGCAGCGCGACGCAACACCAAGGCAAGCCTGTGCAGAATCTGGGCAGGGCGCTCGCCGTGCTCGGTGCACCTCAAAGCGTTAACTTGATTCAGGGGATCGCGCTGAAGCGTGGTGCCGTCCTCACTGACGCCACCCTGCTGTTGCACGCCACCGAAATCTGGGAGGTGTCGCAACGCACCGCTGAGTGCGCCCGTACGTTGGCCCGCAAACTGGAGCTGGACCACGAGCGCTGCTATTGCGCGGGTTTGCTGAGAGGATTGGGCGATCTGACGGTGGTGCGCTGTCTGCAGGACTGGCTGCATGCGGGCGGCACACTGGATGAAGCAACCATTCGCCGCGCGCTGGCGCAGTATTCGGCCTCGTTCGGTTCGGCGCTGCGGACGCGCTGGCGGCTGCCGCTGGAGCTGCGTGAGCTGATCGCAGCGGTGTATCAGTACAACACTGGCGTTTTCACACGTGAGGTACTGGCAATGAATGTCGCCGGGCAGATGGGCTTGCTTGGGCTCGAAGACCCGCTGGAAGCACTGGCGAAAAGCAAATCGGCGCGGCTGTTGAAGATCAGCGAGTCGGATCTGGAAGGGATGCGGCGCAGGACAGTGGCTTGAAAGAACCTGTGGAGCTGAGCTGAGAGACCAGCTTCAGACCAGTACGATCTGGTTCTTGCCCTGCCGTTTGGCCTGATACATCGCGGCATCCGAGCGCGCATAGAGTGCTTCCAGGCTTTGATCCTGCTCACCGAGGTTGGTCAGCCCCTGGCTTGCGGTGATCCCGAAAGTCTTGTCGTTGCATTGGAAGCTCAGGCGCTGGATTTCCCGCTGCAACCGCTCGGCGATCTGCTGGGCCATCTCTGGCGCACAGCCCGGAAACACCGCAGCAAACTCTTCGCCACCGATACGCCCGAACAAATCCCCGCGGCGCAGTGTCTTGCGTCCGCATTCGGCGATCCGCTGCAGCACCAAATCGCCTTCCTGATGACCGTAGGTGTCGTTGACCAGTTTGAAGTCATCCACGTCCAAGAGCAGGAATGCCATTGGCGTGCCCTGCAGTCGGGCTTGTTCGAACTCGCGCTGGGCGCATTCGAAGAAATGCCGACGGTTGCTGCTCTGGGTCAGCACGTCGGTGGTGGCCAGACGCTGCAGCTCGTCTTCGAGATGCTTCTTCTCGGTGATGTCCTCGGCAATGCCGACCACGATCAAACGCTGGCTGTGCTCGGCCTGATGGCTGACGAAGCACTTGTCGCTGAGCCAACGCACCTGACCGTCTGCGCGGATGATGCGGTACTCACGGTCTTCGATTGAGCCCTTCTCGAGCACTTCGGTAAGGCTGCGCTCGGCGTAGTCGAGATCGTCGGGGTAGATGCTGTCGCGCCACTCGTTGTAATCGGCGAGCAACAGGCCGGCCGAGCGGCCGAAAATGCGTTCGTAGGCGGGGCTGACGTAAATCATGCGCTGCGTCTGCCAGTCAAACGCCCACAACACGGCGTTCACGCTGACCAGCAGGGAGCTGAACAGATGCTCTCGCTCGCTCAGACGTGCCACTTCGGCCTGGGCGTGCATCAGCGCCAGAAGGGTCTCTGCTGCGGCGGGGGTCTCAACGCGGGGATTCTGGTTGTCCATGAGCACTGCATCTCAAGATAAGGTGCGGCGCACGCCACAACATGTCACACAGCATAGTGCGAAGGTGCTAATGAGATAGGAGTAATGGCACTAAGTTCCGATCGGGCCCATTCAGACGAATGGGCGCCGATCAACGGCATCAAGCGTGCTGAGGCCGCAGGGAGTACGTTTTCAGCTGATCGGCGAAGTCTCGCAGCGATTGAATCCCGCTGGCTTCCGCCTCGTGGACCCATTCCTTGATGGCCGCCAGCATGTCATGACCGTTGCTGCTGGTCTTCGCCCAGATCTGCTGCAGCGCCAAACGCTTTTCGTAGATGACCTTCAAGGCATGACTGTGCTCCAGCATGGTCTGGATCCGCGCTTGATGCTTGTCTTCCAGCAGGCTGGGCTCGCGGGAGAGCAACCGTTTGGCGCGGTGGAACTGATGGCGCACCGAGGCATCCGCTTTCGCCAGTTCCTGAGCCACCAGCGGTGCGATCACCAGCTTGCGGTACTGAGCCATGATCTGGAACCGGTTGTTCAGGATGGCCATGGCCGTGTCCATATCCAGGTGACCCTTGCCTTCCACGCGGTGGGCGATCGGTGCGACACGCTGCACCTTCGCCAGTCGCAGCCAGCTGAACACTTTGATCCACGCCCAGCCCATGTCGAACTCCCAGCGTTTGACCGAGAGCTTGGCCGAGTTGGGGTAGGTGTGATGGTTGTTATGCAGCTCTTCGCCGCCGATCAGAATGCCCCACGGCACCAGATTGGTCGCCGCGTCGCGGCACTCGAAGTTGCGATAGCCCACCGCATGACCGAGGCCATTGACCACGCCCGCGGCCCAGACCGGAATCCACATCATCTGAATGGCCCAGACGGTGATGCCGATCACGCCGAAGAGCGCCAGGTCAATCACGCCCATGATCGCCACACCCAGCAGGGGATAACGCGAATACAGGTTGCGCTCGATCCAGTCTTCAGGGCAGTTTTTGCCGTAAATACGCAGCGTTTCGGGGTTCTCCGCTTCGGCGCGGTACAACTCCGCGCCCTTGCGCAGCACGGTTGACAGGCCTTTGATGACCGGGCTATGAGGGTCATCGACGGTTTCGCATTTCGCGTGATGCTTGCGGTGAATGGCGGTCCACTCGCGGGTGTTCTGTGCGGTGGTGAGCCACAGCCAGAAACGGAAGAAGTGCTTGAGCCCGGCGTTGAGTTCCAGGGAGCGGTGAGCTGAGTAACGATGAAGATAGACCGTGACGCCGACGATGGTGACATGAGTCATCGCCAGGGTGACTGCGACCAATTGCCAGACGGAAAGGTCGAGCAGACCGTTGTTCCACATAGGCTGAGTTGCCCTCGGTTGTAACGCGTGCGATGTACGGATCCGCCTGAGCAGACCCTGAGACAGAAGCGCGCATTATCACTTAGCCCACAGATAAAACCAGCCGCTCTTTTACATAAGCGTCGCAAGATGTTTCTTGTTCTATAATTTCTGACTTTCGCAAGGTCGTTTCTATTTATGTCGAGCATTACCCGGGATGCGCTACGCACCGCAACGTTGTACGGGCTTGTGTCGATTGTGTGGTTGGCGACCAGGGACTACCTACTGCCGCGACTGATCGAGGACCCGACCGTGCTGGCGCGGGCGCAACAAGTCGGGGGCTATGTCTGGCTGGCCCTCAGTGCGGTCCTGATCTTTCTGGCCCGCTCGCGGCTGTTGGGATTCATGGGCATCACCGAGCTGGCGCGCAGGGATGAGGACATGCAGCGCCTGCGTCTGGCGGCTGCGGTGTTCGACACCACGCTGGAAGGCGTGCTCGTTACGGACGCCTCCGGTGTCATCGTGCACGTCAATCGCGCCTTCAGCGAGATAACGGGCTACCAGCAGGACGAGGTACTGGGCCTGCGCCCGAGCACGTTCAAATCAGGACGCCACGGGCCCGAGTTTTATGAACGGATGTTCAAAACCATCATCAGCGCCGGGCAGTGGAGCGGCGAGATATGGAATCGGCGCAAGAGCGGAGAGATCTATCCGCAATGGCAAAGCATTCGTCCGATCCGCGACGAGCGCGGAGAAATCACTCAATTCGTTGCGGTGTTTTCCGACATCTCGTCGATCAAGCATTCAGAGCGCGAGCTGGCTCACCTGGCTCATTATGATGCGCTGACCGGCTTGCCCAACCGGTTGCTGTTCACCGACCGTACCGAGCAGGCGCATACCTACGCACGTCGCAGTAAACGCAGCCTGGCGCTGCTGCTCGTGGACCTTGACCACTTCAAGCACATCAATGAAAGCCTCGGTCACAACGCCGGTGACGAAGTGCTGAAAGCGGCTGCCGAACGCCTTGCCTGCCACTTGGAGAAGGGGGTGACGCTGGCCCGCCTTGGGGGTGATGAGTTCGCGATTCTGCTCGAAAACGCCCAGCAGGTCGCCCAGTCTGCGGAACTGGCGCAAGGCATTCTTGAGGCCCTTAGGGAGCCGTTTCAGGTCAGCGGGCAATCGCTTTTTCTGACGGCCAGCGTTGGCATCAGCATTTTTCCTCACGATGCGTTGACCGCTGAACAATTGCTGCGTAATGCGGATGCCGCGCTGTCACAGGCCAAGCATCAGGGCCGGGAAAGCTACGCGATGTACACGGCCGAGTTGACCGCTCACGCCCAGCTTCGCGTCGAATTGGCGGCCGAGCTGCGTCAGGCAGTGGAGCAAAATGAGCTGCGGGTGTTTTACCAGCCGATCCACAGCCTTCAAAGCCGCTGCATTGAGGGGGTTGAAGCCCTGGTGCGTTGGCAGCATCCATTGCGTGGCATGGTGGCGCCTGGTGAGTTCATTCCCATCGCCGAGCAGAGCGGCCTGATAGCCGACATCGACAACTGGGTGTTGACCGAAGCCTGTCGGCAGATGGGGGAGTGGCTGGCGCAAGGTGTGGACATCTCGTTCGTCGCGGTCAACGTTTCCAGTCGGTTGTTTGGCCGCGGTGACCTTGATCGGCGGGTGGCCAAGGTATTGGAGCAAACGGGCCTGGCGCCCGAGTTTCTGGAACTGGAAGTCACCGAGAGCGCGATCATGGACGACCCGGATCAAGCCATCGAACAGATGCACCGGCTACGTGGATTGGGGCTGAAGCTTTCCATCGATGATTTCGGGACGGGGTATTCATCCTTGCTGCGGCTCAAGCGCATGCCCGTGCAGAAACTGAAGATCGATCAGGGCTTTGTCGCCGGCCTCCCGTATGACGAGGACGATATTGCGATCGTGAACGCGATTATCGCCTTGGCGCGGGCGATGGGCATGCGCGTCCTGGCAGAAGGTATCGAGCAAGCCAATCAGGCACAGTTTCTCCTCGATCACGACTGTGAACTGGGTCAGGGCTACTGGTTCGGGCGGCCGATGCCTGCCGGGCGAATCAACTGGCAGCATGCGCCGATGTTTGTATCTGGGTGAGGCAACAGCCGCCACGCGAAGCTTCTGCGGGGGGGGGGGGGGCCATTCCCGCAAAACGATAGTGCGGTGATTCTGATCAACCGCAGCGTCCGCATCGCGGGCAAGCGCGCTCCTACAGGAGATCGCCGTCACACGGGGCTGGCGCGAATCCCAAACCACCGGCGTCATGCCGGGGCTGGCGCGAACCCCAACCTGTCGGCGTCACACTGGGGTTGGGGTGAACGCAAAACTGTAGGAGCCGGCTTGCTGGCGAATGCGTTGGTTCAGGCACATCGACGACGGCTGATAGATCCGGTTCGCCAGCAAGCCAGCGCCTACAGATCCATGGTTGTCTGCGCACAGCAAGCTCAAATACCTTTTGGTTATATCTGCATTCTTAAATAGTCTTTTTAAGAATATCTCTGCGTCTCTAAGATTGCGCTTACGCCACAAGCAGCGGCCGCCCACGCTGCGGGCACATCTTTCAAGGAGCACGAGCATGAGCGCATCCCTGCGTAGCGTTGACGGCCAGGACGAAGCAAGCATTTTGCGTGAAATTCAAAGCGCGTTGCGGGACCTGCGTTTTGGTGCGGTCGAGATCACCGTGCACAACGCACAGGTGGTGCAGATCGAGCGCAAGGAAAAATTCCGTCTGCAGAACCCTGGCAACAAGCAGAGCTGACGACGGGCGGCCTGCCCGATGACCACCGCGACCCAAAACTAAAAAAGCCAACAACACCTTTCGTTCAGGAGCTTGATTCATGTCCATTCGTCGTTATGCGCTGGCCGCTCTGGCCAGTGCAGTATTTGCCGGTTCAGCCGTCGCCAAGGACTTCACGCTGCTCAACGTGTCGTACGACCCGACGCGCGAGCTGTACCAGGACTACAACGCCGAATTCATCAACTTCTGGAAAAAATCCCACCCGGGCGACACTGTCAAAATCAACCAGTCCCACGGTGGCTCGGGCAAGCAGGGTCGCTCGGTGATCGACGGTTCGCCGGCCGACGTCGTGACGTTGGCGCTTGCAGGCGACATCGACGAAATCGCCAAGTTGGGCAAGACCCTTCCTGCGGACTGGCAAACCAAACTGCCGGACGCCAGCACTCCCTATACCTCGACCATCGTGTTCCTGGTGCGCAAGGGCAACCCCAAAGGCATCCATGACTGGGGCGACCTGATCAAGGACGGTGTATCGGTCATTACCCCTAACCCGAAAACCTCTGGCGGCGCTCGCTGGAATTTTCTGGCCGCTTACGGCTATGGCCTGAAGTCCAATGGCGGCGATGAAGCCAAGGCCAAGGATTACATCGGCAAGCTGTTCAAGCACGTTCCGGTGCTGGACACCGGTGCGCGCGGGTCGACCATCACCTTCGTCAACAATGGCCAGGGTGACGTGTTGCTGGCCTGGGAGAACGAAGCGTTCCTGGCGTTGAAAGAAGACGGCGGCGCGGACAAGTTCGACATCGTGGTGCCCTCCCTGTCGATCCTCGCCGAACCCCCCGTGGCCGTGGTCGAGAAAAACGCCGAGAAGCACGGCAATACCGAGATCGCCACCGAATACCTCAAGCACCTGTACAGCAAGGAAGGCCAGGAGATCGCGGCGAAAAACTTCTACCGGCCGCGTGACAAGGAAATCGCTGCCAAGTACCAGAAGCAGTTTCCCGAGCTGAACCTGCTGACCATCGATAAAGACTTCGGCGGCTGGAAATCCGCTCAGCCCAAATTCTTCGACGATGGTGGCGTGTTCGACCAGATCTACATTCCGCAGTAATCGCTGAACCCGGTACGAGCGCGCTTGCCCGCGAAGGCGCGGTGTCAGTCGGTGCATTTGGCGCAGGCAGATGGCTAATCGCGGGCAAGCGCGTTCCTACAGGTGGATCACTGGCATCGGGTGTTGTTTCTGATAGATTTCCGCGCAGCGCCAGCGCAATAAATGGACCCGGACTTGCTCCGGGTAACGTGTGTTAACCAAGGACTTTTATGTCTCGACGCATATCCCCCGTCATACCCGGCTTCGGGCTGACGCTGGGTTACACATTGGTGTACCTCAGCCTGATTGTGCTGATACCGCTTGCGGTCATGTTCATCCACGCCTCACAACTCAGTGCGGTCCAGTTCTGGAATATCGTCACGGCGCCTCGCGTGCTTGCCGCCCTTCAACTGAGCTTCGGCACGGCGTTTTGTGCCGCCGTCATCAACGGCATCATCGGTACCTTGCTCGCCTGGGTGCTGGTGCGTTACACCTTCCCCGGGCGAAAGATCATCGACGCAATGATCGATCTGCCATTTGCCTTGCCCACCGCCGTCGCGGGTATCGCACTGACCGCGCTGTATACACCGAACGGTTTCATCGGCCAGTTCGCCGCTGACATGGGCATCAAGATCGCCTATACCCCTTTCGGCATCACGCTGGCCCTGACCTTTGTCACCCTGCCTTTCGTGGTGCGCACGGTCCAGCCGGTGCTGGCGGACATCCCCCGCGAAGTCGAAGAAGCCGCCGCCTGCCTCGGTGCCAGACCGATTCAGGTGTTCCGTCACATTCTCGTACCGGCCTTGTTGCCTGCCTGGCTGACCGGCTTCGCGCTGGCCTTTGCTCGCGGTGTAGGTGAGTACGGCTCGGTGATCTTCATCGCCGGCAACATGCCGATGAAAACGGAAATCCTGCCGTTGCTGATCATGGTCAAGCTCGATCAGTACGACTACACCGGCGCCACAGCGATTGGCGTGATGATGCTGTTGGTGTCGTTCGTACTGTTGCTGCTGATCAATCTGCTGCAACGACGCATCGAAACCCCTAACTGAGGAGGCGCACGTATGTCTGGTTCATCGCTCATTGCTGCGTCCTCCGCCAATGCTGCCCGTCGTGGCAGCGCGGTTTCGCGGCGCATTCTGATCGGCCTTGGCTGGCTGGTCTTCGCGTTGTTTCTGTTGCTGCCGTTAGTAGTGGTCATCGGCCAGGGCTTGAGTAACGGCCTCGGCGGATTCTTCTCGGCCATCCTTGAGCCCGATGCGTTGTCGGCACTCAAGCTCACCGTGTTCGCGGTGCTGATTTCCGTCCCGCTTAACGTGGTCTTCGGCGTCGCGGCGGCCTGGTGTGTGAGCAAATACTCATTCCGTGGCAAAGCCATTCTGGTCACCTTGATTGACCTGCCGTTTTCGGTTTCCCCGGTGATTGCCGGTTTGATCTACGTGTTGATGTTCGGCGCCCGTGG
Source organism: Pseudomonas sp. ME-P-057 (assembly GCF_030208975.1). Lineage (NCBI taxonomy): Bacteria > Pseudomonadati > Pseudomonadota > Gammaproteobacteria > Pseudomonadales > Pseudomonadaceae > Pseudomonas > Pseudomonas sp. ME-P-057. The sequence continues at coordinate 78,610 of NZ_JARVSX010000021.1, forward strand.
TGTGTTCGGGCCCTGGCTGCAGGACCACGACATTCAGATCGTCTTCGCCCTGCCGGGCATCGTGCTGGCGACCATCTTCGTGACGGTGCCGTTCGTGGCCCGCGAGCTGATCCCGCTGATGCAGGAGCAGGGCACGCAGGAAGAAGAGGCGGCACGCCTGCTGGGCGCCAATGGCTGGCAAATGTTCTGGCACGTGACCGTCCCCAACATCAAATGGGGCCTGATCTATGGCGTGGTGCTATGTACTGCGCGGGCCATGGGTGAGTTCGGCGCGGTATCGGTGGTGTCCGGCCACATTCGCGGCGTAACCAACACCCTGCCGCTGCATGTCGAGATTCTCTACAACGAGTACAACCACGTGGCTGCATTTGCCGTGGCGAGCCTGTTATTGATCCTTGCGCTGTTCATCCTGCTGCTCAAGCAGTGGAGCGAAGCGCGCATTAGCCGTCTGCGCAAAAACGCGGCGGAGGAATAATTCATGTCGATCGAAGTCCGTAACGTCAGCAAGAATTTCAACGCCTTCAAGGCCCTCGACGGCATCAGTCTGGATATCCAGAGTGGCGAGCTCGTGGCGCTGTTGGGCCCGTCCGGCTGCGGCAAGACCACCCTGCTGCGCATCATCGCCGGGCTGGAAACGCCGGACCAGGGCAGCATCGTGTTCCACGGTGAAGATGTCTCGGGGCACGACGTGCGCGATCGCAACGTGGGTTTCGTGTTTCAGCACTACGCACTGTTCCGGCACATGACGGTGTTCGACAACGTCGCTTTTGGCCTGCGCATGAAGCCCAAGAACCAGCGGCCCAGCGAGAGCCAGATTGCAGCCAAAGTCCATGAGCTGCTGAACATGGTGCAACTGGACTGGTTGTCGGATCGTTATCCTGAGCAGTTGTCGGGCGGTCAGCGCCAGCGGATTGCCCTGGCGCGCGCGTTGGCGGTAGAGCCCAAAGTGTTGCTGCTGGACGAGCCATTTGGTGCGCTGGACGCCAAGGTGCGCAAGGAGCTGCGTCGCTGGCTGGCGCGGTTGCACGAAGACATCAACCTGACCTCGGTCTTCGTCACTCACGATCAGGAAGAGGCGATGGAGGTCGCTGACCGCATCGTGGTGATGAACAAGGGGGTCATCGAACAAATTGGCTCACCGGGAGACGTTTACGAGAACCCGGCCAGCGATTTTGTGTATCACTTCCTCGGCGATTCGAACCGTCTGCACCTGGGCGAAGACAACCATGTGCTGTTTCGGCCGCATGAGGTCTCGCTGTCACGGCACGAGGTGGAAGGGCATCACGCAGCCGAAGTCCGCGACATCCGGCCTTTGGGTGCAACCACGCGCGTCACGCTGAAGGTGGAAGGTCAGCCGGAGCTGATCGAGGCCGAAGTGGTCAAGGACCACGACAGCCTGACCGGGCTGGCCCGGGGCGAGACGCTGTTCTTTAAGCCAAAGGTCTGGCAAAAGGTGGAGGGCATTTAAGCCTGGCCTGCTCCGCTTGACGCTGCTCGCTTTTGACGCCAAACGCCGTCGCTTGACGCTACGGGTCTACGGCGCCAGACGCTGCCGCTTGCGTCGAGCATTGTAGGAGCGCGCTTGCCCGCGAAGAGGCCGGTACATCCGATACATCTTCGGCGGCTGGAATACCGTCTTCGCGGGCAAGCGCGCTCCTACAGGCGTGCTGTTGCCGAGAGCGCTGGAACAGCCGATACATCTTCAGCGGCTGGAATGCCGTCTTCGCGGGCAAGCGCGCTCCTACAGGTGTGCTGTCGCCGAGCGCGCTGGAACAGCCGATACATCTTCGGCGGCTGGAATGCCGTCTTCGCGGGCAAGCGCGCTCCTACAGGTGTGCTGTTCGCCAGAGACTGAGCGATACCTTTTACGAGTCGGGCTGCTTCAGATCGCAGCCTTTTTCATGTCCCGCCGGTGCGTTTTGCCGACTCGCGCTTCGATGGCGTGCTGCAGCTTCTTTCTCATCCCCAGCAAAAAAGCCGCTTCTGCGACGACAAACAACGGACCGATGATCAGGCCTGTGATGTCGTCGACGAACGCTGGCTTCCGACCTTCGTAATAATGGCCCACAAACTGGATCACCCAACCGAGCACGAACAACCCGACGCCGGCGCTGAGCCAGACCAAGAGGGTCTGCTGCGCCAGATTAGCGCCGAGCCAGAGGCACAGCGCTAGCAAAGCCCCCATCAGCACACCAAAAAATACGTCCAGACGCAGGTAGAAAAAAGTCGCCGCCAGGCTCACCAGCAGCGCGGGAGACACCCAAAGCCCGCCCAGCGCCCAACTGGTCCAACCGGGGCGCGAGAGCAGCACGGCGACTGCGATCACGATCAAGGGAATACCCACAAAATGGGTGACGATGTTGCGGGTGTCGCGGTGGTACGCCGCGTACTGGCTGAGATGATCGACGAGGTTTTTCATTGTTATTCCTCTATGGATACAGGGATCATGCCGCTGATTTTTTCGAGCTGAAACGCTGAGCGACTCAGCCTGCAACAAAAGGCTGGCCATCAAAAGGAGATTCACATGACGAATGGAGCCCAATGGCACTCATGGCTGATCAACGACCGCTGGTTCCGTGATCTTCCTGCGCTTTTGCAGGATAGCTTGCTGACCGGCATGCGGCAGCGGCGGGTGACGCCCGGCAAATCAATTTTCCTGCGCGGTGAGCCAGCACCGGGGCTATACGCGTTGCTCACCGGTTCGCTGCGGATCAATCCCGGCAGGCCACAGCTGGCTCGCTCACCCCGCGCAGAAGATTATCGGCCTTACTGGTTCGGCGAAGCCTCGTTATTTGATGACCTCCCCGCCACACACGACGTAATCGCCCAGGACGCAGTGATCGTGCTGCACATGGCGGACGCTCCGCTCAAGCAATTGCTGGCCGAGCATCCGACGCTGTGGCGCCATTTCCGGCTACTGCTGGGCAGCAAACTCGGCATCGAAGTGCCCGCTGTCCAGGACATCACCCTGTTGCCCACCCAGGAACGCGTGGCGTTTAGGCTGCTGATGCTCGCCGAAGCCTACGGCGGCGTGGATGGCTCTCTGCGCAGCGTCATGCGGGGCGATATGGCCTCCACCCGTTGCCTCGGTCTGACCAGTGAGGTTGTGGAGCGAGTATTGACGTATTTCGAGGAGCGCCAGATCGTCCGTCGCGATCACGATCGCATCGACATACTCGACACCGACTGGCTCCGCGACGCAGCACTTCATCGCTTGACTGGCGCGGAGGCCTGAAGCACATCCGTCGCTCAGCGGTTCAGGCCTTCGCGATACTGGCTGGGCGTCATGCCAGTCCACCGCTTGAACGCGCGACTGAAACTGCTGGTGTCGGCGAATCCGAGTAGGTACGCGACTTCGGTGAGTGAACTGGCGGGGTCACGCATGTGCTGCAGCGCCAGATTCTGTCGGCACTGATTGAGCAGCAAATCGTAGCGGCAACCTTCATCGGCCAAGTGACGCTGCAGGCTGCGCAAACTCAAGTGCAGCGCGTGAGCGATGCGCTCGGCGGAGGGTTCGCCGTCCGGCAGTTGACGCTCGATGGCGTCCCGCACTTTTCGCTCCCAGGTCAGCGCGCTGAGTTGCTCCAGGGTACGGTTGAGAACGGTCTCGTTGTGCCGGGCCAGCTCCGGGTTGGCGTCGTCAAGATGGCTGTCAAAGTCATCACAGGCAAAACTCAACAGGTTCTCCGTCGCGGCGAAGAACAGCGGGGCGCGAAACACGTCATGCCAGGGCTGCGGGTCTTCAGGCTGCGGGCGCATCAGGTGCACAGCCAGCGGCGCGTAATGACGTCCCAGCCGGTTGCGGCATGTGCGAACGTAGATCGCAGCGAAGGCGTCCATGGCTTCATTGGCCGGTATAGGACTGCCATCGGGTACGCGGAAGCGGAACTCGTACCGATCCTCGACCCGCTCGAAGCTCATGACCAGCGCATCGCTCACTACCGGGTGATAACGCACAATGCGCTCGAACACTTCCCGCAACGAGCCGCTGGCGACCAGCGCGTAACCGAGCGCATGAAAGGTCGTCGGGCTGACGAAACGTGACACCCTCAGGCCCAGCGCCGGATCGCCACTGGCCTGCACAGCCAGTTCCCAGAAACGTGTCGTGACGGTTACCGGGTAGCGAGCGTTGGGATCATCCATCAATTGCGGATCCAGGCCCGCAGCGCGGCTCAGCGCGAGGCTATCGAGGCCGAGGGCGTCGAGCTGCTTGCGCAGGGCGCGGGTCCAACTGGCGAGGATGCTCGGCTCAGACATACACGTTGGCGCTTCCGGTCTACAGATTGGCGTTCCAGGTCAGGCGGGGATCTGCCCGAAGCGGCACAGTGGCGTCACGCTTTTTACCCTGAAACCGGAGAATGGAAGCATGCACGACACTTCTGCAAGTGCTGCCGGACTGAATGCACAACAACGATCGGCGCACATTCGTGCGGTGGTTTCAGCCCATGGTGCCTCACTGCGCGAGCGCTACCCGGTGCTGCAGCACCAGGACGCTATCGGCGCCGGCATTCTGCTGTTCGCATTGACGGGCATGGTCGGCAGCGCAACGCTCTATCTTCAGGGTCATATGGCGTGGTGGGTCTGTGTGCTGCTCAATGCGTTCTTTGCGTCGCTGACCCACGAACTGGAACATGACCTGATCCACAGCATGTATTTCCGCAAACGCCGCGTGCCGCATAACCTCATGCTGGCGCTGGTCTGGATGGCACGGCCGAGCACCATCAACCCCTGGATCCGTCGGCACCTGCACCTCAACCATCACAAGGTTTCCGGCACCGAAGCCGACCTGGAGGAGCGGGCCATTACCAACGGTGAACCGTGGGGGCTGGCGCGATTGCTGATGGTTGGTGATAACGTCATGTCCTCGTTCATCCGCATGCTGCGGGCAAAAACATTCGCGCATAAATTCAGCATCCTCAGGCGTACCCTGCGGGTCTACGCGCCGCTGGCGCTGCTCAACTGGGGCGCGTGGTACCTGTTTCTGGGGTTTCATGCCGCGAACGGATTTGCTGCGTTATCGGGCAGCACGATTGATTGGTCGGCGAATACGCTGGCGGTGATGCAGGTCATCGATGTCGCGGTCGTGGTGCTCGTTGGGCCGAACGTGTTGCGCACGTTCTGCCTGCATTTCGTCAGTTCAAATATGCATTACTACGGTGACGTCGAGCCGGGCAATGTGATGCAGCAGACCCAGGTGCTCAATCCATGGTGGATGTGGCCCATGCAGGCGTTCTGCTTCAACTTTGGCAGCACCCACGGCATTCATCACTTCGTAGTAAAAGAGCCCTTTTACATCCGCCAGATGACGGCACCTGTTGCGCACAAAGTGATGGCCGAGATGGGCGTGCGCTTCAATGATTTTGGCACATTCGGCCGGGCCAACCGATTTGAACGGCGGCAGGAGAGAGCAGCCATGCCGGACCCCGTGCGCAGTTAACCCCGCCTCATCGACGCCTGCCGCACATGGCCTCTTGGCGGCTGCGCAGATGTAGCGCGCGCGGGAAACAGCGACGTTGCATCCAAAACAGACGCTGAGCACCTGTAGGAGCGCGCTTGCCCGCGAAAAGGCGTGAAACCGGCATAGATGTGTCGGTCGTACCGACGTCTTCGCGGGCAAGCGCGCTCCTACAGATGGTGTCCGGCTGTATTGACGCGGTGAGCGCAGCAGCTGCGCAGATTTGCGGGCGGCAGCACTCTTCCCAAGCCAGGCGCTGAGCACCTGAGGAGCGCGCTTCCCCGCAAAAAGGCGTCAAACCGGCATAGATGTGTCGGTCGTACCGACGTCTTCGCGGGCAAGCGCGCTCCTAAAGTGGTGTCCGGCTGTATTGACGCGTTGAGGGCAGCGGCCCCACAGATGTGGAAACGGCATCGTTCTGTCAAAGCCTGGCGCTGAGCAAATGTAGGAGCGCGCTTGCCCGCGAAAAGGCGTGAAACCGGCTTAGATGTGTCGTTCGTACCGACGTCTTCGCGGGCAAGCGCGCTCCTACAGATTCTGCGCCTGATGGTGACACCATTCCCGGCCACCCTATAGCCGGCTTGCCCGCGAAACCGGCTTGTCGCACTGCTCGCAGGAAAACGTCGGCGGATAAAAATTCTGTAACAACTGCGCCGTAAGCTTTGCTCATCCCTGGCGAGCCCGGGGGCAGACAGCGTGATTATCAGGGTCACCCCTTTAAGGCAGGGGGTGGCCCTCTTTTTTGCCGAGTCATGGGCCTTCATATATTTTCAAGCTATTAATAAATAGCTTCTTATTCTTTTTCGAATATATATCCCATCCCTATACTCGCCCCATGAACGCAACATGCAGGAGGCGAAGGCCATGCAGAACGAATCGATCCGTTACCTGATCGTGCCAGGCTGGCAAGGATCTGCCGATGACCATTGGCAAACTCACTGGCAGAACAGCTTGCCCAACAGCGTACGGGTTGAGCAGGCCGACTGGCTCAAGCCTCGCCGAGAGGACTGGATCGGAGAGCTCCAACGCGCCATCGCTTCCGAGAGCACGCCGGTGATTCTCATCGCTCACAGCCTGGGATGCGTGGCCGTCGCGCATTGGGCGCAGTTGGCACCGCTGGACAGCCTTCGCCAGGTGCGTGGGGCATTGCTGGTCGCTCCCGCTGACGTCGAACGGCCGAATTGCCCGCCTGCCATCCGCAATTTTTCGCCAATCCCAGAGCACTTGCTGCCGTTTCCGACGCAAGTGGTCAGCTCCGACAATGACTCTGCCGTCAGCGCATTGCGCGCTATGGAAATGGCCCGCAACTGGGGCGCCGAGATCGGTATTCTCAGCGGCGCTGGCCACATCAATGTGAAGTCCGGTCACCAGCGTTGGGAGCAGGGATTCGCTTACCTGTACCGACTGCAAGGACGAATCGAGCAACTCACCCGCCGCCGCGCATGAGCACAGCACGCGCACCTGCAATTGCGCATGAGCCGGCTTTTCTCACGATCATTTTCGCCGCAGTGAACCGAGAGGCGCTGCGGCCTTTTTTTTAAACGCTCGGGTCATCCAATGGCCGGGGCGGGAGCCTGCCATGAGCCTTTCCGACATCTCGAACAATCCCTTGCTGACCTTCCCTGACGCTGAAAAAAGCCCTTTGAGCATCCGCGCCAAGGCATTGGTGTTCATTGACCCAAGGTCGCGGCAGTTGCGCGAAGAGATGGAGCTGTTGGCGCCCCTGGACTTACCCGTGTTGATTCGCGGCGAGTCCGGCACCGGCAAGGAATTGCTGGCGCGTCATATTCATCGCGGCAGTGACCGCTCTGGCCTGTTCGTGTCGGTCAACTGCGGTGCGATCAGCTCGACCTACGCAGAGGCGGAGCTCTTCGGTTATGCCGCGGGTGCGCACAGCGGTTCGGCGAGCAGTCGGGCCGGCTGGTTTGGCTCGGCCACCGGCGGCACGTTGTACCTGGATGAAATCGCCGATCTGCCCATGACGATCCAGGTCAAATTGCTGGCAGCGCTGGAAAACCATGAAGTGACCCGCGTGGGCGCCACGCAGCCGAGCCCGGTCGACGTCAGGCTGGTCGCGGCGACCAGCATCGATCTGCGTCTGGCAGTCGCCGCCGGTAAATTCCATGAGCGGTTGTACCGCTACTTGAATGAAGGCCGCCTCGACCTGCCGGCACTTCGCGAACAGCCCGGCAATATCCTGCCCCTGGCCGAGTATTTCCTGGGCATCTACAGCCAGCGTTTCGATTTTCAGGTGCCCCTGATCAGCGAAGACGCACAGCGTGTGCTTGAAGCGCATTACTGGCCGGGTAACACGCGGGAGCTGGAGAACGTCATTCATTTCGCGTTATTGGTCAGCAGCGGCGCGGAGATCCTGCCGGAGCATTTGAATCTGCCGGCGCGCTAGCGCTTGTGCCTCCCTGCCGGTGTGAAGTGGCAAAACGCCTCTTGAGATCGAAATAGCATAACCATCCGACTAAAAAGTATTGTCTCGGAATAAATAATCTCGGTACTGTCCGCATCAGCCGCCACCCTGCCCAGGGTCGATCCCGCGGCAGACCGAAAACAAAGTCGCCCACGAGGCGACCGATTTCTCTAAGGACATCGCATGAAGAAGACGTTTTTGTTCACCGCACTGGCGGCGGCTCTCTCCCTCGGCATCAGCGCAGCGCAGGCTGCCGAAAAACTTGTCGTGGGCGCCACCGCTGTTCCGCACGCTGAAATCCTTGAGCTGATCAAGCCGGAACTGGCCAAAGAAGGCGTTGACCTGCAGATCAAGGTCTTCACTGACTACGTGCAGCCCAACGTGCAACTGAACGAGAAGCGTCTGGACGCCAACTACTTCCAGACCAAGCCTTACCTGGATGGCTTCAACAAGGGCAAGGGTGCAACCTTGGTGACCGGCGTGGGCGTACACGTCGAACCGTTCGGCGGCTACTCGAAAAAGTGGAAATCCATCGACCAGATTCCTGAAGGCGCCACCGTTGCCATCCCTAACGAAGGCAGCAATGCCGGTCGCGCTCTGCTGTTGCTGCAGAAAAACGGCCTGATCACCCTGAAAGACCCGACCAATGCCTTGTCGACGCCGAAAGACATCGCTACCAACCCGAAGAAGCTGAAGTTCCGCGAGCTTGAGTCGGCGTTGCTCCCGCGCGCGCTGGACCAGGTCGACCTGGACCTGATCAACACCAACTACGCGTTGGAAGCCAAGCTCAGCCCGAAAAAGGATGCCCTGATTCTTGAAGGCGCCGACTCGCCGTACGTGAACTATCTGGTGACCCGCACCGATAACGCTCACACCGACGCAATCGAGAAGCTCTCCAAAGCGTTGACCAGCCAGCAGGTCAAAGACTTCATCAACAAGAAGTACGACGGCGCGGTACTGCCGGCGTTCTGATAATCCTTTGAACGCGTGCGTTCTACGCGCTCAGACTTGAAACGCGCTGGCTTGCCGTTGCCCTCCTGCCCTGACCCACAGTCACAGGCATCGGGACTCGGCAGGCGGGCGCGTTTTGCATTTCGGCATACTAATTCGGCAAGCGGCGGGCGCAGCCGCTGCACGCAGAACGGCTGAGGCCGGACGCGGGTGCCTAGGTCTTTCGGCGCTATGCATATGCTGTAACGATATTTAAACTTCGCTTCTTATAGCTTTAAAGTTCTCCCTCCTTACAGATGCTTTCTGGCTACGCCTTCGTGGTCAGGCTTTTATGGAGTCGGAGTTCTCATGCCAGCAGCCTCCCACGCTTCGTCCGCGCAAGCGCCCGGCCAGCAGTTCGATGTGCGTCCATTCGCCGAAAAGGTGGGCGCGGAAATCGTCGGTCTGGATCTGTCCCGCCCGCTCAACGACGCCGATTTTGCCCGCGTCCGCCAAGCGCACCTGGATTACCACGTGGTGGTTTTCCGTGATCAGCGCATCACCCCGCAGCAGCAGATCGATTTCAGTCGCCGGTTCGGCGTGCTGCAGATCCACGTGCTGAAGCAGTTCTTGCTCGCTAATCATCCAGAGATTCTGATCGTCTCCAATATCGTGGAAAACGGTCAGCCTGTCGGGCTGGGCGATGCCGGTAAGTATTGGCATTCGGACTTGTCCTACAAAGAGCTGCCAAGCCTTGGGTCCATGCTCTACGCCCAGGAGCTGCCAAGCGAGGGCGGCGACACCTTGTTCGCCGACATGCATCTGGCATGGGACACGCTGCCCGAGCCTCTGCGCAAAGCGGTTGAAGGGCGCAATGCCGTGCACAGTTACACGGCCCGCTATAGCCATGGCCGCAACGCCGAAAACTGGCGTCCCACGCTCAGCGCCGAGCAACTGGCGCAGGTCGCCGTGGTCAGCCATCCGATCGTGCGCACCCACCCGGAGAACGGCCGCAAGGCGTTGTTCGTCAGTGAGGGGTTCACTACTCATATCGTCGGACTGCCAGAAGACGAGAGCCAGGCCATTCTCACCGAGCTGTATGCCCACAGCGTTCGCCCGGAAGGCGTCTACCGCCACAAGTGGCAGGAAAACGACATGGTGTTCTGGGACAACCGCTCCCTGATCCATCTCGCCGGCGGCACGCCCGATCACCTGCGCCGTCGTCTGCATCGCACCACCATCCAGGGCGATGCGCCTTTCTGATACGCACCGCGCCGGGATCATCGTGCGGTTTGACCTGATAATCCCGGCTGCCCTGCCAAGGAGCTCCGCTGCATGAACGCTGCTCTGCAAAGCCACACGGCTAGCGATCGCTTGAGCGCGCAACAGGCCAATCAGCCTACCGCTGAAGCGCTGTTGCAAGTACAGGGCGTCAGCCTTGAATACCGCACGCCGGAACGCGTGGTGCGGGCCACTCATCAAGTCAGCTTTGAAATCGATCCGGCCGATCGATTTGTCCTGCTCGGCCCTTCAGGTTGCGGCAAATCTACGCTGCTCAAGGCCGTGGCCGGGTTCATCCAGCCCAGTGAAGGTCAGATTCGTCTGGCCGGCCAACAGGTGAAGGAGCCGGGGCCGGACCGAATCGTGGTGTTTCAGGAGTTTGATCAACTGCCGCCATGGAAGACGGTGATCCAGAACGTCATGTTTCCACTGCTGGCCTCGCGCACGCTCAAGCGTCGTGAGGCCGAAGAGCGTGCACGGCATTACCTGGAGAAAGTCGGCTTGAGCGCTTTCGCCGATGCTTATCCGCATACCTTGTCGGGCGGCATGAAGGCGCGCGTGGCGATTGCCCGAGCGCTGGCGATGCAGCCCAAGATCCTGCTGATGGACGAGCCGTTTGCCGCGCTTGATGCACTGACCCGCCGCAAAATGCAGGAAGAGCTTCTGGAGTTGTGGGAAGAAGTCCGCTTCACGCTGCTGTTCGTGACTCACTCCATTGAGGAAGCGCTGGTGGTGGGTAACCGGATTCTGTTGCTGTCGCCACACCCCGGGCGTGTGCGTGCCGAGATCAACAGCCATCAGTACAACTTGAAAAGCCTCGGGGGCGTCGAGTTTCAGGCGTCTGCGCAGCGGATCCACCGGCTGTTGTTCGACGAAGGCGAAGCGCTGGCGGTTGAGCCTGATCTTCGGTTTCAAGATGTTCGTATTGCCTACTGACAGCGCTGCCGACGGCATCCACTGCCGGCCGCACGAATTGAACATATCTCTGTAGGAGCCGGCTTGCTGGCGAACCCATCCGTCATTCACCGAAAAGGTGTCGGACCCGACGCGTTCGCCAGCAAGCCGGCTCCTACAGGGTGCGTCGACTTAAGAGACATACCCATGAGCCTTTCACCCCCCATCCGGGAAGAATACGAAGTCGCGCTGGAGCCTTTCACCCAGGAAGACCTGGCCCGCGACATCCCCCTCGCTCAACGCATCTGGCAAGTCAGCTGGGTGCGCAAGGCCGTGATCCTCGTTGCGCTTGCGATCATCTGGGAAATCGCCGCGCGCATTCAGGGCAACGACTTGCTGCTGCCGAGTTTCCTGCAAACCGCCCAGGCGTTCATCGATGGCATCGCCACCGGCGAGTTGCCCGCCAAGGTGTGGATATCCCTGACGGTGTTGGTCAAGGGTTACCTGATCGGCATTGTCCTGGCGTTTGGCCTCACCACACTGGCCGTCTCCACGCAGTTGGGCCGCGACTTGCTCGGCACGCTAACGGCCATGTTCAACCCCCTGCCCGCCATCGCGTTGCTGCCTTTGTCCCTGTTGTGGTTTGGCCTGGGCGAAAACAGCCTGATCTTCGTGCTGGTGCACTCGGTGCTCTGGGCGCTGGCGCTCAATACGTATGCGGGGTTTCTTGGCGTCTCTGAAACCCAGCGCATGGCCGGGCGCAATTACGGTCTCAAGGGCCTGCGGTTTGTCTGGCACATCCTCATCCCTGCCGCACTGCCTTCGATTCTCGCAGGCCTGAAAATCGGCTGGGCATTCGCCTGGCGGACTCTGATCGCCGCCGAGCTGGTGTTTGGCGCCTCTTCCGGCAAGGGCGGCCTGGGCTGGTACATCTTTCAGAACCGCAATGAGCTGTACACCGACAAGGTCTTCGCGGGCCTGGCGGCGGTGATCATCATCGGGCTGCTCGTGGAAAATCTGCTGTTCAGCAATGTGGAACGCCTGACCGTCAAGCGATGGGGCATGCAGCGCTGATCCGAGTCACCGAACAAAATGGCGCCTCGTGACAGCTAGTGGCTACGAGGCCTTCGACGCTTTTGCCTTTATCGCGAGGAATGTATGGATTTGTCACTGACCGCTGGACCCTTCAAACGCCCGAAACTCACAGCCATCGCAGCTGCCCTGGGCCTCGCTGGCGCCTTGTTGAGTGGCGGTGCCCAGGCCGAGGGCAAGATCAGCATCGCCCAGCAGTTCGGTATCGGCTATCTGATTCTGGACGTTGTTCAGCAGCAAAAGCTGATCGAGAAGCATGGCAAAGAGCAGGGCCTGGACATCAAGGTCGACTGGAACAGCATTTCCGGCGCCACGGCCATGAACGAAGCGCTGTTGGCTGGCGCGCTGGATGTGGTGTCTGCGGGCGTGCCGCCCATGCTGACGATCTGGGACAGGACCAAGGGCAAGCAGAACGTCAAGGCCATCGCCTCGCTGGGCTCGATGCCCAACTACCTGCTCAGCAATAAACCTGACGTGAAGACCCTCAACGACTTCACCGATAAGGACCGCATTGCAGTTCCCGCAGCCGGGGTGGGTTTCCAGTCGCGCACGTTGCAGATCGAGACCGCGAAACTGTTCGGGAATGACAACTTCAAGAAGTTCGACAACATCTCGGTCAGCCTGCCGCACCCGGATGCGACCTCGGCGCTGATCGCCGGCGGCTCTGAAATCAGCGCGCACTTCTCCAGCCCGCCGTTTCAGTATCAGGAGCTGGAAAACCCCAACGTCCATAAAGTGCTGAGCTCGTATGACGTGCTCGGCGGCCAGGCGACGTTCAACGTGCTCTACACCACTCAGAAATTCCACGACGAAAACCCCAAGACCTACAAGGCGTTTTACGACGCGCTGGCCGAGGCCGAGAAAATCATCAAGGCCGACAAGCCTGCCGCGGCCAAGACCTACATTGAGGTAGAGAAGTCCAAGCTGCCGTTGCCGCTGGTGGAGAAGATCGTCAGCGATCCAGAAATCGACTTCACCGTTGTGCCTCAGCGCACGTTCATCTATGCCGAGAAGCTGCATGAGCTCGGCGTGCTGAAAAACAAGGCTGACAGCTGGAAAGATTTCTTCTTTGAAGAAGCCCACGGCGGCGCGGGGAGTTGATCCTCTGTCTTGCCGGTTAGCCTAATGTGAGTAGCCGCACGAACTTGTAAGAATGGCCGGTGCGCCGCTCCACCTTGCTCGCGAACGCGGTGGTCAGCCAATATTGATGGCCCAGACCCACCGCCTTCGCGACCGTCGTAACCTCCGATTGCTCCTACAGTTGATCTGCGTCTGCCCAAATTCCGAGTACCCGCACGAACCTGTGGGAGCGCGCTTGCCCGCGAATGCGTTGTATCAGGCAACATTGATGGGACAGACCCATCCTCTCATCGCGTGCCGGCGCGCTCTGGCGTAGATTGCTCAGGCAGAGTTCTGACCTCACAAGGAACCCTGATGTAAGCTCACAGTCGCATGAGCACATCGCAACGGCGTCCAGCGGCGCGGTGTCGTCACGGCATTGGCACAAGGAGCTTGCATGCCCGCCCAACCCCCTGTTTTTCGTGGTCGACCGACCGTTCTCTTTATCAGCCTGTGCCTGGCTGTGCTTGCTGGCTGTGGCAAGGAAAAGCCGCAGGAGCCTGTGCGCGCCCGTGTGCAGGCGCAAGAGGTGAAAACCGCAGATTTCGCAGCCGATGTTGCGCTGACCGGCGACATCCAGGCGCGGGTGCAAACGCAGCTTTCATTCCGCGTGGGCGGGAAAATCATCCAACGGATGGTGGATGTCGGCGATCGGGTGTCGGCCAGGCAAGTACTGGCCAAGCTCGACCCCAAGGACCTGCAGACCAACGTCGACTCAGCCGTCGCGGCCGTTGCCGCAGAGCAGGCGCGGGTCAAGCAAACCTCCGCCGCGTTCGTGCGTCAGGAGAAGCTCTTGCCCAAGGGCTACACCAGCCGCAGTGAATACGATTCCGCGCAGGCCCAGCTGCGCGGCAGCCAGAGCTCGCTCAAAGCCGCCCAGGCGCAACTGGCCAATGCCCGCGAGCAGTTGAGTTACACGTCTTTGATCGCTGATGCGCCGGGCATCATTACTGCGCGCCAGGCAGAGGTTGGCCAAGTCGTACAGGCGACCGCGCCGATCTTCGGCCTCGCCCGGGATGGCGAGCGCGACGCCGTGTTCAATGTCTATGAATCACTGTTCGTCAACCCGCCCACCGATCAGCCGGTGGACGTCACGCTGCTGGACAATCCCAACATCAAGGCCACCGGCAAGGTGCGCGAAGTCACCCCCGCTGTGTCAGCACAGACCGGTACGCTGCAAGTCAAGATAGCCCTCACTTCGCTGCCGCCAGGCATGGACCTCGGCTCTGTGGTCAGCGCGGCCCTGAGCGTTCCGGCCAAAACCAGCGTCGAGCTGCCATGGTCGGCGCTGACCAAAGGCCTGGGCGATCAGCTTGGCAAACCTGCGGTGTGGGTCGTCAACGCCGACAACAAAGTCAGCCTGCGCGGCGTGACCGTGGGGCGTTATCTCACAGGTAAAGTCATCATCGTCGATGGTTTGAAAAATGGTGAAAAAGTGGTCGTTGCCGGTAATCAGCTGCTGCACCCGGACATGCAAGTGGAGCTCGCCGATGTTTATGCCGATCTTTCACAGAAGCCAACGGGAGCGTCGCAATGAAGCGTTTGTCAGGGGTAGTGCTGGCAAGCCTGCTGTTGACCGCCTGCAGTAAGGAGGAACCCGCCCCCGAGCCGATTCGACCGGTCTTGTTCATTGAGGTGAAGCCCCAGGCGCAAGAGAGCCTGGGTCGTTTTGCCGGCAACATTGCCGCGCGCTATGAAAGCACCCTCGGTTTTCGCGTGTCGGGCCGTATCGCCCAGCGCAACGTCGATGTCGGCGCGCAAGTGAAAAAGGGCGACATGCTCGCCGTGCTTGACCCCACCGATCAGCAAAACCAGGTGCGCTCGACCCAAGGCGACCTTGCGCGTGTCGAAGCGCAGCTCATCAACGCCCAGGCCAACGCCCGGCGCCAGCAGGAATTGTTCGACAGGGGGGTTGGCGCCCAGGCTGCGCTGGACGTGGCGGTGACTGACCTCAAGACCTCCCAGTCTTCGTACGATCAGGCCAAGGCCGCTGTGCAGCAGGCCAAGGATCAACTGAGCTACAGCGAGCTGCGCGCGGACCACGATGCCGTCGTCACCGAGTGGAAGGTCGAGGCCGGGCAGGTGGTGAGTGCCGGTGAGCAGGTGGTGACGCTTGCGCGCCCGGACATCAAGGAGGCAGTGATCGACCTGCCGTCGCAACTGGGCGATCAACTGCCCGGCGATGTGGTGTTCACCGTCGCCAGCCAGCTTGAGCCGCAGATCAACACGACCGCGACCATTCGCGAACTGGAGCCTCAGGCCGAGAGTTCGACCCGCACCCGCCGCGCACGTTTGACCCTGGCGGATACGCCAGCGGCGTTCCGTTTGGGCACCGCGATCAGCGTCACGCTCAGCTCCACAGTCAAGCCGCGTATCGAGGTGCCTGCCACGGCAGTGCAGGAAGTCGATGGCAAGACCCAAATCTGGATCATCGACATGCAGAATCAGACGGTCTCGCCGCGCGCGGTTACCGTTGTCAGCCGCAGCAACGGCTCGGTGGTACTGGCCGACGGCGTTAACAACGGTGATCGCGTCGTCACTGCGGGCGTCAACAGCCTCAAGCCGGGGCAGAAAATCAAAGTCGATAAGGAAAGCCCGCGATGAAAGGGACGTTCAACCTCTCCGAGTGGGCGATCAAGCATCAGTCTTTCGTGTGGTACTTGATGTTCGTCGGCCTGCTGATGGGCGTGTTTTCCTACATGAACCTGGGACGCGAGGAAGACCCTTCGTTCACTATCAAGACCATGGTCATACAGACTCGCTGGCCGGGCGCCACCGTGGACGAGACCCTGGAGCAGGTCACCGACCGCATCGAGAAGAAGCTTGAAGAGCTCGACTCCCTCGACTACGTAAAAAGCTACACCCGGCCGGGCGAATCCACGGTTTTCGTTTACCTGCGCGACACCACCAGCGCCGGTGCAATTCCGGACATCTGGTATCAGGTGCGCAAGAAGATCGACGACATCCGCGGGCAATTCCCTCAAGGTCTGCAGGGGCCGGCCTTTAACGACGAGTTCGGGGACGTTTACGGTTCGATTTACGCCTTCACCTCGGACGGCCTGACACTGCGTCAGCTGCGCGATTACGTGGAAGAGGTCCGGGTGCAGATCCGCGACGTGCCCGGGCTGGGCAAGGTCGAAATGATCGGTGAGCAGGACGAAGTGCTCTACCTGAACTTCTCCACCCGCAAGCTGGCGGCGCTGGGTCTTGATCAGCGTCAGGTCGTGCAGAGTCTGCAATCGCAAAACACCGTCACGCCGGCCGGGGTGATCGAGGCCGGTCCGGAGCGTATCTCGGTGCGCACCTCCGGCCAGTTCGCCTCAGAAAAAGACCTGGCCAACGTCAACCTGCGTCTCAACGATCGCTTCTATCGCTTGAGTGACATCGCCGAAATCACCCGGGGTTACGTCGACCCGCCCAAGCCGTTGTTCCGTTTCGATGGCAAGCCTGCAATCGGCCTGGCCATTGCCATGAAGAAGGGTGGCAACGTCCAGGAATTCGGCAAACAGCTGCATGAACGGATGAACGCGGCGACCGCGGATCTGCCTATCGGCGTGGGCGTGCATGTCGTTTCCGATCAGGCACAGGTGGTCGAGAAGGCCGTGGGCGGTTTTACCAGTGCGCTGTTCGAGGCGGTTGTGATCGTGCTGATCGTCAGCTTCATCAGCCTTGGGATGCGCGCCGGGCTGGTGGTTGCCTGCTCGATCCCGCTGGTGCTGGCGATGGTCTTCGTTTTCATGGAGTACAGCGGCATCACCATGCAGCGTATTTCGCTGGGCGCATTGATCATCGCTCTCGGCCTGCTGGTCGATGACGCAATGATTACGGTGGAGATGATGGTGTCGCGGCTTGAAAAGGGCGACACCAAAGCCCAGGCCGCGACCTACGCCTACACCTCGACGGCATTTCCGATGCTGACCGGCACGCTGGTGACGGTGGCGGGTTTCGTGCCGATCGGCCTCAACGCGAGTTCGGCGGGAGAGTACACCTTCACGCTGTTCGCGGTCATCGCCGTTGCCATGCTGGTGTCGTGGGTGGTTGCGGTGCTGTTCGCCCCGGTGATTGGCGTGCACATCCTCAGCGAAAACGTGAAAAAGCATGATGAGAACGCCAAGCCCGGCCGCATTGCGCGGGCGTTTAACGGCTCGATGTTCTGGGCCATGCGTCACCGCTGGCTGACGATCATCATCACCATTCTGCTATTCGCGACGTCTCTGTTTTGCATGCGGTTCGTGCAGAATCAGTTCTTCCCGTCATCCGACCGCCCCGAGATTCTGGTTGACCTCAACCTGCCGCAGAACGCCTCGATCAACGAGACGCGCCGCGCGGTGGACAAGCTTGAGGCGACCCTCAAGGACGATCCCGACATCGTCAGCTGGAGTACCTACATCGGCGAAGGCGCGGTGCGGTTCTACCTGCCGCTCGATCAACAGCTGGAAAACCCGTACTACGCGCAGCTGGTCATTGTCAGCAAGGGGCTGGAAGAGCGCGGCGCGTTGACCGAGCGCCTGAAGAAGCGTCTGCGTGATGACTTCGTCGGTATCGGCACCTACGTTCAGGCGCTGGAAATGGGACCACCGGTAGGGCGCCCGATCCAGTACCGGGTCAGCGGCGACAACATTGATGAAGTGCGTCAGCACGCTATCGAACTTGCCACGCTGCTGGACAAGAACCAGCACATTGGCGAAATGATCTACGACTGGAATGAGCCGGGCAAAGTCCTGCGCATCGACATCAATCAGGACAAGGCGCGGCAGCTAGGCCTGTCATCCGAAGACGTTGCGCAACTGATGAACAGCATCGTGACCGGCTCCTCTGTGACCCAGGTGCGCGATGACATCTACCTGATTAACGTCGTGGGGCGTGCGGTGGACTCAGAACGCGGTTCGCCCGAAACCCTGCAGAATCTGCAGATCGTTACGCCGCAGGGCACGTCAATTCCGCTGCTGGCCTTCGCCAACGTGCGCTATGAGCTGGAACAGCCGTTGGTGTGGCGCCGTGACCGCAAACCGACGATCACCCTCAAAGCCGCCGTGCGCGACGAGATGCAGCCAACCGATCTGGTCAAGGAGCTCAAGCCGGAGATCGACAAGTTCGCCGCCGGTCTGCCGGTGGGCTACAAGATTGCCACGGGCGGTACGGTGGAGGAGAGCGGCAAGGCGCAGGGTCCGATCGCCAAGGTTGTGCCATTGATGATCTTCCTCATGGCGACGTTCCTGATGATCCAGCTGCACAGCGTGCAGAAGATGTTCATCGTCGCCAGTGTGGCGCCGCTGGGGTTGATTGGCGTGGTGTTGGCGCTGGTGCCAACCGGAACGCCAATGGGCTTCGTGGCGATCCTTGGCATCCTTGCGCTGATCGGCATCATCATCCGCAACTCGGTGATCCTGGTGACCCAGATCGACGAATACGAGTCGGCGGGTTATCTGCCCTGGGATGCGGTGGCAGAAGCCACCGAACACCGTCGTCGGCCAATCCTGTTGACCGCCGCGGCCGCAAGCCTGGGCATGATCCCCATCGCCCGCGAAGTGTTCTGGGGGCCTATGGCGTACGCAATGATCGGCGGCATCATCATCGCGACCCTGCTGACGTTGCTGTTCCTGCCGGCGCTGTATGTCGCCTGGTACAAGATCAAGGAGCCGAGCGAGGAGGAGCGTCAAAAGGCTGAGCGGGATAAGCAGAACAAGGCTGAAGAAGATGATTCTGGCCGTCGGGACGAAAACCCCACGCCTGCTCAATAAGTGGCGGAGAGAGGCGGAGGCGGTCGGGTGACCACTTCCGCCTTTTGCGTTTTGAGAAAGAGGAAACCTGCGGTCAGATGAGACGGAAATTCCTGAAGTGCACAGTACCCGCCTGGGCTTTTAAAGTCTGTGTATCGGAGGCGGTATGGACCTGCACCATCACCGTTGAGGCGGGGTCTGGTTTAATGTCGATGGCGAGCGTAATCAAGCGCCAGTCGGCGGTCGCGCCTCCAACGTCACCAAATCCCGCCGCCCCGCCCGGTACGGCGCACAAGGCCGCATAACTGAACAACACGAAATCGCCGGGTTTCACAGTCTCGCCCGCCCGGACCTCAAACGTCAGCGCTGTGGGTTTATAACTGCCCTCGGGAATCGACTGGGACAGGTTGCCTCCCTTGGATAGCTGAAGGTAATAATCGGGCTTGTCATCGCCTTCGTTAGGCTTGATCGTCCATGTCTCATCACCAGCAGTCGTTGTCCAGGGCCCCAATTGATTGGTAGCGAAGTCCCCATTTTCCAAAAGATTGTCCATGATCATTCCCTTGCTAATTTGCGATTGGCGGGTGTGCTGATCCAGCACTTGGGCCGCAGATAGCGCCAATGGCGCTGGCATCAGTGTGTTCTGGTGGAAAGGTGCGCGCTACTGTCAGAAATGACAGTTCAGCCATCTTCCATGACTGGGTTCGTGTCTTTACCGGGCTGCCACGGATGAAGCTCGTTCTTCGGAATGGGTAATGTCTAACGGTGCAGAATGCAGAGATGATTTTTCAGGAAGCGCGCCACACACTCGACAGCCACGGCTGCTGATCCCTCGGCAGTCCCTCAGGCCGGTAATAGTGCTCGACCTCAGCGAACCCGGCTTCGGTCATCAAGACGCCCCATGATTGCAGATCATGGAACGAACCGTAGCGCTCACCTTTCCAGCCTTCCTCGTTACCGCCGCGCGGATTGGAGCTGAACAGCACGCCCCCGGGTTTCAACGCGCCGCGCAATTGGCCCAACACCCGCGGCAACTCCTGACGGGGCACATGGAACAGCGAAGCGTTGGCGAAGATGCCGTCGAAGCGCGCGGCCGGAAGGTCCAGCTCAAGGAAGTTCTGATGAAAGACCTCGCAACCGCTGTCAGCGCGCGCCATCTCGGCGAAGCGTTCGGAGCCGTCCAGACCGGTAGCAATGTGGCCCAAGGCCGTAAACGTGCGCAGATCCCGCCCTGGCCCGCAGCCAAAGTCCAGAATCTGAAACGGCGCCGGCGCGGTGATGTTGCGCAGCAGCGCGTTGATGTTCTGGCTGACGTCGTGATCGCGCGTGCCTTCGCGAAAATCTTCAGCGACGTCGTTGTAGTTGCCCAGGGTGGTGGCCGTGATCTGGGCGAGGTCGGTTGGGTCGAGTTTCATGAGGCGGTCGTCTGATCAGAGAAGGCCGCCAATATACCCCCGCTCAAGGTTTGATCAATTCTTGGCAAGGATCAAATCGATCACCTCGTTGATAGTTTCGATCCGTGCCCAGTCTTCAGGCGTCGGCTTCAGGTTGTATCGCCACTTCACCTGCATCATGAAACAGGTGAGATCGTCGTCGATGATGTCGAAGTCGCGGATGAAATTAGTGGTCCGCGTGACGTCCTCTCGCGGGATGAAGCCAATGATGGAAACAAAAAGCTCAATCACTTCCTGAGTCAGCTGCGCTCGATCAGCGATCTTTTCCATTTTTCGCCTCATATGCACATAGGCCTATGCTCACCAGATCGAATACTGCCAGCCCGGCAGCCACGAAGGGAATCCCTCTTCCGATAACGCCGAAGACCCTTACTGTGCCGAAGGTGGCTTTTGCCATCCTGGCGGCTGTCGGATGGCGTATGAGTGCGCGGGGGAAGAAGCGCATGCCGATCAGGCTGGCGAGGTTGGTCGTTCTGCTTGAGCCCGCGTGCACCCATGTTCCAACGGCTGTCTTGCTGATGGGAATTCCTGCTGAAGCCGTAATCGCTGTCGCGGCGCTCAGGCCGTAATGCTCCTTCGTGCACTCCCAAAGCATTTCAAACGTGGTTTCGGGTAACGATGAGTTTGTACGTATGCCTTTAATTACCTCATGCGCAATCGCACCCGTTGTCCACGACTGCGAAGGGAGTATCAACGTGCCTGGGCATGAGGTCATCATCGAGCTTCGCAAATTGAACGCTACCAGGCTGGAAGGCCCGAGATTCACTCCTTCTCTCTGCAACTCATGAACGGTGCTGAAAACCGCGTCTGATAGTTCCTTCTCCTGCATTTGCCAGCCTCCCAATGCTCTACTTCCGAAGCCTGCAAGGCTAACTGATTTAACTGACGCGATTCCTTGCTCGAAAATAAATGGAGACTTCGCACATTTTCAGGGGAAAAATCCTACCCATTCACCGCTTATTCAATCGCAACGCCAGCCGATCCCCTCCCAGCTGAATCACTGCCACCAATATCACCAGCAACACGATCACCGTCAGCATCACCTGCGTGTCGAACCGCTGATACCCATACCGATAAGCAATATCCCCCAATCCTCCCGCACCAATTGCGCCGGCCATGGCCGACGAATTGATCATCGTCACGAGGGTGATGGTAAATCCGCCGACGATGCCCGGCAGCGCTTCGGGCAGCAGCACGTGCCAGACGATGTGCCAGCGGCGGCAACCCATGGCTTGTGCTGCTTCGATCAGCCCGTGATCCACTTCGCGAAGGCTCACTTCTGCAATACGCGCGAAGAACGGCGTCGACGCGATGGTCAGCGGTACCACCGCCGCCCAGACACCGTAGGTCGTCCCGACAATCAGTCGCGTGAAAGGGATCAACGCGACCATCAGAATCAGGAACGGCACCGAACGGAAGATGTTCACGAATGCACCCAGCACCCGGTTCACGTTGGGCGCTTCGAAAATGCCCCCCTTGCCACTGGTGACCAGAATTACCGCCAACGGGATACCGAGAATCAGCGCGATCAGCGATGACACGCCCACCATCAAAAAGGTGTCGATAACGCCCTGCCAGAGCCGATCAAGCCACATAACCCAATACCTCCGCCTGCTGTGCATATTGACGAGCCCGGCTGATCAATTCGTCAGCCGAAAACGGCGAATGACTCACCGCCAGCAGCAGATGACCCAACGCGCGTCCCTGGATACGCTCGACCCCGCCGTGCAACAGGCTCACTCGCCCACCGAGGGCGTTGAACAACGCTGAAAGGTCAGGCTCCGTGCCGTTGCTTCCTGTGAACTGCAAATCGAGAACGACGCTGGCGTGATCGGCCGAAGGGTGCTGCTGCAAGCGCGCCTGCACGTCTGCCGGCAGGGCATGCTGCAAAGGTGCCAACAGCGTTCTGCTCACCTCATGCTGTGGATTGCCGAACACCTGCCATACAGGGCCTTGCTCGACGATTTCACCTTTTTCCAGCACCACCACCCGATCGCAGATTTCGCGGATCACCGCCATCTCATGGGTAATCAGAACAATCGTCAGGCCCAGGCGCTGGTTGATCTCGCGCAGCAGGCCAAGAATGGATTGTGTGGTTTCCGGGTCAAGCGCAGAGGTGGCCTCGTCGCACAATAAAATGGCTGGATCATGCACCAGTGCCCGGGCGATGCCGACCCGCTGCTTCTGGCCGCCGGACAGTTGCGCCGGATAGGCCTTGTGCTTGCCTTGCAGCCCCACCAACTCCAGCAGTTCCGCGACTTTGCGCTGCCGCTGATCCTTCGGCACGCCTGCTACCTTCAGCGGCAGCTCGACGTTCTGCCACACCGTCTTGGCCGACATCAGGTTGAAATGCTGGAAGATCATGCCGATGCGTCGGCGCAGGTCCACCAGGGTGTCCTCGTTGAATGCGCCGATGTCGACCTGATCGATCAGCACGCGTCCGCTGCTGGGCTTTTCGAGGCGGTTAATCGTGCGGATCAGCGAAGACTTGCCCGCACCGCTGCGGCCGATGATGCCGAGTACCTCACCGCGGCGGATGTCCAGGTTGATACCCTGAAGCGCCGGCACCGGCCCCTGCTGGCCCTCATAGGTCTTGCCCAGATCGATGAAGCGCACGTGTGCATGCTGCTTCTCGGGGTGCAGCTCCGAGGGCTGGCCCAACCGTTCAGGGTGCGCGATCGCGCCGTGCGGAGATAGGAGGCGTTGCGCGGTTGCACTCATGATCAGTTCTTCCAGCCGACCTGATACAGCGTGCCGTTGACCTTATCCAGCGAGGCGCGCACCACAGGCGAGTGTTGATAGATATCGATGAACCTCGCCAGGCGCGGGTCGTCTTTGTGGTCCGGCCTGATGACAAACTGAATCACATACTCGGGGTGGTCGAGGCCGTCAAAAAGGATCGCAGAGCCCGCGTCGAAGGTCTTCGACAGCCGAATGTAGGCCGGATAGCCTTGCACCAAGTCGGCATCGTCATACGCGCGGACCAATTGCACGGCTTCTACCTGGATCAGCTTGATCTTCTTCGGGTTGGCCGTGATGTCATCCTCGGTGGCCTTGTAACCCACCCCCGGTTTCAGGGTGATTAGCCCGGCCTTGGCCAGCAGCTGCAAGCCGCGTCCGCTGTTGATAGGGTCGTTGGCGATCGCCACGGTAGCGCCGGTCGGCAAGTCATCGAAGCTTTTGTACTTCTTCGAATACAGCCCCACGTTATTGATGATGCCCGGGGCGTACGGAACCAGGTCGAAGCCGGATGCTGCCTTGGCGTTCTCCAGAAACGGAATGTGCTGGAAGTAGTTCACGTCAATGTCGCCCGCGTTGAGGCTGACGTTAGGCGCGATCCAGTCGGTGAACTCCACCAGCTCGACCTTGAGGCCTTGTTTGTCAGCTTCGGCGACAGCGGCTTCCAGCGGAATGGCAAAGGCGGCAGTGGTGCCAACCTTGAGCGGCTGATCGGCAGCGTGAGTGACGCCGGCAAACAGGCCCAGGGACAGCGCAAGGGTGAGGAGCGTTTTGGTCATGGGTGGTAATCCGGTTCAGTAGTCTGGTTTGTACGCTTGGGTGTCTGTAAAGCTGTATTCGCGAGCAAGCTCGCTCCCACGGAGTTCGAGCTCCCTCAGGCCTGCGCTGGGGTGAGTGTTCTGAAGCCAGCGCCCGCATGCCGTTCCGGCAGTCGCGCGTTGCCTTCTTCAAACAACTTCTCGCGCAACGTGCCGTGCTCGTAGGCGGTCTTGTAGGAACCGCGCCGTTGCAGTTCCGGGATCACCAGGTCGATGAAGTCCTCGTAGCTTTCCGGGGTGACGATGCGGGTCAGGTTGAAGCCGTCGAGGCCGGTTTCGGCGATCCAGGATTCCAGCTCATCGGCAACCTGTTCGGGCGAGCCGATCAGCGTGATGTAACGGCCACCCAAGGCGTGCTGATCGAGCAATTTCTGGCGGGTCCAGTCGTTGTTCTTGAGGATTTTCGTGGCTGACTGAATGGCGTTGCCTTTGACGTGCTGGATCGGCTCATCCAGCGCGTACTCGGCAAAGTCGATGCCGGTGGACGCCGCGAAATGCGCGATCCCCGCTTCGGCACTGGCGTAGGTCAGGTACTCGACATGCTTGGCCCTTGCAGCCTCTTCGGTGGCGCCGACGATGACGTTGAGTCCCATGAACACCTTGATGTCATTGGGGTTGCGCCCGGCAGCAACGGCACTGGCGCGGACCTTGTCGACCTGCTCGCGCGTCGCGGTTTTATTCTGCGCGCTGATGAATACGCACTCGGCGTTGCTGCCGGCAAACTGCAAACCTCGCTCGGAACTGCCGGCCTGAAACAACACCGGCGTGCGCTGTGGCGAAGGCTCGCACAAGTGGTAACCCTCCACCTGATAAAACTCGCCGCTGTGCCGCACGTAGTGGACCTTGTCCGGTTGCGCGTAGATGCGCGCCTGCCGGTCTTCGATCACCGCGTCATCTTCCCAGCTGCCTTCCCACAGCTTGTACAAAACCTCCAGGTATTCGTCAGCCTGATCGTAGCGACGGTCGTGTTCGATCTGCTCGGTCAGGCCCATCGCGCGCGCGGCGCTGTCCAGATACCCGGTGACGATGTTCCAGCCCACGCGCCCGCGGGTCAGGTGATCCAGCGTCGACATACGCCGGGCGAACAGGTACGGCGCTTCGTACGTAAGGTTGGCGGTGAGCCCGAACCCGAGGTTTTTGGTGACGGCGGCCATGGCTGATACCAGCAGCAGCGGGTCATTCACCGGTAACTGGATCGACTCCTTCAGCGTGACGTCTACCGAGTTCTGGTAGATGTCGTAGACCCCGACGATGTCGGCGATGAACAAGCCGTCGAACAGTCCGCGCTCCAGCAGCTGCGCCAGATTCGTCCAGTAATCGAGGGTTTTGTACTGGGTCGAGGTGTCCCTGGGATGGGTCCAGAAACCGTGATTGATGTGGCCTACGCAGTTCATGTTGAACGCGTTGAGCAGAATCTTCTTCTTGCCCATCAAATGGTCCCCCGGCGCGGCGGGTTGACGTCATTGAGGTAGTAATTGCCGATGGCGTGGTACTTCCAGCGCACGGGGTCGTGCAGCGTATGTACGCGGGCATTACGCCAGTGACGGTCCAGACCGTGCTCGGCCAGCGTTGCCTGAGCACCGGCCAGCTCAAATAACGTGCTGCCGGCTTCGAGTGAAATCTCGGTGCTGATTGCCCGTGCTTCTGCGACCGCAATCGAGGCTTGCGCCAGGCTCTCCGGCGTGGTGTCCGCTTGCGCTCTGTCCAGAAACTCCCCGGAGCGCTCCAGCAAGGCTTCAGCGGCATGCAAACGAATGCCCAGTTTGCCAAAGCTGTGCAGCGTCAGCGGGTCATCGACTGCTTTTTCAATGCCTGAATCGATCCAGGGACGGGTGCGGGTTCGCACGAAATGCAAAGCGTCTTCAAAGGCAGCGCGGGCGATGCCGGTGTCGATGGCCGCGTGAAGAATCTGCGCCAGCGGGCCGACAGTGGTGGGACGCTCGAACGCAGTCTGGAAAGGCACCACGTCATCGGCATCGACATACACGTTATCGAAAACCACCGAGCCGCTGCCCGTGGTGCGCTGACCGAAGCCGCTCCAGTCATCGATCACGCTCAGCCCGGCGGCGTTCGCCGGCACGAATGCCAACTGCTGCACGCCCTGGTCATCCACCACCGAGGTGGGTATGCGCTGGGCATAAAGGGCACCGGTGGCGTAAAACTTACGACCGGTGATGCGCCAGCCGTTGCCGCTGCTGTCGCGGCTCAGTCGGGTGGTACGGTCGTGGGCGGTTTTGGTGCCCAGCTCCGCCAGGGCATTGCCAAAGCGCTGACCGGCGAGGACCTCCGCGTAAAGGCGTGCCTGCTGCGCCGGGTTGCCGTTCACACGCAGCACTTCGAGCGCGTAGAAGTGGTTTTGCGGAATCTGCCCCAGCGAGGCGTCTGCCTCGGAGATGAGGCGGATGACTTCGGCCAGAGTGACATTGGATACGCCGGCGCCGCCAAAGGCTTTTGGCACGCTGATACCCCACAGGCCGGAGCGGGTAAAGGCTTCCAGCTCCTGATGGGGCAGGCGTCGCTCGCGATCTCGGGCGGCGCTCTGATGCTTGAAATCAACGGCCAGCGTGCGAGCGACCCGCAGCGCTTCGGTGTCATCGCGAATGATCGCGGTCACGGCGTTCGCCTGCGTCTCACGCGGCAAGGTTTGAAGGCTCATAGGTGTGCTTCCAGTTGTCTGGTTATATCCAGGAATGACGGGCAGGCAGGGTGCCGTTCAGATGCCAGGCGCCGACGGCGTGGGTTTTCCAGCGCACTGGATCGTGGAGGGTGTGAACCCGTGCGTTGCGCCAATGACGGTCGAGGTTGAATTCAGCCAGCGTCGCCCGGCTGCCAGACAGCTCGAAGAGCTTTTCACTGGCCTGCAGAGCGCTGTGTGTGGTCAGCACTTTGGCTTCAGCCACCACAATGGACGCGCGCGCTGCGGACTGTTCGTCGATGGGCACGGCGGCAACTTCATCCAGCACCCGCCCGGCCTTGCGCAGCAACGCTTCGGCGGCGTGCAGTTCGAGCTTCAATTTGCCGATGTCGGCGATCACATAAGGATCGTCGCTGGCACGCTCGACATGGGCGTCGATCCAAGGCCGCGAACGCTCGCGTACAAAGCGAATGGTTTCGTCGATCGCTTCCCGGGCTATGCCCGCATCGATGGCCGCCTGAATCAGCTGCGAGACGGCGCCCTGAATGTTCGGCGCCAAGCCCAGCTTCCAGTTATCCACAACCAGCTGACCGCTCACGCGCACGTTGTTCAGCAGCACGCTGCCGCTGGCGGTGGTGCGCTGACCAAAACCGGACCAGTCATCAATGATCTGCAAGCCGGGTGTACCGCGAGGCACAAACACCAGCACTTGCTTGCCGTCGTCATTGATGGCCTTGACCGCAACCCAGTGCGCGAACAGCGCGCCGGTGGAGTAGAACTTGCGGCCATTGAGTAGAAAATGATCACCCTCGGCGGTCAGGCGTGTTCGCACATCAAGGGTGTTTTTGGTGCCACGCTCAGGCCCTCCGTTGCCGATGCGTGCACCGTTGAGAATGCTCGTGAACAGGGTTTTTTTTTGCGCTTCAGTGGCGCTGCCGATCAACGAATAAAGGATGCCGAAGTGATTCTGCGGAATTTGCCCTACTGCGGGATCGGCCGCCGAAAGAATGGCGAAGACTTCCGCCACCGTCACGAATGACACTTGCGGGCCGCCATACGCACGCGGCACCGTGATACTGCCCAGGCCACAGCGGGTAAATTGCTCGATTTCCGACCATGGCAACTGCCGTTCACGATCTCGCACGGCGGCAGTGGGCCGAACGATAGCAGCCAGTTCGTGGGCGGCCGCGATGGCATCGGGGTCGTTGCGCAGTATCTTTGCAGGAAGCAGGGGAGGCGCCACATCCAGGGTGTGCTGGAGGGCAGGGGCGTTCAGATCAGTCATGGTGGTGACCTTCACGAGCGCGAGCACCGGGATCGTTGTGCTTGACCATTCGAACCTCGAATCAATACCGCTGTGGCGGCGAAGAAAATGACGACGGTCCGGTGGTCCGGTGCATATACCCTAAGCGTGTATAAAAATTAAATAAACAAACATTTAGGAATAAGCATAGAAGGCGAAACGTTGACTTCGTTTGCCAGAGCAGTGCTTTGCGTGTAGGTCAGGCATGAGCCGAACGCCACTCCCAGCATCATGTACTTGACGATACGTCTGCAGGACATGGCCAACACCTCGTGAAGGATTTCACCGGAGGCTAGCAGGCCGCCTTCTTGGGGTAAGGCCTGGTGTTGTAGGACGCAGTTGGGGATCGTGTGGGAGGGTTCCCTTTGTCTACAGAGTTGTGAGTTGCCTCACAGTGTTCGATCACGAGAGTCGCGGCGCGTCGTGGTCGCGCCGCGAAAGCCTTCTGCAATACCGATCAAGCTTCTGCCTGCGAAGGGTCGTTGAGAGCGACTTTGATTAAACGCACGGGTGCCCAGCGCGAGTTATTGCCGACCCGATCGATGACGCAATAACTCACCTCCAGGTGCGGATCGTCGCCTGCCTCCCGTACCAGCTCCGCCGGCACCTGAACAACGACAGGCTTGTCGATGGCTTGCTGCGTCAGCGCCGGCAGATCCAGCCGAACATCGCCCCAGCGCAACGTGATTTCGTCGTGGGCATCCATGTGCGGGTAGATGTCGAGGGTGATTTGAACGCCTTCATCGAAGTGCCGCGCGGTCAGGCCGTTGCTGATGACTGCTTCCTCGAAAGTCACCGGGGCGAGGCCCTGATTTTCATCAACTTCGCCACTGACCAATTGACCGCCGGGAGCCTCCAGTTTGACCCACAGCTTGGTGCCGGGAGATTTGATGGGTGTACTGCCAATTTTTGTAACTCGGTAGTAAGTTTTTACCTTTCCACTTCGAAGAAAACTTTCCGGTACATGTAGGACAGATGTATGACCAATGTCGGATTCCGATAAAAGCTTTGACGCGGCATAACAACCTCCCCAGAACAATTCAATCAAGTCGCCGCTGTCCATCTCTGGGTAAGGATCGATATGCACACGCAGATCTGCGGCTGCCGAGGCGCCAATCCCGTGCTTGTTCGATTGCGGCAAATACGGCGCTATCAACTTGAATGACGGGGTAATGACGGGGGTATGGATCATCTTTAAGTACTCTTTGAAAGTGAGCATGGGTTAAGGCGTAGCAGGTAATTAATGGGTCGCACTGACAACACGAAAGCGACTGGCACTAGTACACGCCGGGATACACAGGCATGGCAAACATTACAAATGGTCGCAAAGGGGGAGTTGATGTTTTGGCTGGCTTAATAATCGAGGACGTTTTCAGCTAATTGTGTTGCAGTGTTTGTGTCAATGAGCAATAACTTTTTAGATACTGTGTGCGGTAAATACAGAACTTTCCTACGTAGAATTTCTGTTTGCCGAAGTCATGGAGGCGGCGACGGTTCTGCTCGCGCTCCATGCACATCGACCTCGTTGCGAGGTCAGAGCAGGTCGGAGAGGGATAGGGCTATTTGTCGGCCGAAAAAAGTCATTCAACGCCCGGGACCCATGCGCAACCCGTGGCCACTTCATATAAGGAGAACCGATAAGTGGCCCCTGCGGGCCGGCAGGAAAACAACAGAAACTTTGCCGGATCAACGCTTTTCTAAATATTAAAGCCAAAGAAAACGGCGCCTGTTGGCGCCGTTTTGAACACATTAGATGTCGGACTAGTTCCTGCTGCGCTCAAGAAACTGCCTGGTACGTTCTTCCCTGGGGTTGGCGAATAGCGCCTTCGCGTCTCCCTGCTCAACGATGACGCCCTTGTCGATGAAGATCACTCGGTCGGCGACATCCCGCGCGAAACTCATCTCGTGCGTCACGATCACCATCGTGCGTTTCTCCAGCGCCAGCGCGTGGATGGTATTGAGCACCTCGCCCACCAGTTCGGGGTCTAGCGCGGACGTCGGCTCATCGAACAGGATCACCTCCGGCTCCATGGCCAGTGCCCGGGCGATGGCCACTCGCTGTTGCTGGCCGCCGGACAGACGACGCGGATAAGCGTCTTCCTTGCCGGCCAGCCCGACCTTGGCCAGCAGCGCGCGGCCCAGCTCGACGGCTTGCTCGCGTGGCATCTTTTTGACCACGGTCGGGCCTTCGATGACGTTTTCCAGCGCGGTGCGATGAGGGAACAGATTGAAGTTCTGGAAGACAAACCCGACGTGCTGACGCAACTGCCGGATCAGGCTCTGTTGCTGGCTCAGCGAGCGGCTCAGATCGACCTTGATATCGCCAACGATGATGCTGCCGCTGGTGGGCACTTCCAGCAGATTGAGGCAACGCAGCAACGTGGTCTTGCCCGAACCGCTGGGGCCGATGATCGCTACTACTTCGCCAGGCTTGACCTTCAAGTCAATGCCCTTAAGTACCTCGTTGCCTTTGAACTGCTTGGTCAGTTTTTCAACCGTGATCATGCCTCAGGACTCCACATCGTGGCGGTTGGCCCGTGCTTCCAGGCGATTTTGAAAATGCGCCAGAATGCTGCACAGCACCCAATAGATCACCGCAACGGTGAGGTACATGGTGAAGATTTCCAGCGTGCGCGAGGAAATCAGCTGCGCTTGGCGGAACACTTCCGGGACCTGAATGGTCGCGGCCATGGCGGTGTCCTTGACCAGCGAGATGAAGCTGTTGCCCAGTGGCGGCAAGGCCGTGCGCGCGGCTTGCGGGAGGATGGCGCGACGCATGGTCTGGGCGCGTGTCATCCCGATGCTTGCCGCAGCTTCCCATTGCCCTTTGTCCACCGAGCTGATTGCCGCCCGCAGGATTTCACAGGCATACGCCGCCATGTTCAGCGACAGGCCGATCAGCGCTGCGGTGATCGCATCCAGTTCGATCCCCAGGTCCGGCAATCCGTAATAGATCATGAATAGCTGAACGAGAAGCGGCGTGCCACGGAAGAACGATACATAGACCCTGGCGACGGCGCGGATAACCCAGATCTTCGACAGACGCATCAGCGCCAGGCCGAAACCCAGCACCAATCCGAAAAACATCGACCCCAGGCTCAAGCCCACTGTGTAGTACGCGCCCTTTAGCAGGAAGGGCGCGGAGTCCAGCGCGAGCTGAAGGCTCTCCGGGATCATTTGGTCACGTCAGCCTTGAAGTACTTGTCCGACAGTTTGGCGAGGGTGCCGTCGGCGCGCAGCTTGTCGATGGCTTTATTGATCGCATCCAGCAGTTCGGGCTCACCTTTGCGCAGCGCGATGCCAGACTCCTGACGAGAGAACGGTTCGCCGGATACAGCCAGCTTGTCTTTGGTCTTGGCGACCAGTTCCAGTGCTGCCAGGCGGTCGACGAGGATTGCATCGATACGGCCTACTCGCAGGTCCTGATACTTGGTCGGATCATCGTCATAGGTCTTGACGATCGCATCCGGCACGTTGGCCTTCAGCCACTCTTCATAGTTGGTGCCCAGACCGACGCCGACTTTTTTGCCTTTCAGATCGGCAGCCGTCTTGATCGTGCCGACGTCCTTGGTCTGCACCAGCGCTTGAATGCCAGACACGGTGTAGGGTTCAGAGAAGTCGTACTTCTTCTTGCGCTCGTCAGAAATCGTGACTTGGTTGACCACGACATCCAGACGCTTGGAGTCCAGTGCAGCCAGAATGCCAGCCCACGGCGTGGCTTGCAGCTTGACCTTGACCCCCAGCTCTTTCGCCAGTGCTTCAGAGAACTCGACTTCAAAACCAGTCAGCTTGCCGTCCTCACCCACGAAGCTGAACGGTGGATAAGTGCCTTCCAGGCCGACGTTCAGCGTTCCGTTCTTTTTGATGGTCGCCAACTGATCGCCAGCGACCGCCTGGGTAACCAGACCTGTGCCAAGCACCAGGCTGAATGCAGACAATAGGAAGGTGCGGCGGATTGCAGACATGTTCATGAAAATCCCCTGTTTAATTGTAATGTCAGGCCAATATCAGTCCCGACGAAGCTACGTTGACGCTGCGCGTTTATCCAGCTTTTTCAGTCGCCTGCGAGGCCCTGCCCGCCGGCTGGCGGCGATCATAAAACCCCAGCGCGATGAACATAAATAATAAAAAACTGCCTTCTTAGCGTTTTATCGAATATGCAGCCATTTCGTGATGGGTGTTCGCATGAGTTCAGGATCAGCCTTGGGAAAACACGTCCGGGTAAGCGAACAAGGCGGGCGCGCCGCCGGTGTGTAGAAAAATGATCGGCCCGTCTTCAAAGCGCTGCCGCCCAATGCCGTCCAGCAGCCCGGCCATGGCCTTGCCTGTGTACACCGGGTCGAGTAACAGCCCTTCCTGACTGGCCACCAGCCGGATTGCAGCCAGGGTGCCGGCATTGGGTTCGCCGTAACGGGGGCCGTAGTACTCATCCCACAGCTGCACGTTGAAAGCGGCGGGCAGTGATTCACCCAGCAGATGTGCGGTTTGCTCTGCCAAACCCTGCACTTTCGGGGCCTGGGTCTCTTCCGGTCGCGATACCGTGACGCCGATCACCGGCAGGTCAGGCAACTCTTCGGCCAGCGCCAATCCCAGACCGCTGTGGGTGCCGGCGCTTCCGGACGCCAGCACCACGGCTGCGAAAGACACGTCGGTTAGCCTGATCTGCTCCGCAAGCTCAAAACCGGCGCGCACGTATCCCAGCGCACCGAGCGCATTCGAACCGCCAATCGGCACCAGGTAGGGCTTCTTGCCACTTACGCGCAGTCGACTGGCCAGGGCCTGCAATTGTTCATCTGCATTGTCGAGGTTCTCGACCAATTCGACTTTGGCGTCGAACAAGTCCAGCAACAGGCGGTTGCCGTTGCTCAGATAATTGCTGTCGGTTGTCGCGATCGGGTTCTCCAGTAACGCGACACAGCCCAAACCGAGCATTGCCGCCAACGCAGCAGTCTGGCGCACGTGATTGGACTGAATCGCACCAGCGGTGATCAGCGTATCGCAGCCTTGCGCCAGGGCATCGGCGGCGAGGTATTCGAGCTTGCGCAGCTTGTTGCCGCCCAACGCCAGAGGTGT
Source organism: Pseudomonas sp. ME-P-057 (assembly GCF_030208975.1). NCBI lineage: Bacteria > Pseudomonadati > Pseudomonadota > Gammaproteobacteria > Pseudomonadales > Pseudomonadaceae > Pseudomonas > Pseudomonas sp. ME-P-057. Next base: position 111,545 of record NZ_JARVSX010000021.1, read on the forward strand.
GATGTCGTCACGCTTAACGTAAACATCGCGACCTGCCCAGGCTGACAGGCGTTCAAGCTTCTCCAGAGGCGTCGGACCGCCAAGCAGTTCCAGACGATTAAAACGGGCAAGCTGTTGTTTGATCATGATGGCGTCGACAGGTCTGCGAGTAAGTCGCAGGACTATAGGCAGACGTTTCCTACAGGGCAACATCCTGTCGGCGCCCATGCCTTACACAAAAGCCCTTCGAAAATAGTTATTTTTTTGCCGCCAACGGATGTCGTAGAGTGAATCCACTACGGCCAACCCAGCCTGACTCGCCGTTGAATTGAGGAGAAACCTGCGTGAGCACTATTCCCGACCTGTCCCCGGAGTCCTGCGCCGAAGGCGTGACCGGCCACTGGCAACTGCAGCGGATTGTGGATGAGCTGCGCGCGGCACGTGATGACTGGCGCACCAGCAACGGGCGAATCAGCGGAGAGAAGGGCGGCCGCGAGCTGCCTTCACGCGAAGCGATGCGCGACATCCTCGACGCGCTGTCCGGTGCACTGTTCCCGATGCGGCTGGGCCCGGTAGACCTGCGTGAAGAGAGCGAAGACTTCTATGTCGGGCATACCCTCGACGTGGCCTTGAACTCATTGCTGGCGCAGGCGCGGCTCGAGTTGCGTTACGCCGCACGGCAGCAAGGTCAGGACGCCAGCTGCGCCGATGTGCATGCCGAGCGGTTGATCCAGGACTTTGCGAGCGCGCTGCCGACCATTCGCCGCATCCTCGACACCGACGTGCTGGCGGCCTATCACGGCGATCCTGCCGCGCGCAGCGTTGACGAGGTCCTGCTGTGCTACCCAGGCATTCTGGCGGTGATTCACCATCGTCTGGCCCACCATCTGTATCACAACGGATTACCGCTGCTGGCGCGCATCAGTGCCGAACTGGCCCATTCCGCTACTGGCATCGACATCCATCCTGGCGCCCGGATCGGCCCGAGTTTCTTTATCGATCACGGGACCGGCGTGGTGATTGGCGAGACGGCGATCATCGGCGAGCGAGTGCGCATCTACCAGGCCGTCACCCTGGGCGCCAAACGCTTCCCGTCCGATGAGGACGGGCAATTGCTCAAAGGCCATGCGCGCCACCCGATTGTGGAGGACGACGTGGTGATCTACGCCGGTGCCACCATTCTGGGCCGCATTACCATCGGCAAAGGCTCAACCATTGGCGGTAACGTCTGGTTGACGCGGGGTGTGCCACCGGGCAGCAACGTCAATCAGGCGAGCCTGCAGCATGATGATGGCTGCCCCAAGTAAGCGGTGAGCGCCAGTCACTGACCCTTGCGGGTTTCGATTTTTGGGAGCCGGCTTGCTGGCAAACGTGCTGTGTCGGGTGCGAAGAATTGCCTGACGCGACGGGTTCGCCAGCGAGCCGGCTCCTATAGTTTTTCAACGCTATCAAATCCCTCCCTGGCCCACGGAACGAAAGGCTTTCGTCATCCGTCCTACCCTCGCCTCGATGGGCTTCACGCTACCGTGGATTAGTCTCTCGGCACCTATCCGTGTTTTAATTGAACGTTCAATCAAGTTAAATCGGTGGTTCGCTGCCCGCTTATCTCAGGAGGCCTACCTTTGCCGCATACCCATTGCATGATCGTTCCTCTCGCCGCGCGGCGGGGTTCACATGAATAATTCAAGTGCACCAACCAGCACGTCCGTTCGCATGAATGGCCCTGTTTTTTACTTCGCTGCCAGCTTCATCCTGATTTTCGGACTGGTCGTGATCGGCTTCCCCGAAGCCTCGGGCGCCTGGCTACTCGCCGCGCAGAACTGGGCCGCCAACACGGTTGGCTGGTACTACATGCTGGCGATGACGTTGTATTTGCTCTTCGTGGTAATCACCGCGATGTCTGGTTACGGCAAGATCAAGCTCGGCGCCGACCACGATGAGCCCGAATTCAGCTACCTGTCGTGGGCAGGGATGCTGTTCGCGGCGGGGATCAGTATCACGCTGTTTTTCTTCTGTGTGTCCGAGCCGCTGACCCACATGCTGCAGCCGCCGCAGGGTGAGGGCGGTACCACCCAATCGGCGCGCCAGGCCATGCAGCTGCTGTTCCTGCATTGGGGCCTGCACGGCTGGGGCGTGTTCGCCTTCGTCGGCATGGCGCTGGCGTACTTCGCCTATCGTCACAATCTTCCGCTGGCGCTGCGTTCGGCGCTGTACCCCTTGATTGGCAAGCGCATCAACGGGCCAATCGGCTACGCCGTTGACGGTTTTGGCATCATCGCCACCATCTTCGGGCTCGGCGCCGACATGGGCTTCGGCGTGCTGCACCTCAATTCCGGGCTGGATTACCTGTTCAACGTGCCGCATACCCACTGGATTCAAGTGGGTCTGATTACCCTCATGATGGGGGCGGCAATCCTGGTGGCCATCGCCGGCGTCGACAAGGGCGTGCGTGTGATGTCTGACATCAACATGCTGCTGGCCTGCGCGCTGCTGCTGTTTGTGCTGTTCGCAGGGCCAACACAACACCTGCTCAACACGCTGGTGCAGAACATTGGTGATTACCTCGGCGCCCTGCCGGTCAAGAGTTTTGACGTGTATGCGTATGACGGCCCGAGCGACTGGCTCGGCGGCTGGACGGTCTTTTACTGGGCATGGTGGATTGCCTGGTCGCCTTTTGTCGGTCTCTTCATCGCGCGTATTTCACGCGGCCGCACCATCCGTGAGTTCGTCTTCGGCGTGCTGCTGATCCCCTTGGGCTTCACCCTGGCGTGGATGTCGATCTTTGGTAACAGCGCGATTGATCTGGTGCTCAACCACGGCATGGCTGCGTTGGGCCAGTCAGCCATCGAAGACCCTTCGATGACCCTGTACCTGATGCTGCAAACGTACCCGTGGAGCCGAACTGTAATTGCTGTCACGGTGTTTATCAGCTTCGTGTTCTTCGTCACCTCTGCCGACTCCGGCACCGTCGTGCTCTCGACGCTGTCCGCCAAGGGGGGCAATCCCGACGAAGACGGCCCGAAATGGCTGCGGGTGTTCTGGGGCGTGATGACTGCACTCATCACCAGCGGTTTGCTGTTCTCGGGCAGTATCGATGCGTTGAAGTCTGCCGTGGTGCTGACTTCGCTACCGTTTTCGCTGATTCTGCTGCTGATGATGTGGGGGCTGCACAAGGCGTTCTACATGGAATCCCAGCGCAAGATCGCCCAGCTGTATTCACTGGCTCCGGTGTCCGGGTCCCGACGTGGCGGCTGGCGTCAGCGGCTGACTCAGGCAGTGGCGTTTCCTTCGCGCGACGAGGTCTATCGCTTCCTGGATCAAACCGTCCGGCCAGCGATTGAAGAGGTCACGGCGGTGTTTGTCGAGAAGGGCCTGACCGTGGTGACACAGCCTGACCCGGCCAATCACACGGTGGGTCTGGAAATTGGTCACGGTGAAGAGCGGCCGTTTGTGTACCAGGCGACGATGCGCGGCTACTTCACGCCGTCCTTCGCGCGTGGCGGCATGGGCTCGAAGCAACTGAACAATCGCCGCTACTACCGCGCCGAAGTGCATCTGAGCGAAGGCAGTCAGGACTACGACTTGGTGGGCTACACCAAGGAACAGGTGATCAATGACATCCTCGACCAGTACGAACGGCACATGCAGTTCCTGCACTTGGTGCGCTAAGCCAACGCGTTTCAAGTAGAACGACGCTTGCCCGCGAAAGCGTCTGGTCAGTAAACCTCAGTGTTACTGACCAGACTCGTTTTGCGGGCAAGTGCGTTTCTACAGCATCGCTCCTACGCCAAGCCACCGTTGGCCCGCAGCACTTGCCCATTCACCCAGCCTGAATCCGGGCCGGCCAGAAAGGACACCACACTGGCAATGTCTTCCGGTTGCCCGAGGCGCTGCAACGGGGGCATGTTGGCGAAGTGCTGGATTTGCTCTTCGCTTTTGCCGTGCAGGAACAGCTCCGTGGCGACGGGCCCCGGTGCAACGGCGTTCACCGTGATATTGCGGCCACGCAGCTCCTTGGCAAACACGTGGGTAAAGGCCTCGACGGCCGCTTTCGTCGCGTTATAGATCGCGTACCCCGGCAAGTTCAGCGCCAACGCAGTGGTGGAAAAGTTGATGATGCGTCCGCCATCCTTCATCCGGGCACCGGCCTCGCGCAGCGTGTTGAAGGTGCCGCGTGCGTTGATGTTGAATGCCAGATCGAACTGCTCATCGCTCGTCTCTGCCAGTGGCAGGGCCTTCATGACGCCTGCGTTATTGACCAGCACGTCGACGTTTCCCAACTGCGCTTCGGTTTGCTCAAAGAGATAACGGACCTCGTCGCTCCTGGCGATATCAGCTTTGATGGCGATGGCATGCCCGCCGGCAGCATTCAGCTCTGCGGCAAGCGCATCAGCCTCGCCCGCACTGCTGGCGAAATTAATCACTACCGCAAAGCCGTCGCCGCTCAGGCGCCGGGCGATTTGCGCACCGATGCCACGCGAGGCGCCGGTGATGATGGCAACAGGACGAGCGACTTGATTATCTGATTGCGTCATGGTGAGCCTCCAATGTTGAAGTGGGACCAGCTTCACATGCCCGGGCGAGCGCATAAACAACCCGCAACGGATTTCGTTGTTTGACCACAGCCACCAATACCTCACGATGCCTGGCCGTGGGAGTTCGCAGACCGGGCAACCGTCCTTTATCTTGAACCCCCGCGCCATCGGGAAATCCGAGTAATCTCGCAGGTTCGCTGTGTTCCCTGACACTCATACAAGAAAGAGAGGACTGGATGACTTACATCGCCGCCGAAAATCGTTATGAACGCATTCCCTATCGCCGCGTGGGCCGAAGCGGCCTGGTGTTGCCAGCGCTTTCCATGGGGTTGTGGCACAACTTTGGCGACAGCACGCCGATCGACACTCAACGCGCCATGTTGCGCACGGCGTTCGACCTGGGCATCAACCACTTCGACCTCGCCAACAATTACGGCCCGCCCTACGGCAGTGCCGAAATCAACTTCGGGCGTCTCTTGAAGGAAGACTTCAAGCAGTATCGCGACGAGTTGATCATCTCCAGCAAAGCAGGCTGGGACATGTGGCCGGGGCCTTATGGTCAGGGCGGAGGTTCGCGCAAATATGTGCTCGCCAGCCTCGACCAGAGCTTGCAGCGCATGGGTCTGGAATACGTGGATATTTTCTATTCCCACCGTTTTGACCCGGACACCCCGCTGGAAGAAACCGCGAGCGCTCTGGCCACCGCCGTGCAGCAAGGCAAGGCGCTGTACATTGGGATCTCTTCCTATTCGGGCGCCAAGACCCGGGAAATGGCAGCCCTGTTGAAGGAGTGGAAAGTGCCGCTGCTGATCCATCAGCCGGCCTACAACCTGCTCAATCGCTGGGTAGAAAAAGACCTGCTGGACACTACCGACGAGTTGGGCTCAGGCGTTATCGCGTTTACCGCCCTGGCCCAGGGTCTGCTCTCGGACAAATACCTGAACGGCATTCCAAAGGATGCGCGGGTTAACCGCCCAGGCGGCGGCTCGCTACAGGCTGCGCATTTGTCGGAGCAGAACATCGAGCACGTGCGAGCCCTGAACGAAATTGCCAAGCGCCGTGGCCAGAGCCTGGCGCAGATGGCGCTGGCGTGGACGCTGCGCGATCCGCGCGTCACGTCCGCGTTGATCGGTGCAAGCCGCCCGGAGCAGATCATCGAGAACGTCGGCGCGCTCGACAATCTGGAATTCAGTCAGGAAGAACTGGCTGAGATTGATCGGTTCGCGGTGGAAGGCGGGATCAACCTGTGGGAGAAGCCGTCTTCGGCTGAGTAACAGTGAGTGCTGTGGGGGCAGGTTTGCTGGCGAACATACGGCTCAGTGATGGAAGCATCGCCTGACATGTCGTGTTCGCCAGCAAGCCGGCTCCTACATTGCGCCTAACCCGTCAGTATGAGGGGCTGAGCCCGTTCAGGCTTCTTCACCCTCGTCGTCATCGCCCCCGTCGATCTTCATCCCCAGTTCCTTGATCTTGCGGGTCAAGGTGTTGCGGCCCCAGCCCAGTAGCACGGCGGCGTCGCGACGGCGACCAGCGGTGTGTTTCAGGGCAGTTTCGATCATGATCCGCTCGAACGTCGGCACTGCGCTGTCCAGCAGGCTCGACTGCCCGCGGGCCAGCGCCTGATCGGCCCACTGTCGTAGCGCTTGTTCCCAGTTCGTCACCGGCGCCGCGTCCTGCGGCAGGCTCAGCAGTTCTGGGGGCAGGTCGCTGACGTGAACCTCGCGACCCGACGCCATCACGGTGATCCAGCGGCAGGTGTTTTCCAACTGACGCACGTTGCCGGGCCAAGGCAGGTGCTTGAGGTATTCCTCGGTTTCCGACTTCAGCAGCTTGGGTTCAACGGCCAGTTCCTGCGCAGCGCGGCTGAGGAAATGTCGTGCCAGCGTCGGGATGTCTTCGCGCCTGTCGGACATGCGCGGGATATGAATGCGGATGACGTTCAAGCGGTGGAACAAGTCCTCGCGAAACTTGCCGGCCTGCACCAGTGTTTCGAGGTTCTGGTGAGTAGCGGCAATGATCCGCACGTCGACTTTGACGGGGATATGCCCGCCTACCCGGTAGAACTCGCCGTCGGCCAGCACGCGAAGCAGCCGGGTCTGGGTATCGGCGGGCATGTCACCGATTTCATCAAGGAACAGGGTGCCGCCGTCTGCTTGCTCGAAGCGGCCACGACGCAGGTTTGCAGCACCGGTAAATGCACCTTTTTCGTGACCGAACAGCTCGGACTCCATCAGGTCCTTCGGAATCGCCGCCATGTTCAGCGCGATGAACGGAGACGCGGAGCGCGGGCTGTGGCGGTGCAGGGCGTGGGCAACCAGCTCTTTACCGGTCCCTGATTCACCATTGATCAACACGGTAATGTTGGAGTGGCTCAATCGGCCAATAGCGCGGAACACCTCCTGCATGGCCGGCGCTTCGCCGATGATTTCAGGCGTGCGGGTCAGCGTTGGCGGGATATCAAGGCCTTGCTGTTCCTGCGCATGCTGATTGGCGCGTTTGACCAGTGAGACGGCTTCGTCGACATCAAACGGCTTGGGCAGATATTCGAACGCGCCGCCCTGATAGGACGCCACTGCGCTGTCCAGGTCCGAGTGCGCCGTCATGATGATGACTGGCAGGCGCGGATGCTGTTCGCGGATACGCGCGAGCAAGTCCAGGCCGCTCGCGCCGGGCATGCGGATGTCCGAAATGATCACGTCCGGCTGCTGGCGCGCCAGTCGGCTCATCACGCCATCGGCGCTGTCGAAACTCTGAGTGGTCATGCCCTCTTGCTGCAGGGCTTTCTCCAGTACCCAGCGGATGGAACGGTCGTCATCGACGATCCAGACAGTTTCACTACGGCTCATGTCGACGCTGCTCCTTGTTCCAGCGGCAGGAAGATCGAGAATGTTGTATGGCCAGGATGGCTATCACACTCGATCAGCCCCTGGTGCTGACTGATGATGTTCTGGGTAATGGCGAGGCCCAGCCCGGTGCCATCCGGGCGGCCGCTGACCATGGGATAAAAGATGGTTTCCTGCAGCTCTGGCGGAATGCCAGGGCCGTTGTCGATGATCTCGATTTTGCTGACCAGCCGATGGCGCACATGGCCGATCGTGAACTGACGCATGGCGCGGGTGCGCAGACTGATCCGGCCCAGGCGCAGCTCATTCTGGCTACTGATGGCCTGCATCGCGTTGCGTACGATGTTGAGCACCGCCTGAATCATCTGTTCGCGGTCGATCAACACGTCGGGAATGCTCGGGTCGTAGTCGCGCACGATGGTAATGCATCCCTGACTCTCGGCTTCTACCAGGCTGCATACACGCTCGAGCACCTCATGGACGTTGGTCATTGCCAGCAGTGGCAGCTTGTTGGAGCCCAGCATGCGATCAACCAGATTGCGCAGCCGGTCTGCCTCTTCGATGATGACGTTGGTGTAATCCTTGAGACTTTCCTCCGGCAGTTCCCGCGCAAGCAACTGCGCGGCGCCGCGAATCCCGCCGAGGGGATTCTTTATTTCGTGAGCCAGGCCGCGCACCAGCATTTTGGTGGTTTCCTGCTTGGACAGTTGCGCCTCCTCCTTGGTGATGCGCAGCAAACGATCACGGGGATGAACCTCCAGCAGGAGCATGGTTTCAGCCTGGGAGAGAATCGGCGTGACGGCGTAGTCGACCGTCAGCGTCTGGCCGGTCAGCGCCGTCAGCATCGCCTCTCGCTTTGTGAAGGGATGAGCCTGCTCCACTGCCTGGCGCAACGAACTGAGCGCTTCAGCCGACTCAGTGAACAACTCGCTGATGAATTGCCCGTGGCTGCGCTGACCACTGATGGCCAGCAGCATTTCAGCAGCAGGATTCATGTACTCCAGACGCAGGTCCGAGTTGAGCAGAATCGTGGCAGTGGTCAGGTTGTCGAGTAACAACCGATGCAACGCATCGCTGATAGTCATGAATCCCGGTGACCTCTTATGGCTCAATGCACGTCGGCGGCGCCGCCGGTGCAGGCTCTGATTGGTCTTTTGCCAGCGTTATGAAGCCGCTGAAACGTATGATGTGTCCGCGTATTGATTACAAAATGCAAAAACCAAACCAAGGCTCCGAAAAGAAGCGTTGTCCGGGGAAATGCGGGCGTTTTTTGAACGGCAGGCGCGGCGACAGTGCATGAATGGCTTGGCCCCGAACCAAAATGGGCTGATTAAACGAAAGTTCGTTCAGCTTATGCACCATTATGGGGCTTGGCTAGGCTGGCCCCATCATCGGAAAAAAGGAAAGAAGCTCGATTCTTCTTCTGGCTTGTCTTTGATGGGGCACTCGGGTCGCACGCCGTAATCATCGTTCTTGCAGGGTTGGGCGAGGCGTTTCTGCGACAGCGAGATGCGCACCAGATGAAAGGGCTGGTTGGGTGTGCGCTCAAGTACTCGCCCTGTCTGGTCAACGATCTCGACCGAAAGTTGATGGGTGCCGCGATCAATATTGGTGAGCGGAAAAACCGGGCTGCGCGTTGGCGCTGCGTAGAGTTGGCCATCGAGCAGCAACCGGTAGACATGGCCGGGTTGAAGCTCGGGTTCATTGGTGACGGTGACATTCAGGTTGCCCTGGATGTCACGGACAGTGCTATCGGGCTCGGGTGCCAGTATGCGCAGAAGCTGATAGCGGAAGATCGGGCTCGGCGCCGCCTTGACTCGTGAGACCCGATTCGGCTTATTCGCAGGCTGCTCAACCCTGTTGGTCGGCGCAATGTCGACCTTCTTTGCGTTGCGGTGGGGCTGATCGGTGAATACTCGATTGCCGTTTGCATCAACGTAGGTATAAACCTCTGCGACGGCCGTCTGGCTCAGGCTGATCAACGCGCACAGGGCAACGACGGACCGGCAAAAGCGTTTAAGGTCGTCCGGCATGGACCCGCTGCACTGTCAGATTCACCGTCTCGCTTTGCTGGATGGAGCGCTGGTTTTCCAGTACCTGCACCGCAAAACTGTGTTCTCCCCGGTCAAGCTCCAGGACCTGCAGCCGCGGAACATTGGTCGGCTGTCCGTAGGGCGCGCCATCCACGACCAATTGCAGCAGGTGTCCGGGCTGCAAGCGCGGTTCGATCGCCACGCCCACGGTAAACGAGCCGTTGTTGGCGCGAAGGGCTTCTTCCTCAGGCAGGTCTTTCAGCGCAAGCACTTGATAAGCCGTAGCGCTTTGCTGGTTCTGGTTCTGCGCCGCCGGCAGGGGCGGGGCCGGAGCGGGCACGACAGTCTCTACGCTGTTTAGTGGCGGCAGCTCGACTGTTTCGGCTTTGGTGCCGTTCGGCGGCTGGTTGCTGTACGCCGTGTTCCCGGAGGCATCCGTGTATTTGTAGATCTGCGCGGCAGCAGGCAGTGCGAATACCAGCAGCATAAGGGCGAGACATTGACGCATGAACACTCCAGGCAGCGATCAGGACAACAACAATGGTGCTGCGCTCAATGCATGGCGCGGCACCGGATCAGCATAGAGGAATACTGAGCGACGGTGTCAGTTGAGAAGCGGAGCTACGCGTCTGCTTACTGGTTTGGCGTCGTCCGGCAGAGGTCGACTGCTGCTCGCTGCAGCGCGGTCACGATGACCGGATCGTTGGCCTGTCGCTGAATTTCCGACTGCACCCAATCCGGGCACCTGGTGTCGCTGCGGTAAGGCTGAAACGCCGAGTAACTGTGCATCAACACCGGCAGCAGCGTATCCAGCCGACCCCGGATGCCATCGGTGAGACTGGATTCGGGCTTCTCGGGGGAGTGGTCGCTTTCGCGCCACTGCTTGATGCGCGCGTATTGCACCATCTTGTTGGCTTCCATCTGTGCGGTCATGAACTCCCGCACATCGTCGGCACCCAGCTTGAATTCACCCGCCCGTGATTCCGCATTCTGGATCACCTGACGCTCGCGCTCACTGTCCTGCACCGGCTTGCCGCTGTGCCATTTGCTGCGCGCGACGTCATTGGCGATTTCCAGCCTTTGCTCCATGGCCGCAATGAGCGGCTGAAGTTGCACCGGAGTCTGCTGCGCAGGAGCAGCCTGAAGGCCGGCGGACACCACGCCGCAGGCCAGAACAGCGAGTTGGAGCTTTTTAAGCATGGTTACGTCCTCACGTGCGATCGAGTACCCGCTGTTTAACACTTCGGCTTGCAGAGCGTGGTGTTACGGGTGTCCGCGCATCAAAAAACGCCGAGCCCTGACGCAAGATTGCCGGGAGCGGCGTTCATGGGTTCGGTACATGTTGATAGCGACTGAACAATGCGCGCTCGGAAAAAAGCATCCCGAAAGACGCCTGCCCAGTCAACCAAAAATCAGATTCGTCCTACAGACCAACCAGTCGCCATCCGCTAATTTGGCCTCCATTCACCTACTCGGATGCTAACTGCATCTGCCAGAAAAACCCTCGCTCCATATCAGCGTTATCTGACGGGGTTGGTCAGATAGTTGGACGCTTCGGCCGTTCATTAAGGATGACAATCAATCGGGTCAGGCTGCATTCACTTCTCGTGGTGCAGAGATGCGAGATCTACCGTGGGCGAGCTGACGCTTTTTAACCCAGCGCCCCCAGATCGGAAGAACGTATAAGCCACCAGTGGAGAAAAGTGGATATGAAAGGGTATTATCTTGTGCGAGGTGACAAAACCTCGTGCGGCGGACAAATTCTGGCGGGTTCAACTATCTTTACGCTCAACGGACACGAGCGCATCTGTGAAGGTGACCCCGTAAGCTGCGGCAAGGACGGCAACACATACGAAGTTACTGGCGGTATTGATAATTTTACCTATCACGGACGACGAGTTGCCGGCACGCTCGACAGTTTCAGTGGGTGTCCATGCAGGTCCGGGCTGCTGAACTCGATAGACAGTGCCACCTATGAAAGCGCTACGCGACCAAAGCTCTCTCCGGGAGCCGTTACGTCGCGTACGTCGCAGGTGCTTTCTACATCATCATCATCAGCGTCCACGACGTTCCCGTCAGTCCCTCCATTTGCGCCCCAGCAAGCTGCGGCCTTACCAATCGCATCGGCGCCAGTGACGGCCGCATGTACTCATCCTGATCGTATGAAGGAACTCGCCGATTACATCGCCGATGAGATGAATCGCAATATCCACCACCCTTCAGTTTTGAAAATGAGGGAATTGAACGGTTATGATTCGGTAGAGGAAACCAGAAAATATTTTGCACAGCCGTTTTACTTAACGATGGGGCATGTACCTAACTTCAATACCATCGAGCTAGCGAAAAAAGCTGAGGCGCTTGCGTTATGGACAGAGCGGGTGGGGCAAAACCGGCCTTGGGATCATAAGCCGATAATCCGTAAAAATTACGGAGGTTTTTGGCATAAGCACGGTGAGTACGACTATTACTACGATATATGGTCGAACATCCATTATGGGTATGTAGGGACTATCGGTGGGATTTCCGAAAGTGCATTGTTGGACGGTGCCGGCCTTGAGCAGATTGCCTCAGACACTCTAAGGAAAGTAAAAGAGGTGTGGAACAAGCCTAGGAACGAATGGGAGCTTCCTGGGCCTCATGCTACAGCCACCCCTCGGACTTCGTTGCGGTCGTGGGATGATGTCGCTGACAGAGTCTCCATCAGCATTGGAATTAAGCTGGCTGGAGAGTATTGGGAAGGTGGAGTAACGGCCGGTTTGATTGTGGATGAAGTTTTGGCCTTTGAGCCAACTCTTTGGGGGGATGGAGCACAGGTGCATAAATGTGAGCAAACCTAAAAAGAAATTCAGACTATTTTTTTACGCGTTGCTGATTTTATTTTTTGGCAATCTGATTTTTAAGGCTATTTGGCCATCGGTTACGGTTAGGTATCCTGCCGAAGGTGAAGGAGAGATTAGGTATATATGGAATGTTCAGGACGAGATTTATAAGGGTGGGATGAAACCTGGGGGTGTAGCGTATGATGTGGGACACTTGTTCCCGGGCGATGATTATTTTATGGAGTTTAACTGGTGGAAAAATACAGGAGGACGAAGGCACTGTGTGAGTATCACGCCCGGCTGGTTTGAGGTTCATATTCAACTGGACTTGAACGGGGAAATTGATAGGCATGAAAGCAGCGGCACCACTGTGGCACGGTTAAAGGCTTGCGAATGGGATTCCGCAAAAATGTAAGGTTTGGTAGAGGTTGTCTCCCCCCTCGATAGCCACATGGTTCATGTGGAGGCGGAATCCAGTGATGAATGCCATGGCTCTTATTTCGAAGATGGATCAACGTCCCATTTGAGTACCGACGAGGTTCAGGCTATCTGATCCGAATTAGTTTTCCACATTTTGCAAAAAGGCCTCCCGAAGGAGGCCTCTTGTTCGCGTGGCTCTCGCCGGCGCGGCTGGATCAGCAGCTGTAGTACAGCTCGTATTCCAGTGGGTGTACGAAGGTGCGCACTTTGATCTCTTCTTCAGATTTCAGAGCGATGTAAGCGTCGATGAAATCGTCGCTGAACACGCCGCCTTTGGTCAGGAACGCACGACCTTTATCCAGCTCTTCCAGGGCTTCTTTCAGGCTGCCGCACACTTGTGGAATCTCTTTCGCCTCTTCGGGCGGCAGGTCATACAGGTTTTTGTCAGCAGCATCGCCAGGGTGGATCTTGTTCTGGATGCCGTCCAGGCCAGCCATCAACAGTGCAGCGAACGCCAGGTACGGGTTGGCAGCCGGGTCCGGGAAGCGTGCTTCGATACGACGGCCTTTAGGGCTGTTGACGTAAGGAATACGGATTGAAGCAGAACGGTTACGGGCCGAGTAGGCCAGCATGACCGGCGCTTCGAAACCTGGAACCAGACGCTTGTAGGAGTTGGTCGCCGGGTTGGTGAAGCCGTTCAGCGCCTTGCCGTGCTTGATGATGCCGCCGATGAAGTACAGAGCGGTATCGGACAGGCCGGCATAGCCTTCGCCAGCAAAGGTGTTCTTGCCATCTTTGGAGATGGACATGTGAACGTGCATACCCGAACCGTTATCGCCGTACAGAGGCTTCGGCATGAAGGTAGCGGTGCGGCCGTAAGCGTCTGCAACGTTGTGCACGACGTACTTCAGGGTTTGAACTTCGTCAGCCTTCTTGACCAGCGTGTTGAATTTCACGCCGATTTCGTTCTGGCCAGCGGTTGCCACTTCGTGGTGGTGAACTTCGACGACCTGGCCCATTTCTTCCAGCGCGTTGCACATTGCGGTGCGGATTTCGTGGTCGTGGTCGAACGGTGGAACCGGGAAGTAGCCGCCTTTGATGCCTGGACGGTGGCCCTTGTTACCGCCTTCGATGTCCGCGTCGGACATCCAGGAACCCTGTTCGGAGTAGATCTTGAACATGGAGCCGGAGATGTCGGATTTGAATTTCACTTCGTCGAAGATGAAGAATTCCGGCTCAGGGCCTGCGAATACAGTGTCACCGATACCGGTCGACTTCAGGTATTCCTCGGCGCGGTGAGCGATGGCGCGTGGGTCGCGATCGTAACCCTGCATGGTCGAAGGTTCGATGATGTCGCAAACCAGAATCAGCGTAGGCTCTTCGGTGAACGGATCGAGAACGGCTGTTTCGTCGTCCGGCAGCAGGATCATGTCGGAGGCTTCGATGCCTTTCCAGCCCGAGATGGAGGAGCCGTCGAACATTTTGCCGACTTCGAAGAAGTCGTCTTCCAGCGCATCGCGGGCCGGCATGGTCACGTGGTGCTGAGTGCCTTTGGTGTCCGTGAAGCGCAGATCAATCCACTTAACGTCATGATCTTTGATGAGTTGAACCGACTTCGACATGCTGTCCTCCGGGGTGGATTAGGGCCTGGGTAGTGGTTGGCCCCTTAATTTTGGTGATGCCGGCCGCGATACTCGACCAAGGCAACCTGCCTCACAAGGGAGCAATTTGCATGCCAGTGCCCTGTGTTGGGTTTCAGGCTCAAATTGGCGTCATATCGGGCGCTAAGCGTCGCATAAATGAAAAAGTACGCACCGTTATGGTGCTGAAAGATTGTATACAGTTCCGTTTTGGTGCGCTGATGACCGGCTATACGATAACTGGTTAAACCTTGAGCAATTTCCGCTATAATCCGCGCCCCCCTTTTTCGACCGGGACCTAGCGCGCTGTTTTCATGAAATTAATCGTCAAAGTCTTCCCAGAAATCACTATCAAAAGCCGGCCTGTGCGTAAGCGTTTCATCAAACAGCTGGCCAAGAACATCCGTACGGTGCTCCGAGATCTGGACCCGGCGTTGGTGGTGGATGGCGTGTGGGACAACCTTGAGGTCGAAACCAGGGTCGAGGATGCCAAAGTCCTGCGCGAGATGACCGAGCGTCTGAGCTGCATGCCCGGCATCACGCATTTCCTGCAAGTCGACCAGTATCCGCTGGGCGACATGGAGGACATCTACGAGAAGTGCAAGCTGCACTTCGGTGACGCGATCCCCGGCAAAATATTCGGGGTGCGCTGCAAGCGGGCTGGTCACCATGACTTCAGTTCCATGGACGTCGAGAAATACGTCGGCAGCAAGCTGCGTCGGGAATGCAATGCGGCAGGCATTTCGCTCAAGGCGCCGGAAGTCGAAGTCCGGATCGAAATCCGTGACCAGCGCCTGTTCGTGATCCACAGCCAGCACAACGGTATCGGCGGTTATCCGCTGGGATCGCTTGAACAGACCCTGATCCTCATGTCAGGCGGTTTCGACTCCACCGTCGCGGCTTATCAGATCATGCGCCGCGGCTTGATGAGCCATTTCTGCTTCTTCAATCTGGGCGGCCGTGCCCATGAACTGGGCGTGATGGAAGTCGCGCACTTCATCTGGAAGAAGTACGGCAGCTCCCAGCGCGTGCTGTTCGTCAGCGTACCGTTCGAGGAAGTTCTGGGAGAAATTCTCGGAAAAGTCGATAACAGTCATATGGGCGTAGTATTGAAGCGTATGATGTTGCGCGCCGCGACCAACATTGCCGACAGGCTGGAGATCGATGCACTGGTGACGGGTGAGGCGATCTCCCAGGTTTCCAGCCAGACGCTGCCCAACCTGTCGGTCATCGACTGCGTAACGGAGAAGCTGGTCTTGCGACCGCTGATTGCCAGTCACAAGCAGGACATCATTGACCTGGCCGACCAGATCGGCACAGGCGATTTTGCCCGGCATATGCCCGAATACTGCGGCGTGATCTCGGTTAACCCCAAGACTGCAGCCAAGCGCAACCGGGTTGAACACGAAGAAAAAGCGTTCGACATGGCTGTGCTTGAGCGTGCGCTTGAAAACGCTCGTCTGGTGCCGATCGATCGTGTGATCGAAGAACTGGGCGAGGACGTTCAGGTTGAAGAAGTCGGCCAGGCGCTGGCAGGGCAAGTGGTTATCGACATCCGCCACCCGGATGACGCTGACGACCACCCGCTGGACCTGGCTGGTATCGAAGTACAAACGCTGCCGTTCTTTGCATTGAACAGCCGTTTCAAGGAACTGGATGACACGCGCCAGTACCTGCTCTATTGCGACAAAGGCGTCATGAGTCGCCTGCATGCTCATCATCTGCTCAGTGAGGGGCATGCCAATGTGCGCGTTTATCGACCGAGCTAAGTGCCCGGGGCTGTTTGCCTGTGGCTTGCGTCACCGGCCCCCCGACACCAGTCGTCAGCCGTAACGGCTTTCGCCGGCTCCACCGTTCATAGCTGCCTACACTAGTCAGCTGACCGAATCCTCTGATCGAGATACACAAGTGATCGAAAATCTACGCAACATCGCCATCATTGCTCACGTTGACCACGGTAAAACTACCCTCGTCGACAAGCTTCTGCGCCAGTCCGGCACCCTTGAGCGCAACGAGCTCAACGACGAACGCGTGATGGACTCCAACGACCAGGAGAAAGAACGCGGTATTACCATTCTCGCCAAGAACACCGCGATCAACTGGAATGGCTACCACATCAACATCGTTGACACCCCTGGCCACGCCGACTTCGGTGGTGAAGTAGAGCGCGTGATGTCGATGGTTGACTCCGTTCTGCTGCTGGTTGACGCTCAAGACGGCCCTATGCCGCAAACCCGCTTCGTGACCAAGAAGGCTTTTGAAGCCGGCCTGCGTCCAATCGTCTGCATCAACAAGGTTGACCGTCCAGGCGCTCGTCCAGACTGGGTTCTGGACCAGATCTTCGACCTGTTCGACAACCTGGGTGCTACCGAAGAACAGCTGGATTTCAAAGTCGTCTACGCCTCGGCCCTGAACGGCATTGCCGGTCTGGATCACACCGACATGGCTGAAGACATGACGCCGCTGTACCAGTCGATCGTCGACAACGTCCCTGCGCCAAAGGTTGACCGTGACGGTCCGTTCCAGATGCAAATCTCGGCACTGGACTACAACAGCTTCCTGGGCGTCATTGGTGTTGGTCGTATCGCCCGTGGTCGCGTCAAGCCGAACACCCCGGTTGTCGCGATCGGTGCTGATGGCAAGAAGCGCAACGGCCGTATCCTGAAGCTGATGGGTCACCACGGTCTGCACCGCATCGACGTCGAAGAAGCAGCCGCTGGCGACATCGTTTGCATCAGCGGTATGGATTCGCTGTTCATCTCCGACACCCTGTGCCACCCGGACGCGGTCGAAGCGATGAAGCCGCTGACCGTTGACGAGCCAACCGTTTCGATGACCTTCCAGGTCAACGATTCGCCATTCTGCGGTAAAGAAGGCAAGTTCGTGACCTCCCGTAACATCAAGGAGCGTCTGGACAAAGAGCTGCTGTACAACGTTGCTCTGCGCGTTGAAGAAGGCGACTCGGCTGACAAGTTCAAGGTCTCGGGCCGTGGTGAGCTGCACTTGTCGGTACTGATCGAAACCATGCGTCGCGAAGGCTTCGAAATGGGCGTCGGCCGTCCTGAGGTCATCATCCGTCAGGTTGACGGCGTGAAGCAGGAACCGTTTGAAAACGTAACCATCGACACCCCTGAAGAATCCCAGGGCAAGGTCATGGAAGAGATGGGCCTGCGTAAGGGCGACCTGACCAACATGGTGCCGGATGGCAAAGGCCGTGTTCGTTTGGAGTACAACATCCCTGCTCGCGGTCTGATCGGTTTCCGTAACCAGTTCCTGACCCTGACCAACGGTGCTGGCATCCTGACTTCGATCTTCGATCGTTACGACACCATGAAGTCCGGTGACATGTCTGGCCGTCAGAACGGCGTTCTGGTTTCGGTTGAAACCGGCAAGGCACTGACCTACTCCCTGGAAACCCTGCAGGCGCGCGGCAAGCTGTTCGTCGAGCACGGTCAGGAGATCTACAACGGTCAGATCGTCGGCCTCAACAGCCGCGACAACGACATGGGCGTGAACCCAACCAAAGGCAAGAAGCTCGACAACATGCGTGCTTCGGGTAAAGACGAGACCATCGCTCTGGTTCCACCTGTTCGCTTCACCCTGGAACAGGCTCTGGAATTCATCCAGGACGACGAGCTGTGTGAAGTGACGCCTAAGTCGATCCGTCTTCGCAAGAAGATTCTGGACGAAGGCGAGCGTACCCGCGCTGCCAAGAAAGCCAAGGCGTAACTAGCCCCGGCTGAACGAAAACGCCCCCGGTCGAAAGGCCGGGGGCGTTTTTGTTTGTCTGAGTTTTGGTTCGGCCGGTGTCGATGCTGTGAGGGCGATGTCGCTCAATGCGGCCCCTTCCCGGCTAAAGCCGGTCCCACTGAGGTCCACGCGCCTTTGGTAGGACCGGCTTCAGCCGGGAAGGCGTACGCGAACTCTGCAGGGGTCTTAGAACTTCAACGGCACCCGGCCGGAGTTTGAGTTCAGAGTACCTGTGCTTTCGCGCACAACTTCCTTCGGCTTGTACGCGCAGTAACCAGGGCGTGGGCCGATTTTCGGGTGGTTGCGGCAAGTGTCAGGGCGCTTGTCGTAGATGGTGCACAGCCGGCTTTTACGGTCCAGATACAGGCAGTCGTTGTTGCTCATGCGCTGCAAGGTGAAAATCCCGGACTTCTGATTGAAGCGCTCGACGACCCCTTCCTTCTGCAGGCGCTTGGCGATGTTCTTGGGATTGTCCCCCTGCTCGAACTCGTCAACGATGCCAATGCGGATCAGGTCCTTGATCTTCACTTCAACCGGCAGCGTGCAGCAACTGGAAATGCAGCCTCCGCACATGTAGCTGGAGTATTTCTGCCAGGTCTCGATGCGGTCGAGTTCTGCAGCGGCGATCAAGGTGGGTTTCATGGGTCTGTGCTTCCGGGTGTATCGGGCGCGCGATCATACCGGTCCGCGCGCGTTTCCCCTACGGCAAAAACAAGCGATGCGACTGTCGGCTGTTACTTGGGCGATCTGTGATGACGTTTGTTCAGATGAGCACGGTGTTTGCCAGCGCCTCGATTTGCTCCTGACGCTCCGTCTGGTTGAGCTTTGCGCCCGGGTTCAAGGATGACCATTGCGGGTGTGCCCTGGCTTTATGCAGCGCCTCCGGCAGTTTGCCTTCGCGCCAGGTCTTGTCCTGTGGAGCGGTCAGCTTGATGCTCTCCATGGCGGCATGCCCACGCACTTCGAGCGCTTGCAGCAGCAGCCGCTGGCGCAGAGCCAGTAATCTCAGCACTGCGTCGTCAACGGTCAGTTCGCGTTGGCCCTTGAGTTTGCCCATCAGCCGGCCGCCATAGCTGCGCGCCGTTTGCAGGGCGCCGCCGGCAATTGCGCCGACCAATGCCGCCGCCCCCAGTGTGACGCCGCCGACCAGCAGGTCAACGCCCGCGCCAGCCGCCGCCCCCGCAGCAATGCCGCCGCCCACTCGAACGCCGAGCAGCTTAAGGGTTTCAGGGTTGAACAGATCGTCGCCCCAGCGCCCATCCAGCAATGGCAGGTCACTGGCTGAGGCGTCTTCGCGACGAAACCCGTAAAGCTTGAGCAGCGACTCGACGCAACGCTGCTCCCGCTGCCGCACGGCTTTGCGCAGATCAGCAATGGCGGCCTCCACCAGTCCGTTTTCGGTGGCGACGCTTCTGCGACAGGCTGCGCAGTCCAGCAACAGCTCGGCGATCAGCCTTGCCGCGCTCAGCCGACGAGCTTCACGCTGGGCCTGCTGATCGGCAATAAGACGCTCAAGCCGTCCCCGTGAGGTTTCCAGCAATAGAGCGAGGCTTTCATACAAACGGCGCTCGCCGTCTTCAGGTGGCGCAACGCTGTCGAACCGCACCAGTGCGTGCAGGCCCAAGCGCGCCAAGGCTTCCCGCCAGTCAGGTTCGCGCTGTTGCGGGCTGGTGACGAAGTTGAGCACCGGCAGCAGAGGTTTGCCGCAGCTGGCGAGTACGGCCAGTTCGTCGCGATACTTGGCCAGCACCGGCTCGCGCGCGTCGATGACGTACAACCCAGCGTCCGACGCGAGCAACTGGCGAAGCACTTTTGCTTCCTGCTCAAAACGCTGGCGCGCTTCGCTCCCCTCAAGAAAGCGCCCAAGCCGCGCCGGACCGTCGAGCCGTTCGCCGGGCCTGTCCAGGCGTTCAAGGTAATCGAGCAGAGCGATGGCGTCCTCAAGCCCTGGCGTATCGTACAGCTCCAGCAGTGCCTCGCCGTCAACCGACAAGCGTGCGCCTTCAACGTGTCGCGTGGTGCTCGGGCGGTGGGAGACTTCACCAAAGCCGACATCGCGTGTCAGCGTGCGCAGCAGTGAAGTCTTGCCGACGTTGGTATGGCCGACCACGGCCAGTTTCAGTGGTCGAACAATGTCCTTGTCAGTCATGTCCGCTCTCCAGCCAGGTCAATGGCGCGCTGTCGGTCCAGTTCAGTTCGAGCTGCTGCAACCCGCTGTGCCAGTCATCCACTCGGTCGGCGTCCAGTATTTGTCCGTCGGGCGCGGGCAGTAGCCAGATACGCGTCGCTGTCGCGCAACGCGCCAGCTCTGCGATCAATGCCAGGCTGCCACGATCAGGGGAGCGACGCGGGTCACACGCGATGACGAGGCGGGCAGGGGGAAAGCGTGTCAGTTGGTCGAGCAGCGTGCGCCGCGATTCGCGTGAGTCGAGAACGCCAGCGTCAGTCACGTTTTCAGGAAGCGCGGGCGGCCAGGGATGTTGATTATCCAGCTCGATGGCGAGCAGCAGCGCACCCTGACTCTGGCTTGCCGCTGGACCGGTCTGCACGGCGTGAAGCTGCGCCGGGGCAGCATCATTGATGCCCAGCCGTTCGCTGCTTGGCATCAGACGCTCGCGTAACTCGACATAGCCGGGGTGGTTCAGATCAAGGGCCAATGCACGGCGGCCGACATGCCAACGCACATAGCACAGCACGGTCAGGATCAGGCGCGGCAGGATGCCGAAAACCATGAGCACGCCGACCAACCATCCTGCCCATGCCTGACGCGCGTTTTCGATAGACAGCGCACTGTCGCCGCTGGCGCGAATCATGGCCTCGGTCGGCACGCTGAAGCCCACCAACGAAGGAATCGCTCCCAGGCCTCGGGTCAGGCTGACAAAAGTGTCACTGCCCAGAATGGTGGTTTCCCAGACGAAGCCGTAGCGCCGGGTGGCCATCAGTAAAACCATGATTGTCAGGGCGCTGAGCAAGGCCAGCAGCCAGAGACCATTGACGCACGTGCCCAACAACCAGCGATTCAGGCGCTTGCGCTGCAACAGCAGAATCAGCGCGGGGGCCAGTTGTGCCGCCTGTGCATCGCGCGCCAGCTTCTCGCTGAGCCACAGCCAGAGTCGACCAAGGCCGGCCGTGCTTTTCCCGGCGAAAAGCACGCCGCTTATCCAGCTCATCAGCAAGATCAGATTGAAGCCGAGCAAACTGCCCAAGGCCCAGAACACATTGACGGGCGCCTGTCCGTCGCCCAATGCGGCGAAAGCCAGTCCGGCGCCGCTGACCACCGCGAACACCGCCAGCCCGATCAACGCCAGGCGCGCGCCTTGTTTCCAGTGATGCAGTGCCTTGCGCATGCCGTCCCGTTCGGCGAGCCACAGGGCGCGGTGTTTGATCCGGGTTTGCAGGTCGCCGCCGCTTGCACGCGCACGGCGGTTGGCTTCTTCATCGTCGAGCAGGCCCGCGTGTTCTTCGCGCAGGCGTACGGCTTCGGTCAGCCAGAGTTCGTCAAGGGGAGTCAGTGCAGTCACGCGGCGTCTCGTCGGTAAAATCGTAGGTCAGCATAACCGGTGTGGCTGCCGTCGGGCAGCGAGCGGGTTTGGTCCTTGGACCGCGCGGCAAGCGAATGTGCTGGGGCCGGGCGGTCTGATATCCTCGCCGGCATGAAAAAACATCTCCCCCTGAGCCTGATCGCCGCACTCGCTGAAAACCGGGTCATCGGCATCGACAATTCCATGCCTTGGCACTTGCCAGGGGACTTCAAGTATTTCAAAGCGACCACCCTCGGCAAGCCGATCATCATGGGTCGCAAGACCTGGGATTCCCTGGGCCGTCCGTTGCCGGGCCGGTTGAATCTGGTGGTCACACGCCAGCAGGATTTGCAGCTTGAAGGCGCCGAAGTCTTTACCTCTCTGGACGCGGCAGTGCATCGCGCTGAGGAGTGGGCGCGCCAGCAAGGGGTCAGCGAAGTGATGCTGATCGGCGGCGCACAACTTTATGGCCAAGCCCTCGAGCGCGCTGACCGCCTGTACCTCACCCGCGTGGCGCTGAGTCCCGAAGGCGATGCGTGGTTCCCGGAGTTTGACGAGGGTCAGTGGACGCTGGTGTCGAACACAGAGAACCCGGCGCTCGACGATAAGCCTGCGTACAGTTTCGAGGTTTGGGAGCGAATCTGATATCGCGATCGCTATCGCGATCGCTATCGCGAGCAAGCTCGCTCCTACAGGAGGAATGCCGTCAACTGTAGGAGTGGGCTTGCTCGCGAAGATGGTATTTCAGCCGGTGAAGATTTAGGGGATGTACCGGCCTATTCGCGAGCAAGCTCACTCCTACAATTTTGAGCAGCCAAGCCCTGTCACACAAATGTCGTTTTCTCGTCATCTGGCGCGAATGGCGATTCCAGTGACGCCCTCGGAACGGACACGGTCGCTGACGCATCAAACTTGTAACGGCTTTTTGCTACGGTCCTTCTTCGAACCAACAACCGGGGAGCGGACCTACTATGAAACTTGCGCCAACATTGCTGGCCGCTGCGATTTATCTGTGCTGTGCCACTCAAGTGTCTGCCACCGAGCTGACCCACTGGCCCGCCCCTGCGGCCAAGCAGCTCAACGCGATGATTGCGGCCAATGCCAACAAAGGTAACTTCGCCGTTTTCGACATGGACAACACCAGCTACCGCTACGACCTGGAAGAGTCTCTGCTGCCGTTCATGGAAAACAAAGGGCTGATCACCCGCGATTCGCTCGATCCCTCTCTCAAGCTCATCCCGTTCAAGGACACCGCTGACCATAAGGAAAGCCTGTTCAGCTACTACTACCGGCTCTGCGAAATCGACGACATGGTCTGTTACCCATGGGTCGCGCAGGTGTTCTCCGGCTTTACCCTCCAGGAGCTCAAAGGTTATGTCGACGAGCTGATGGCATCGGGCAAACCGGTGCCGAGCACGTATTACGAAGGCGACGTGGTCAAGACCATCGAAGTGCAGCCGCCGAAGGTTTTCACCGGCCAGGCCGAGCTGTACAACAAGCTGATGGAAAACGGCATCGAGGTGTATGTGATGACGGCGGCGTCGGAGGAGCTGGTGCGCATGGTCGCCGCCGATCCCAAGTACGGCTACAACGTGAAGCCGCAGAACGTCATCGGTGTGACCACGCTGCTGAAGAACCGTCAGACGGGTGAGCTGACCACTGCACGCAAGCAGATCACTGCGGGCAAATACGATGAGAAAGCCAACCTCGGGCTTGAGCTGACGCCTTACCTGTGGACGCCGGCGACCTGGATGGCAGGCAAGCAGGCCGCGATTCTCACCTATATCGATCAGTGGAAAAAACCGGTTCTGGTGGGAGGCGATACACCTTCCAGCGATGGCTATATGCTTTTTCACAGTGTCGACGTCAGCAAAGGCGGCGTTCACCTGTGGGTCAATCGCAAGGACAAGTACATGACCCAGCTCAACGGCATGATGAAGACCAACGCCGAGGCTCAGGCCAAAGAGGGCTTGCCGGTAACGGCAGACAAAAACTGGGTGATCGTCAAACCGGAAGAAATTCAGTAAGCCGTCTCATCGCGCGGCACGGCGGTTGCCGTGCCGCGCATGGTCAGGCCCATAACGTGCGATACGCACCGTCGGCATCATGTTCGGCGGCCTGTTTCGCGGTGTTGAAGCGGCGACCGCCCCTGGGGTCGGTTCCGTAGCCAGCGATGTACAGCCAGTTGCCCTGATTGCTGTAGACGTCGTAATCGACCAGCTGTGCTTCGAACCACGCGGCCCCGGCGCGCCAGTCGCCCTTCAGGTCGAAAATCAGGTAACTGGCGACGATCTGGCGCATTCGGTTGGACAGGTAACCGGTTGCCGCTAATTCCCGCATACCGGCGTCAATCAACGGCTCTCCGGTCTCGCCCCGACACCAGCGCGCAAACCCCTGTGGGTTGTGGCCCGGTTCGCTGCTGCCCTTCAGGCCGCTGGCGCGGTACAGCAGGCGACCGTATTTCAGGTGCAGCAAGCGAAAGTAGTCACGCCACAGCAACTCGAAATAAATCCAGTACGTGCTGTCGTTGGCGCCGTGTTCGGCCTCGAAAGCCTTCAATGCCTGAGCAATCTGCGGCGCTGAAAGCGAACCACGCGCAAGCCAGGGCGAAAACTTGGTGGAGTCGTCCACAGCGCTCAAGGTGTTGCGCGTGGCTTTGTAGCTGTTCGCCAGCCCCCGGCTGAAATACTGCTGCAGGTGCTCGATGGCCGCGTGCTCGCCGCCGTGAAACGCCTGGTTCTGATAAGGAAATGCCGAGCGTGAGTCCAGAGGCGCAGGCGGTTGCAGCGTGGTCGAGTCAATGCTCACGCCATTGGGCAGCGCTGGAATAGTGGTCGGGGCCGGTATGACAGTGCGCGGCGAGGCGTGAGCTTTTTCCACAAGACGTCGAAAGCTGCTGAATACGTCAGGCAGCTCCTCGACCGCCATCGGGAGTTCATCCAGCGTAAACAGTGTCGACTGCCAGTGATCTTCCACGGTCAGTCCTGCCGCGCGGAGGGCTTGCACCTGTGCATCCTCTTCCGGCGCTGCGATGTGTTCGCAAATAATCGTATCGATACCCAAGTCGTGGGCGAGCGCGACAAGGCGTGCGACGGACTCGCCCTTGATCTGCATCAGCGCGCTGCCCCGTGCGCTCAACTGCCCGGCCAATGCGCTGACCGCGGTCTGCTCGAAATATTGGCGGTGGGCACCGATACGCTCGAATCCCCATGGCGTTGTAGTTGCCACGGGTGTGCAGTAAACCGGCAGGAGCGTGGTGGCAAGCTCACATGCATGGCTGAAGGCAGGATTGTCGGCAAGCCTGAGGTCCTGACGGAACCAGTAGATCAACGTATTCATGAGGGCGGTCTCAGCGGCTATGGATCAGGCCTTGATCAGTGGGTTACAGGATGTGAGCCTTTTCCGGCCGAGCGAAGAGAAGCTAAACAGGAACGCACTTTTGAGCCATAGTCTTTCACGTAAATGACTGAAAGGGACTCAAATGAAAGCGTCGTCGCTGTCTTCGCCGCCAAGGTACGTCGCCCTGCTGGGCTACGGTGGTCTGCTGCCGTTCGTTGGCCTGCTGTTGCTGATCCTGTTTTCAGCCCAATATCGGCCTTTCCTGACGCAAGCGCTGGTCGCTTACGGCGCCGTGATCCTGAGCTTTGTGGGCGCACTGCATTGGGGGTTCGCCATGACCCTTCAGGACCTGCATGCGGATCAGTGTCGCGAGCGGTTTATCTGGAGCGTGATACCGGCCCTGATCGCCTGGCCCGCTTTGCTCTTGCCGGCGCCTTTGGGGCTTCTGCTGTTGATTTTCGGTTTCGTCGCGCACTACTGGCAGGATCGGCGCCTGGTGAAAGCCGCGACGTTGCCCGCCTGGTATTTACCCATGCGTTTGCGTTTGACGTTGGTCGCCAGTCTCTGCCTTCTGCTGAGTGCGATCACGGTAGCCATCGGCTCATAAATACGCTCATCTGGAGCGCAGCCCGACGAAATCGGGACAAAAAAACACCCCGGCATGCGGGGTGTTTTCAGCTACGCAAGGATGCTTACGGCATCAGCTTGTCGAGCATCGCCTTGTCACGCACCGCTCCCTTGTCGGCGCTGGTGGCCAACAGGGCATAGGCCTTCAGGGCGGTGGTCACTTTGCGAGGGCGTGACTCAACCGGCTTCCAGCCTTTCTTTTCCTGCTCGGCGCGACGTTCAGCCATTTCCGCGTCGTCGATCATCAGATTGATCGAGCGATTGGGAATGTCGATCAGCACCTTGTCGCCGTCACGAACCAGACCGATTGCACCGCCCGCCGCTGCTTCAGGAGAGGCGTGGCCGATGGAAAGGCCAGAGGTCCCGCCCGAGAAGCGCCCATCGGTCAGCAGCGCGCACGCTTTGCCCAGGCCTTTGGACTTCAGGTAAGACGTCGGGTACAGCATTTCCTGCATCCCCGGGCCGCCTTTCGGGCCTTCGTAACGAATGATCACGATGTCGCCGGCCTTCACTTCGTCAGCCAGAATGCCGCGCACGGCGCTGTCCTGACTTTCGAAAATCTTGGCGTTGCCTTCGAACACGTGAATCGACTCGTCGACGCCGGCGGTTTTCACCACGCAGCCGTCGAGTGCGATGTTGCCGTACAACACGGCCAGGCCGCCTTCCTGTGAGTAAGCGTGCTCGACACTGCGGATGCAGCCGTTCTCGCGATCGTCGTCCAGCGTCTCCCAACGGGTCGACTGACTAAAGGCCGTTTGCGTCGGGATACCTGCAGGGCCAGCCTTGAAGAAGTGGTGAACCGCTTCGTCGTCCGTCTGGGTGATGTCCCACTTGGCGATGGCTTCTTCCATCGACTTGCTGTGCACGGTCGGCAAATCCGTGTGCAGCAAACCGCCACGGGCCAGCGAGCCCAGAATGCTGAAGATACCGCCGGCGCGGTGAACGTCTTCCATGTGGTACTTCTGGATGTTCGGCGCGACTTTGCACAGTTGCGGTACGCGGCGCGACAGGCGATCGATGTCGCGCAGGTCGAACGGGATCTCGGCTTCCTGGGCGGCAGCCAGCAAGTGCAGGATGGTGTTGGTCGAACCGCCCATGGCGATGTCGAGGGTCATCGCGTTTTCGAACGCCTTGAAGTTGGCGATATTGCGCGGCAGAACCGAGTCGTCGTTGTCGCGGTAGTAGGTTTTGCACAGGTCTACGATGGTGCGGCCGGCCTGCAGGAACAGCTGCTCGCGGTCAGAGTGGGTCGCCAGCGTGGAGCCGTTGCCGGGCAACGCAAGGCCCAGGGCTTCGGTGAGGCAGTTCATCGAGTTGGCGGTAAACATCCCCGAGCACGAGCCACATGTCGGGCATGCACTGCGCTCGTATTCGGCGACTTTCTCGTCAGAGGCAGTGGAGTCCGCAGCGATGACCATGGCGTCGACCAAGTCCAGACCATGGCTGGCGAGCTTGGTCTTGCCGGCTTCCATCGGGCCGCCGGAAACGAAGATCACCGGGATGTTCAGGCGCAACGCAGCCATCAGCATGCCGGGGGTGATCTTGTCGCAGTTGGAGATGCAGACAATGGCGTCGGCACAGTGGGCATTGACCATGTACTCGACCGAGTCGGCAATGATCTCGCGGCTGGGCAGCGAATACAGCATGCCGTCATGGCCCATGGCGATGCCGTCATCCACGGCAATGGTGTTGAATTCCTTGGCCACGCCGCCAGCTCGTTCGATCTCGCGCGCGACCAGTTGGCCGAGGTCCTTGAGGTGGACGTGGCCTGGCACGAACTGGGTAAACGAGTTGGCGATGGCGATGATCGGTTTTTTGAAATCTTCGTCCTTCATGCCCGTGGCACGCCACAAGGCGCGCGCGCCGGCCATATTGCGGCCGTGGGTGGACGTTTTCGAACGGTAATCAGGCATTGGAGCACTCCGGCTAATCGGCTAGTAAGGAAGGGAGTGAGCTTCTAGTGACGTCGTGTGCAAGAGGCAGTGACCGGATGCAGCGAAGAAACCGAACGACACGGGATCACCGTACGCCCAGCCTGAGCTCATAAACCCGCCGGGGATGACTGGCGATGAATAGCGCTGATTCTACACCTGTGAGGGCGGGAGGGAATGGTGAGAAGTGGCAGCGGTCGGCTCTCGGTCTGGTTGGGGGCAGCGGTGGCTTTCGAGAATTTTCGCGGGCAAGCGCGCTCCTACAGTGGACCGCGTGACGTGCCAATATCATCGTCAACGCCAACGCCAACGCCAACGCCAACGCTTAACGCTCAACCGTTCAACGCCCCAACGTGGCCGACGCGGCCAATGGGTTCAACTGGCCAATGTAGGTCGACGCAGCCGACGGGTCTAGCGGACCAACACAGGCCAAAGCAACCCCCGGGTGCGCCTGACGTCGCGGCATTACGCCGGTTGCAATAGCGAGATCGCCTACAACCCGGACGGGCTTGCGCGGTCCGGTGTAGGAGCGCGCTTGCCCGCGAAGGCGTCAGGCCAGGCAATACATCAACTGTTAGGCAGCAACCGGCAGGTGATGCTTTTGATGTAGCGCGTCTCAGGGATAGCAGGATGCACCGGGTGGTCCGGGCCTTGGCCGCCGCGCTCGAGCAGCTGGATGTTGCGGTCCAGATGACGGGCGCTGGTGAGGAGGATGTTCTGCAGGTCGTCTTCCGGCAGGTGCATTGAGCAGGATGCGCTGACCAGAATGCCGTCTTTGCTGAGCAGGCGCATGGCTTGCTCATTCAAACGGCGGTAGGCGCCCTCGCCATTCTTCATGTCCTTCTTGCGTTTGATGAACGCAGGCGGGTCGGCGATGATCACGTCGAACCGCTCTTCAGCTGCTTTCAGCTCTTTCAGCGCTTCAAAGACATCACCTTCGATGCAGGTGACTTTCTCTGCGAAGCCGTTGAGTGCCGCATTGCGCTCCACACCGTCCAGTGCGAACGCCGAGGCGTCGACGCAGAAGACTTCGCTGGCGCCGAACGCACCGGCCTGGATGCCCCAGCCGCCAATGTAACTGAACAGGTCCAGCACCCGCTTGCCCTTGGCATACGGCGCCAGACGCGCACGGTTCATGCGGTGATCGTAGAACCAGCCAGTCTTCTGACCTTCCATCACAGGTGCTTCGAACTTCACGCCATTCTCTTCCAGCGCAACCCATTCCGGCACCACGCCAAACGCGGTTTCAACGTAACGGTTCAGGCCTTCAGCGTCCCGTGCAGCGGAGTCGTTCTTGAGCAGGATGCCGCTCGGCTTGGTCACCTGAATCAGCGCGGCGAGCACGTCGTCCTTGTGCTGCTCCATGGTCGCTGACGCCAGTTGCACGACCAGTATGTCGCCGAAACGATCAACCACCAGACCCGGCAGCAGGTCCGAGTCGCCGTAAACCAGGCGGTAGAACGGCTTGTCGAACAGACGCTCGCGCAACGACAGGCACACATTCAGGCGATGAACGAGCAACGACTTGTCGAGTGGCAACTTGATGTCGCGGGACAGCAAGCGTGCGCAGATCAGGTTCTGCGGGCTCATGGCGACGATGCCCAAAGGCTTGCCACCGGCGGTTTCCAGAATGGCTTGGGTGCCCGGAGCGAAGCCGTTGAGTGGAGTGGCAGCTACGTCGATTTCGTTGCTGTAGACCCACAAATGACCGGCACGCAGGCGGCGATCGGCGTTGGGCTTGAGGCGCAAGCTAGGCAGGGACATGACGTCGCTCCGGAAAAAAGAGCGGGAGTATAGCGCGTGAAGCTGCTGCCGGGCGCACTCGGCTCAATGACCGTCTGGCTGTCCGTCGGATCCGCTGAATCCTTGCCCGGTTGTCGAAGCATGGGCGCAAGGGGTTAGAATCGTGCCCTGACCCTGAGTGTGAACTTATGTCCCAAGAGCTTACGTCCGAGCAGATCCAGCAGGCGTTACAAGGCATCAGCGTGCCGCCCCAGCCGCAAATCATGGTGGATTTGCAGATGGAGCAGTACATGCCCGACCCCGACCTGGGTGAAATCGCACGACTGATCTCCCAGGATCCCGGGCTATCCGGCGCGCTGCTGAAACTCGTCAACTCCCCCCATTACGGCCTGAGCAACAAGATCGCCTCCATCCAGCGCGCAGTGAACCTGCTTGGCAGTCGCTCGGTCATCAACCTGATCAACGCCCAGTCAATCAAGGGCGAGATGAGCGACGAAACCATCGTCGTGCTCAACCGCTTCTGGGACACGGCCCAGGACGTCGCGATGACCAGCCTGACGCTGGCCAAACGCATCGGTTCGCAAACGGTCGATGAGTCCTACGCGTTGGGGCTGTTTCATGACTGCGGCGTGCCGCTGATGATCAAGCGCTTTCCTGACTACATGAGCGTGCTGGAAGAAGCCTATGCCAACGCAACGCCCGAATGCCGCGTGGTCGACACCGAAAACCGTTTGCTCAATACCAATCATGCCGTCGTCGGGTACTTCACTGCCAAATCCTGGCGATTGCCGGAACATGTCAGTAACGCGATCGCGAACCACCATAATGCGCTGGCGATTTTTCAGGACGACTCGGGTCGAAACGCGCCACTGAAGAACCTGCTGGCGGTTCTCAAGATGGCCGAACACGTGTGCCAGTCCCACCAGGTGCTCGGCAACCATCCTGTCGACCATGAGTGGGACAGCATCGGGCATCTGATTCTGGACTACGTCGGCTTGTCCGATTATGACTTCGAATACCTCAAGGAAAGTATCCGCGAGCTGAGCGCACACTGACGCCGCGCGTCTGCGCCTGACCCTACATCGAGCTGCCGCATGCCTGAATTACCTGAAGTCGAAACAACCCGTCGGGGCATTGCGCCCCATTTGGTAGGCCAGCGCGTGAGCCGAGTGATCGTGCGTGATCGCCGTCTGCGCTGGCCGATCCCTGAAGACCTCGACGTGCGCCTGTCAGGGCAAAAGATCGTGGCTGTCGAAAGGCGCGCCAAATACCTACTGATCCAGGCTGAAGTGGGCACCTTGATCGCTCACTTGGGCATGTCCGGCAACTTGCGGCTGGTCGATGCAGGCCTGCCGCCACTCAAGCATGAGCACGTAGACATCGAGCTGGAGTCCGGCATGGCCCTGCGCTATACCGACCCTCGCCGGTTCGGTGCGATGCTGTGGAGTCTCGATCCGCTCAATCACGAGCTGCTGGCGCGGTTGGGCCCGGAACCACTGGCGGAAGTCTTTGACGGCCTGCGCCTGTTCGAGCTGTCGCGGGGCAGGGCCATGGCGGTCAAGCCATTCATCATGGACAACGCAATCGTTGTCGGTGTCGGCAATATCTATGCGACCGAGGCGCTGTTCGCCGCGGGCATTGATCCGCGTCGCGCCGCCGGAAGCGTCGCAAAGGTGCGCTATATAAAGCTGGCGATCGAAATCAAGCGAATCCTGGCAGCGGCCATCGAACGTGGCGGCACGACGCTGCGCGATTTCATCGGCGGTGACGGTCAGCCCGGATACTTTCAGCAGGAGCTGTTCGCCTATGGGCGTGGTGGACAGCCGTGCAAAGTCTGCGGGACCACGCTACGCGAGGCAAAGTTGGGCCAGCGGGCCAGTGTTTACTGCCCCAAGTGCCAGAAGTAAGCGCCGGCCTTTGCGGAGGTTGTGGCTGATCGTAGCGGTTTCACCGCGGCTTTTACGAGGCCTCCTACGGAGTGCGTGCCGTGATCGGGGCACGCACCCCCTTGCGTAAGCCCAAGCCCTGTTTATAGTGAACAGCACCATTTCGCTTTAGCCTGAAGGACCACGCCATGAGCCCGTTTCGCATTCTTGCTGCCACGCTGGCGCTGCTTTTCGGCCTGCAAATGACGCCCGCGCTGGCCCAGATCGACGGGGCCGGCAGTGGCGATCCTGTCTACGAAATCCAGAATCCACCCGCTTACGCAATGATCGGTGACCTTCTCATTGCTCGTCCGATCCTGATCGTTGCAACCGTGATCGGCGCCGGTCTGTTCGTGGTTGCACTGCCCTTTACTGCCGCTGGAGGCAACATCGGTCGCACCGGCAAGGCGCTGGTCGTTGACCCCGGCAAAGCAGCCTTCGTCCGCTGCCTTGGCTGCACGGGCGATGGCTACGGCAAACAGGACTGATCAGCGCAGCTGCGCATCATCTTCAGCGCAGCATCGGGTTTGAAAGTGGTTGAGACGCCGATGCCGCGAGGGTCACTGGCCGCTTCGACCCGGGCGTTGTTTTTGTGCCACATCAGCACCTGCTGATTGCCGAAATCCCGAGCTGTTTCCTTGAGGGCATAGCCGCGCTCACGCAGGTCGATCAGCTCTTGCTCGGTAAATGTTCCCGGCTCGTACTCCACCACATCCGGCGTGTACTGATGGTGATATCGCGGCGTTGAGGTCCAGCTGCTGATCGGTTGATCGTCGAGATATTTCAGCATCGACAGCAAAACCATGCTGGGAATACGACTGCCGCCGGGCGTGCCGAATGCCGCAAGGCTGCGAGGACTTTCGATGAAGCTTGGGCTCATGCTCGACAGAGGCCGTTTGCCGGGCTCGACGGCATTGGGGTGAATACTGGTGAACGCTGCGCCGCCCTGGCCTTTGGGATCAATGGCGAAATCGTCCATTTCATCGTTCAGAATGACCCCCGTGCCGGGCACGGTGAAGGCCGATCCGAACGGCAGGTTGAGCGAAAGCGTTGCGGTCACCGCATTGCCCTCCGTATCAAGGACGGCGAAATGGCTGGTGTTCTCGCCTTCACGCCAGCGGGGCGCTGGCGGCAGTATGTTATTGGGCGTGGCACGGTGCGGGTCGATACTGGTGGTCAATTGCAGTAGATAATCGGTGGCGAGGACCTGAGCCACCGGGTTGGGCACGAAGTCCGGGTCACCCAGGAGCACGCGGTCACGGTACGCGCGGCGCAGAGCTTCGATCACATAGTGAGCGCGCTGGATGTTTTCCGACTCTCGCCACGGCAGTTGCTGCAGCATGGACAGGCTTTGTGCCAGTGCAATTCCACCCGCGGAGGGCGGAGGCGCGCTGATCAGTTCGCGCTGATCGGCCATCTGGAATCGCAGGGGCGCACGAGTGACAACCTCGTATTCTTCGAAGTCGTGGTAGTTCCAGATGCCGCCGGCGCGTCGCACCCCGCTGACCAGCGCCTGAGCCACCAACCCGCTGTAAAATCCTGCCCGGCCTTTATCACCGAGGCGCTCAAGGGTCTGCGCCAGCTCCGGTTGGGTGATGACCTCGCCCAGATTCGGCACCTCGTTGTTACGCAGGAACAGGCGCGCGCTCTCCTTGTTATTGCGCAGTGCAAACAATCGCCAATTGGCGCGCTCTCGATAAACGCTGTCCACCTTGAAGCCGCGGTAAGCCACACGGATCGCCGGGGCCAGTGAAATCGAAAGCGGTAAGCGGCCGTAGCGTTCGGCAAGCTCGACCAGCGCGGCGGGCAGGCCTGGAATGGCGGCCGCCAGAGGGCCATTCAGGGAAAGGTCTGGCTGCACGATGCCCTTGCGATGAAACATCTTTGGTTTGGATTTGAGCGGGGCTTTTTCGCGAGCATCCAGAAATTGATACTGGACGGGCTCACCCGATTGACGCAGCAAGAAAAACCCGCCACCGCCGAGCCCTGAACCATAAGGCTCGACGACAGCCAGTGTGGCGCTGATGGCGATAGCCGCATCGAACGCATTGCCGCCGTCGACCAGGATTTCCTGGCCAGCGGCCGTTGCGATAGGGTGCGGGCTGGCGATGGCGGCCTGATCTGGACGATCAGGGCTGGCGTAAGCCGAAAAAACGCACAGCAAAACCGCTGCGCCTGACAAAGCAGGTATCCGTTCCAGCATTGAAATCATGCGTCTCTCGCTCAATCAACAGGCGGTTTAGGCCAGTGTCTTCGGCGAAAGCACGTATGCCGACAGGGAATGCGTCCGGGTTATGCCTTGCTGGTAATCAAGTTGTACTTGGCCATGAGCTGGTCTTTGCTTTCCACGTGGTTTTCATCCAGCGGGATGCAATCGACGGGGCAGACTTGCTGGCACTGTGGTTCGTCATAGTGACCCACGCACTCGGTGCACAGGTTGGGGTTGATCACGTAGATCTCTTCGCCCTGTGAAATCGCTTCGTTCGGGCACTCGGGTTCGCAGACGTCGCAATTGATGCAATCGTCGGTGATGATCAGGGACATGGATACTCCTGCCTCGGTCGACACCGGGGCATATCAAAACGAATGCGGCGAATTGTGCCGCATTAGCGCTCGGTATGCACCATGACTCGACGCAAGGCCTCAGCCTTTGAAGCGTTCGCTCAGCGCCTGGGCCACGGCAGGATGTACGAACTTGGTGATATCCCCGCCCAGTGCTGCGATTTCCCTGACCAGCGTAGATGAAATGAACGAGTAGCGTTCGGACGGCGTGAGAAAAAGACTTTCGACGTCCGGGGCCAATTGCTTGTTCATGTTGGCCAGCTGGAATTCGTACTCGAAATCCGAAACCGCCCTCAAGCCACGCAGCAGAATGTTGGCGTTTTGCTCCTGGGCGAAGTGCGCCAGCAGCGTCGAGAAGCCGACCACCTCGACATTGGGCAAGTGTTTGGTCGCTTCACGGGCGAGAGCCACACGTTGCTCCAGCGGAAACAGCGGGTTTTTCTTGGGGCTTGCGGCAACGGCGATCACTACTTGATCGAACAGGCGCGAGGCGCGCTCGACCAGATCGCCGTGACCCTTGGTGATCGGGTCAAAGGTGCCTGGGTACAACACTCGGTTCATCGCGTCGTCCTGGTCGGAGTTCGTTGGGGACTGGATGGTATCGCAGCGGGCTGAGACGGCCAAGACGGGGAGCAAGCGCCTTGATGCATTTCGCCTCCTTGCGCTGGCGCACAGCTGCGCGGCAGACTGCCCGGACAAGCATCGTCGCCGCCCCACGGCACCTGACACGGAGTCTCAATGCGCACGGATTATCTGGCGTTTTTCCTATCCCTTTTTCTCTCCCGTCTCGCGGATCAGGTTCTGCTGTTTCTGGTGCCGCTGGTCGTTTTTCAGACCACGCAAAGCGCGTCCCTGGCGGGTCTGGCGTTCTTTGCCGAAACCCTGCCGCGCTTTCTTGCATTCCCTGTATGCGGGGTGCTTTGCGATAAGTACCCACCCATTCGGTTGCTGCAGATCAGCCAGCTCTACCGGGCTTTGATTTGCCTGGTTGCGATGGCTCTGTATGGAGCATTCGGCGGGATTTACTGGTTGATCCTGCTGTCGGCGGTCTGCGGCATTCTGACTACCCAGGGCATCATGGCCAGGGAGGTGGTGATGCCTCATATTTTCCCGGATTATCACTATGGCAAGACGCTCTCGTACTCCCAGATCGCCGACCAGACCGGGCTAGTGCTCGGCCCCGTGTTGGCGGCGCTGGCGCTGGAAGTGATCCCATGGTGGGGCGTGGTTCTAGGTGTCGCGCTGGTTTTCGTCGCAGCGGATCTGACGATGCGAGTCTGGCAATACAAAAGCGAGGTCACCCTCCAACGCTTCGAGCAGCATCCAGGCACTTGGACGCAGCCGCTGAAAATCGCGATTGGGCACATTCTCCGATTGGCAGAACTAAAGAAGATCATTTTGCTGGCCATCGGTGTCAACCTGATCGTGGGGGTCACTCTGGCCAGTTCGGCAGCGATGGTGATTGGCTCATTCGGCGAAACCAAGGACTTCTACGCAGGCCTGCAAGCGGCCGGTGCGCTGTTGACGATCGCAATTTTGTACCTCCTCGCCCGGGTCAGCCTGTCGCTGAAACTACTCGGTTCGATGTCCTACATCGCCTTGTTGCTGGGCGCATTTATCACCGCCACCAGCGCATGTTCCGAGGTTTACGTTGTGGGGTTCCTGCTGATCGTGGGCTTCGACAAGATGTTCAACGTGTACATGCGCAGCATCCGCCAGCGGATTATCCCGGCCCGCGACTTCGGCAAGACGGTTGGCGTCATCACGCTGTTGAATAACCTTTCGCAGCCACTGGCCGGGCTGCTGGTCGGGACTTTTACGGCGCCCATCGGGCTGCGCGGGGTGATACTGGTCAATACACTGGCGGCTGGCTTGCTCGGCGTGGGGGTTGCGACGGTGGTCAAATTCAGGCTCGCGACTGCCGTGGAGCGATGAAGTCTGCAACCGATCCGACGCTTGCGTTAAGATCCGGCACAATCCTGTTACGCTTCGACGTTCGAGTTGAACATGGCGCCGCGCATCAAAACCGTACGCATCAAGACCCGAGAACGCATCGTCCACAGCAGCCTTGAGCTGTTCAATCAGCAGGGCGAGCGCAGTGTCAGCACCAATCACATTGCCGCGCACATGGAGATTTCTTCCGGGAATCTTTATTACCACTTCCCCAACAAGCAAGCGATCATCGCCGAGTTGTTCACCGAATACGCAACACTGGTCGACAGCTTTCTGCACCCGCCCAAGGGCCGTTTACCAAACGTCGAAGACAAGCGTCATTACCTCATGGCGATTCTGGACAGCATGTGGCGCTACCGTTTTCTACACCGAGATCTTGAGCATTTGCTCGAAGCCGATGCAGAGCTGGCGGTGCGTTACCGGCGCTTTTCCCAGCACTGCCTGATCAAGGCGATGTCCATTTACAGCGGCTTTGTCGACGCCCGTATTCTCGACATGGACAAGGTCCAGATCGAATCTCTCACGCTCAATGCGTGGATTATCCTGACATCATGGGTGCGTTTTTTGAGCACGACGCGGGAAAACCCCACTCACCTGAACGAGGACGCCAATCGTCGCGGTGTCTACCAGGTGTTGATGCTGGAATTGGCGTACGTCACGCCTCAGGCCCGGGAAGCCGTGCATGCCCTGTGCGCGGAGTTTTACGTGCCCTTGGCCAAGGCGCTGGAGAATCCCGGCTGAACCCGGCCACCGTCTCGGAATCGACTGTCATATCGCACCTTTTACTGCCTGCAGGAGCCCGTTATGTCCATCGCGCAACTTATCAGCCCTCAACAGTTGGCGGAACGCCTGACGCAACCCGGGCTTGTGATCCTGGATTGTCGTTCGTCACTGGATGATTTGGACTACGGCCAGCGCAGCTACGCAGAGGGCCACATTGAGGGATCGTCTTTCGCTGACCTGCTCAATGACCTTAGCGGGGCAGTCAGCAAAGGCATCACCGGTCGCCACCCGCTGCCGGACCCGCAGACGTTGATCGAGCGCTTGCGGTTCTGGGGCGTGAACAATCAGAGCGACATCGTGCTGTACGACGATGGTCCGGGGGCTTACGCCGCACGGGCATGGTGGCTGCTGGCATGGCTGGGCAAGCGCGAAGGCGTGTACGTACTCGACGGCGGACTCAAGGCCTGGCATGCGGCGGGCTTGCCGCTCAGCCTCGACCCGCCACAGCATCTTCAGGGCACATTCGAAGGCGCGCCGGATGACTCA
Source organism: Pseudomonas sp. ME-P-057 (assembly GCF_030208975.1). NCBI lineage: Bacteria > Pseudomonadati > Pseudomonadota > Gammaproteobacteria > Pseudomonadales > Pseudomonadaceae > Pseudomonas > Pseudomonas sp. ME-P-057. Next base: position 148,434 of record NZ_JARVSX010000021.1, read on the forward strand.
ATGGTGTTGACGGCGGAGGAGGTACACGGCCGCCTGGGCGACCCTGCCATGACGTTGATCGATGCCCGTGCACGTACGCGCTTTCGGGGTGAGGTGGAGCCGATTGACCCGGTAGCCGGGCATATTCCTGGCGCTCAATGTGCGGCCTTCACCGATAACCTTGGGCCGGATGGCCGCTTTCTGTCGGCAGACCAACTCAAGGAGCGGTTCGCCGAACTGCTTGAAAGTCGGTCGGCAGAGCAACTGGTCGCTTATTGCGGTTCCGGCGTAACAGCGTGCCACAACCTGTTTGCGCTATGCCTCGCCGGGTACCCGCTGGGCGCGCTTTATGCGGGGTCCTGGAGCGAGTGGATCAATGACCCGCAGCGCGAGATCGCCACGGGTGACTGAGCTCGCGGTCGGGCAGGCGAACACTGGCTAAGTCTGCCCCATCGCCCAGCGCAGCAAAAAGAACACAAGCAAGCCGCCACCGATGGTGGCCAGAAGGTTGCGGCTCAGCGCTGCGATCCCGATCGCGACCACCCCCGCCAGCAAATAAGCGTTGGTCAGGGAAAGCTGCCAGTGCTCGCCATCCGGCAGCAACATGCCGGGGATCACGATGGCTGTCAGCACCGCAGTGGGGACGTAGTGCAGCCCTTGGCGCACGAGTGGAGGGAAGCGCAGGTTTGGCCAGGCGAACAGGCTGTAGCGCATCAGAAAAGTAATGGCCGCCATGCCCAGAATCAGCCACCAGTACGTCATGGGCGTGCCTCTTTCGACGCCGCGTCACCCAGCATCGGCTTTGTTCGTTTCTCCATGAATACCCCCGCTGCGATGCCGCTGAATGCCGCGGCCATGAGCCCCAATTTGTACGGCCAGGACCACGTCAGTAGCGCAACCACGCCGGCAGCCAGAGCAGCGGCAATCTGAGGTTGGTTGCGCAGCAGGGGCACCACGATGCCGATGAAAGTTGCGAGCATGGCGAACTCAAGGCCCCAGCTCGCCATGTTCGGGAAGGCTTGACCGAATAGCACGCCCACCAACGAGCTGCCCACCCAGCAGGCATACAGCGGGCTCGCCACACCCAACCAGTACCAATGCGCCAATGGCGTACGGCCGTGGACCAGATAATGGCGTTGCACGATGGCGAAGGTTTCATCGGTCAGCCAGAACGCCAGCAGCAACCGCCAACGCTGTGGTAAAGCCTGGACATGGGGCTGCAAGGTGGCGCTGTACAACACATGCCGCAGGTTGACCACCAGCGTCGTCAGCAGAATCACCACTGCACCGGCCCCGGCGCCCATCAGGCTGATGACGACGAACTGTGCCGATCCGGCGTAGACGAACATCGACATCCCGACCGCTTGCCACAGCGACAACCCGCCCACGCCGGCCAGGGTGCCGAAGATAACGCCAAATGGCGCGATGCCAACGAGCATGGGTACGCTGTCACGTACGCCGCGCATGAACAGGTGATGTCGGGACATGATTGTTCTCCTTATGCCCCGATGTTAAGTGCGTGGCGCTTGGGTGTCTTGAACGATCGTGCAGGTCTGCGCTCGGCAACACTATTCGCAGTAGCTCAATGACTCAGAGCTGCGGCGCCGGTTGCGCGCCGTGTGCGGCGGTTAGCCATGCAGGGATGCGCTGTTCCAGGTAATAAGTGGGCGTTTTGATCGTGCCGCCGACGAAGCCAACATGGCCGCCCTTTTTCTGCAGGTCGAACTCGGTGCAGTGGGACAACTCCGAAAGCTCCGGCAAGCTGTGCTTGAACACAAACGGATCATCCAGCGACTGGATCAACAGAGTGGGTGTCCGGATAGCGCCGAGGAAGTAGCGGCTGGAGGCGCGCTTGTAGTAGTCCTGCGCATCCAGAAACCCATTGAGCGGCGCAGTCACTCGTCCGTCGAAATCCCAGAAGGTGCGCATGTCTTTCAGGGAACCCAAAGCCGCCAGCTCCGCCAGGCCGTCGCGTAGCCCTTCGTGCTGGAAGCGTCGTTGCTTGTCCTTGATGTACCCGACCATTTCGCGCATGAAATGACGCTGGTACACCCTGGAGAACCCCAGCCCGATCCGGTCTGCGCACTCGTCCAGACGAAATGGCACAGAGACCGCGACGGCGCCTTGCAAATGGCTGTCGAGCCCGGTCTCTCCGAGGTGTTTTAGCAAGATATTGCCACCCAGGGAGTAACCGACGGCGTAGAGCGGTGCCAGCGGTCTGGCCGTACGTAAATGGTCAATCACGGCAGCGAGGTCTTCGCTGGCGCCGGAGTGATAACTGCGAGGTAGAAGGTTCGGCTCCCCGGAGCAGCCGCGCCAGTTAAGCGCCACGCTTGCCCAACCCTGTTTTTGCATGGCGTGCTGCAGCCCGGCGACATACGGGGAGTTGGATGAGCCGGTCAGGCCGTGCAACACCAGTACAACCGGCACAGTGGCGTCGTGGGGACCGTGCCAGTCCATGTCCAGAAAATCCCCGTCTTGCAGCCACATACGCTCGCGCCTGCGGTCAAGGTGGGTGGTCTTGCGCCAGAGCGGTCCCCACAGGGTTTGCAAATGCGGATTGCCCAGCCCGAAAGCCGGTACAAACCTGGCTGGATCAGCTTGCGGCAACACTTCGCTCCCACAGCGCGTAATGCACCTGCCCGGCTTTCTTCTCGCGGTGCAGCCGCCAGTTGGCCGGCATTCCCAGGCCGGAGGGCGCGGTTTCGCTTTCGGTGTAGATCCACGCGTTGTCGGCCAGCCAATTGCGATCTTCCAGCAGCGTACACGCTGGCATCAGCAGGTCCTGGTGGAAAGGAGGGTCAAGAAAGACCACGTCGAATTGCTCGGCGGGCTGCGTTTCCAGATGGCGCAGGGCATCGCCGGTCGCGGTTTTGCCAACCGTGCAGCGCAGCGTGCCGAGGTGCTCGCGAAGACTTGAGATCGCCATCGAGTTGGTGTCCAGCGCCAGGCCCATGCTGGCGCCGCGCGACAAGGCTTCAAGGTACAGCGCGCCGCTGCCGGCGAACGGATCGAGGACGCGTGCGCCCTCGATGTACGGCGCCAGCCAGTTGAACAGGGTTTCACGCACGCGATCCGGGGTTGGGCGCAAACCGGGCGCGTCGGGGAAACTCAGACGCCGACTGCGCCATTCACCGCCGATGATTCGCAGTTGGCCCAGGCCCGTGTGGATTTTGTGCCCTTTGTGAATACGCGGCGGCTTGGAAGTCGAGGTCATCAGTGCTCCGGAACGCCAAGCGGTTGCTCGGCAGGTTTGTCAGTAGGGGGCGGCAGCGGCTTCTGCGGGACAGTCGGCCCTGCGGTCACGATCACCAGCTTGTCAGCGTCCAGATGCTTGTTCATTACGGTCTTGATCTGTTCGACCGTGATGTCCTGGGACTGCGTCATGAAATCTTCGAGGTAGGTCAGCGGCAAGTTATAGAAACCCACGGCGCCCAGTTGGCCCACGATGGCCGCATTGCTTGCAGTCGCCAACGGAAAACTGCCCGCCAGTTCGCGCTTGGCGTCGTCCAGTTCTTTTTGCGTCGGGCCGTTGGCAAGGAAGTCACGGGTAATGTCCTTGACCAGCTTGAGGGTGTTTTCGCTCAGTTCGGCGCGGGTCTGCAGGCTGATCATGAACGGACCCTGCGCCTGCATCGGCGTGAAGCCTGACGATACGCCGTATGTCAGGCCACGCTTCTCCCGCACTTCGGTCATCAGGCGGCTGCCGAAGCCACCACCGCCGAGGATCGAGTTGCCCAGCGACAACGCTGCGTAATCGGGATCGGCTCGGGTGATCCCCAGTTCAGCCAGCATCAAGTGCGTCTGCTTGGACGGAAACTCGATATGCGTTTCACCAGCCTTGGGTTCGGTCGGCGCAACGGTTTTAGCCAGCGCCGGACCTTTCGGCAGCGCTGCAGACACCTGAGCTGCGACCGCTTCGGCTTCTGTGCGGTTCAGGTCACCCACCAATGCAATGACGGCATTGCCGGCCGCGTAAGCCCTGGCATGAAAGGCTTTCAGCTGAGCCAGCGTCAAAGGCGCAATGCTCTTGGCAGTCCCCATGCTCGGGTGTGCGTAGGGATGATCGCCGTACAACCGCTTGAACAGCTCATCGCCCGCGAGTTTGCCCGGGTTTTGCTTTTGATATTCGAAGCTGGCCAATAACTGGTTTTTGATTCGTGCGAGCGAGTCCGCCGGAAAGGTCGGTTTGCCGACGACGTCCGCGAACAGTTTCAAAGCCGGCTCGCGTTTGTCTGCTGCGCTCAGGCTGCGTAGGGAGGCGATCGCCATGTCGCGATAGGAGCCGTTGCCAAAGTCAGCGCCCAATCCTTCAAAACCTTCAGCAATCGCGCTGACATTTTTGCCTTTGACCCCTTCGTTGAGCATCGCGTTGGTGACGAGAGCGATGCCCGGCGTGGCGCCGTCCTGGCTGCTGCCTGCAGCAAACAACAGACGCATGTCGAACATCGGCAGCTCATGGGCCTCGACAAACAGTACCCGTGCGCCCTCGGCCGTGTTCCACGACTGAATATTCAGCGAGCGCCGGGCGGGCGCCTTGCTGTCCAGCTCTTTGAGCGATTCAAGGGTATTGGCGGCTTTGTCGATGGCTTTCGGCGCTTCGACGGGCGTGTCTGCCATGACGTGCGCAGCGCCAGACAGGCCGAAAGCAATCGCGATTACCAGAGTGCGAGCCCGCGTTCGGGCAATGCTGAACTCGTTGCGCCGGGTCATTGGGCTTTCTCCTCAGGCAACACATGCGCAACGGCGAGGCGCTCGCGAGTGAAATAGGTACGTGCGGCTTTCTGGATGTCTTCCGGGGTCACGCTTTGCAGCGCCGCCAGCTCCTGATCGATGAGCTTCCAGGACAGACCGACCGTTTCCAGTTCGCCGATGGTGCTCGCCTGGCTGGTGATCGAATCGCGCTCGTACACCAATGCGGCAATTACCTGAGCCCGAACGCGCTCAAGTTCTTCTTTGGTGGGCGGCTTGTTTTTCAATTCGTCGAGCAGACGCCAGATACCGGCTTCTGCGTCGGCCAGGGCTTTCTTTTTTTGCTGATTGGGTGTGGCGCTGATGGTGAACAGGCTGTCGCCGCGCGTGTAGGCGTCGTAATCGGAGGAGGCGCCGGTGACCAGCTCCTCGCCGCGCTCTAGCCGCGTCGGGATGCGCGCGCTGTAGCCGCCGTCGAGCAAGGCGGAAATCAGGCGCAGGGCATTGACCGATTGAGGGTCAGTGGCGGTGGCCAGGCTCGGCACGTTGAAACCGTACATGAGGCTCGGCATCTGCGTGGCGACATGCACGGTGATCTGGCGAAGGCCCGGCTCGACGAGCTCCAGCGGCTTTTTGGAGGGTGGCACAGCGCGACGCGGCACAGGACCGAAGAATCGTTCGGCCAGCGCTTTCACTTCGTCGGGCTTGACGTCGCCGACCACTACCAGCGTGGCGTTGTTTGGCACGTACCAGGATTCGTACCAGTGGCGAAGCTCTTCGACCTTCATGCGGTCAAGGTCGGCCATCCAGCCGATGGTAGGGGTGTGGTAACCGCTGGCAGGATAGGCGATGGCCTTGAAACGCTCGTAGGCTTTGGCGTTTGGCTTGTCGTCGGTGCGCAGGCGGCGCTCTTCTTTGATGACCTCGATTTCCCGCGCGAACTCCTCAGGCGGCAGGCGCAGGGTGGCCATGCGGTCGGCTTCCAGCTCAAAGGCTACTGCCAGACGGTCACGTGCCAAAACCTGGTAGTACGCGGTGTAGTCATCGCTGGTGAAGGCGTTCTCCTCAGCGCCCAGGTCACGCAGGATCAGCGACGCTTCACCCGGCCCGGCCTTGGAGCTGCCCTTGAACATCATGTGCTCCAGGGCATGGGACAGCCCCGTCTGGCCGGGCGTCTCGTAGCTGGAGCCGACCTTGTACCAGACCTGCGACACCACAACGGGGGCGCGGTGATCTTCACGCACGACCACTTTCAGGCCGTTATCCAGCGTGAATTCGGTGGTGGGTTGTGGGTCGGCAGCCAGGGCGGCTAAAGGCAAACAGATTGTGCCGAGCAGCAGGCCTGCGGCACGGCGGGCAAGAGCATTCATTCGTGATTTGAACCTTGGAGACGGCCTGCTTAGCGTCAGCGGGCGCGGGGGTGTTAGGATAGCGGCCAGTTTGTTCCGCGACTACGGCTAAGACGTCCGATCCGTAAACGGGCCCTGTAGGACGTGGCCGTGACTGTCGTTACAACGGCTCTGTAATGAACGAGCCATGAAGCAGTGCGACCTATGAACAAGCGGACATAAAAGCAGTCTGTTTCGCATACAGAATTTATCAGAGGCGCCGCTCTGGCGCGTCGTTACCGTGAGATAGCCGTCCTCCATGTTTGGTTCCAACGACGACAAGAAGACCCCAGCCCCGGCTGGCGAGAAGAAAGGCCTGTTCGGATGGCTGCGCAAAAAGCCGCAGGAAGCCACGCCCGAGCCGCCTCAGAATGCCCCCGCGCCAGCGCCGCAAGCCGAGCCCGAGCAGGAGGTTCCGGCAGTTGCCGAGCAGCATGACGCCCCGGTCATCCCGGTAGAGCGCGCGCCGCAACCTGCGCCACAGCCCGTATCGCAGCCCTCACCAGTGCCTGCCGCAAGTGAGGCACCTGCGGCCACTGAAGCGCCATGGCTTCAACTGCCCGTCGCCGAAGAGCCGGTTGCCTTCACCGACGAGCGCGAGCCCCATGTAACACCGGCAATCCCGGCACACACCCAATCCAACGTGGAATCCGGCGTTGGTGTGATGAGTCCGGCGCCGGCGCAACCTGCCGTGGTTGACACCACCTCCTTTGACGTTCCCCCGTCCATTGAACCGACGCCGGTCGCATTGCCTGACCCGGTCTCCGGCAACGACTTGCGATCGGTGATACCGCCCTTGCCGGTAACGCCTGCAGCCGTAGTCGCACCGGCGTTTCCAGCCCAGGAAACCCAGATAGCGCCGGTGCCGGCAGTGCCTGCAGCCGCTGAACCCAAGCAGCCGGGCTTTTTCGCGCGGCTCAAGCAGGGTCTGTCCAAGACCAGCGCCAGCCTTGGCGAAGGGATGGCGAGCCTGTTCCTCGGCAAAAAAGCTATCGACGACGATATGCTCGATGAGCTGGAAACCCGGCTACTGACTGCCGATGTGGGTGTAGAGGCTACCTCGGCGATCGTGCGCAACTTGACCCAAAAGGTCGCGCGCAAGCAGCTCACTGACAGCGATGCGCTGTACGCATCGCTGCAAAACGAGCTGACTGAAATGCTGAAGCCGGTCGAGGCGCCGCTGGTCATCGACTCAGCGCACAGCCCGTTCGTGATTCTGGTCGTCGGCGTGAATGGTGCCGGCAAGACCACCACCATCGGCAAACTCGCGAAAAAACTGCAGCTTGAAGGCAAGAAAGTCATGCTGGCTGCAGGCGACACCTTCCGCGCCGCCGCCGTTGAACAGCTGCAAGTGTGGGGCGAGCGCAACAAGATCCCGGTCATCGCGCAGCACACCGGTGCAGACTCCGCTTCCGTGATTTTCGACGCCGTTCAGGCGGCGAAAGCGCGAGGCATCGATGTGCTGATCGCTGACACCGCAGGTCGTCTGCACACCAAAGATAACCTGATGGAAGAGCTGAAGAAGGTACGGCGTGTGATCGGCAAGCTTGACGCCGACGCGCCCCATGAAGTCCTCCTGGTGCTGGACGCCGGTACGGGCCAGAACGCGATCAATCAGGCCAAGCAATTTAACCAGACCGTCCAGCTGACCGGCCTTGCACTGACCAAGCTCGACGGTACGGCCAAGGGCGGCGTTATCTTCGCTCTGGCCAAGCAGTTTGGTCTGCCGATTCGCTACATCGGCGTGGGTGAAGGCATCGACGATTTGCGAACCTTCGAAGCTGAACCCTTCGTTCAAGCCCTATTTGCCGAGCGGGAGCGCCCATGATTCGTTTCGAACAGGTCGGTAAACGCTATCCGAACGGACACGTCGGGCTGCACGAGCTGAGCTTTCGAGTACGTCGTGGCGAATTTCTGTTCGTGACCGGTCACTCCGGCGCAGGCAAAAGCACCTTGCTGCGCCTGCTGCTGGCCATGGAGCGCCCGACCACCGGCAAGCTGTTGCTGGCGGGCCAGGACCTGGGGCAGATCAGCACCGCGCAGATCCCGTTTTTGCGCCGGCAGATTGGTGTCGTCTTCCAGAACCACCAGTTGCTCTTTGATCGCACAGTGTTTAACAACGTCGCGTTGCCGCTGCAGATTCTTGGCTTGTCCAAGACCGAGGTGGTCAAGCGCGTCGATTCGGCGCTTGAGCGTGTTGCCCTGTCTGACAAAGCCGAGCTGTACCCGGGCGACTTGTCCACCGGCCAGCAACAACGCGTCGGCATCGCGCGCGCCATCGTTCACCGTCCGGCCTTGCTGCTGGCAGACGAACCTACGGGCAACCTCGACCCACGTTTGGCGGCGGAGATCATGGGCGTGTTCGAAGATATCAACCGATTGGGCACCAGTGTGCTGATCGCGAGTCACGACCTGGCGCTGATCGCACGGATGCGCCATCGCATGCTGACGCTACAACGTGGCCGCCTGATCGGCGACGGGGAGGCTGGCGTATGAGTGCCACTCGCAGCCCAAAGGTTTCCGAGCGCGTTGCACCGAAGGCTTCGGACCCCGCACCGCAGAAGAAAAAGAAGCACGATGACGACGACGGCCCGAGTTTCGGCGCGTTGTTCAACGCTTGGGTAGAGGCCCATCGCTCCAGTCTGCTGGATAGCCTGCGACGCTTGGGCAAGCAACCCATCGGCAGCTTCTTCACTTGTCTGGTCATGGCCATTGCCTTGAGCTTGCCCATGGGCTTGTCGTTGCTGCTGAGCAATGTCGAACGTCTCGGCGGGTCGTGGCAGCGCGCGGCACAGATTTCCCTTTATTTGCAGCTGGAAGCGTCGCCCGGTGAAGGCGAAGGTCTGGTCCGCCAGATCAAGGAAATGCCAGGCGTGGCTGATGCCGAGTACATCAGCCGCGACGAGGCACTGAACGAGTTCCAGAAACAGTCAGGGCTGGGTGAGGCGCTTAAAGAGCTGCCTGAAAATCCGTTGCCCGGCGTCGTATTGGTGACACCGCTGGAAGTTGACAAAGCTGCGCTGGAAGCATTACGTACGCGTCTGGCCGAATTGCCCAAGGTCCAGCAGGCCCAGCTCGATCTGGTCTGGGTCGAACGCCTGGCTGCCATCCTCAAGCTTGGCGATCGCTTTGTGTTTGGGTTGACCGTGTTGCTGGTCGCGGCTCTGCTGTTGGTCATCGGCAACACCATTCGTCTGCACATTGAGAACCGTCGCACCGAGATCGAGGTCATCAAGTTGGTAGGCGGCACAGACAGCTACGTGCGCCGGCCTTTCCTTTATATGGGTGCGCTTTATGGCTTGGGCGCAGGCGTGCTGTCGTGGGGCGTATTGGCGTTTGGGCTGGACTGGCTTAACGAAGCGGTTGTCAGGCTGGCCGGGTTGTACGGCAGTAATTTTGCCTTGGCCGGGGTGCCGGTATCCGATGGTCTGTCGCTCTTGCTAGGCGCGGTGCTCTTGGGGTATATCGGTGCGTGGATTGCGGTCGCTCGCCATTTGAGAGAGTTGGCACCTCGTTAACGTTGAGTTGTTTTAATTGTCATGTGTCTGGGTAAATTTTGTTTCACCTATTGACTTTTCAGCTAAGGGAACTTGTCTAGCGGTTCCCGGTCAATTTCGCAGTGCTGAACTGCACGAGTCATGTGTCGGAGGTTTTTTCGTATGACCACTTCTTTGCAACCTGCGTATGCCTTGGTTCCGGGTGCAAACCTGGAAGCCTATGTGCACACGGTAAACAGCATTCCATTGCTGACGCCTGAGCAGGAGCGTGAACTGGCCGAGAGTCTCTATTACGAGCAGGATTTAGGGGCGGCTCGGCAGATGGTGCTCGCCCACCTGCGATTTGTCGTGCATATCGCACGCAGTTATTCCGGTTATGGACTGGCTCAGGCTGACCTGATCCAGGAAGGTAACGTCGGCCTCATGAAGGCCGTTAAACGCTTCAACCCTGAAATGGGTGTTCGTCTGGTGTCCTTTGCAGTGCACTGGATCAAGGCTGAAATTCACGAGTTTATTCTGCGCAACTGGCGCATCGTGAAGGTCGCGACCACCAAGGCCCAGCGCAAGCTGTTCTTCAACCTGCGCAGCCAGAAAAAGCGCCTCGCGTGGCTGAACAACGAGGAAGTGCATCGCGTCGCGGAAAGCCTTGGCGTCGAACCTCGCGAAGTGCGTGAGATGGAAAGCCGCTTGACTGGCCACGACATGGCGTTTGACCCGGCGGCCGAAGCCGACGACGACAGCGCGTTCCAGTCGCCAGCCAATTATCTGGAAGACCATCGTTACGATCCGGCGCGTCAGCTGGAAGATTCCGACTGGACCGATAGCTCGACGGCTAACCTGCACGAAGCGTTGAACGTGCTCGACGACCGTAGTCGCGACATTCTTTACCAGCGCTGGCTGGCCGAGGAAAAAGCGACGCTGCACGATCTCGCCGAGAAGTACAACGTATCCGCAGAGCGGATTCGCCAACTCGAAAAGAGCGCGATGAACAAGCTGAAGCTCTCAATCGCTGCCTGATTGCTGCGACGAAACGCAAAACGCCCCGAGATGATCGGGGCGTTTTTGTTTGTGGTACGGCGCTAAACCTGGCAGCACCAGATGCTATCTGTAGGAGCCGGCTTGCTGGCGAACCTGATCTGGCATTGACCTGCGGGTGCATGAGCCAATGTGTTCGCCAGCAAGCCGGCTGCTACAAGATTGGGTGTGTCAGTTGAGTGGGCGACGGGGTGTATGAAGCGTTCCAGGCAAGCGCGCTCCTACAGTAAGACGGCACGACCGGACTCTCAGCTACCACCTGCGACTGTGGTTCAGCCCCGTCAAATACTCATCCCCGCCCAACTGCCGCATCTGCTGACGGATCCAGCCCGCCCGACGTGACACGTAGCTGCTCGGGTGGCTGGCACTCCACTCACGGGGGTTGGGCAGAACGGCGGCCAGGTAGCTGGCCTGCTGGTTCGAAAGCTGCGAGGCGTTAACGTGAAAGTGATGCTGCGCGGCGGCCTGTGCGCCGAAGACGCCGTCGTCCCATTCCACGCTGTTGAGGTACACCTCAAGGATGCGCTGCTTGGACCAGAACACTTCAATCAGTGCGGTGAACCAGGCTTCAAGACCCTTTCGGAAGTAGCTGCGGCCTGACCATAAAAAGAGGTTCTTGGACACCTGCTGGCTCAACGTACTGGCCCCGCGCAGCGAGCCTCCCTGCTCGTTGTGAACCAGTGCTGCCTGTATGGCGTCAATATCGAAGCCCCAATGCTCGGCGAACTTTTGGTCTTCGCCGGCAATGACGGCGAGCTTTAGATCGTCGGAGAGGTTGTCCCACGATTGCCAGTCGCGCTGCAGGTCGATCGGCTGGCCGTTGAACCAGGATTCAATCTTGCGCTCGACCATCAGTGCGGTAAACGGAGGAGGGACCCAGCGAAAAATCAGAACCAGCACGACACTCGTCGCTGCGAACCAGAGCAGGCCTTTGGCGACACGTCGAAGTAATAACTGCAGCATAGAGATGGCTTTGCCGAACCGGTTGAGCGGGCCATTATACAGACCACGCGTCATCGAACCTGCCTGGAGTTGTACATGTTACGAACCTTTCTGATGCTGTCTGCGTTCTTTGGCTTTACCGGGGTCGCCCTGGGCGCCTTCGCGGCCCATGGGTTGAAAAACCGTCTGACTCCCGAGTATCTGGCAGTCTTCCACACGGGCGTGCTTTATCAGCTCATTCATGCCCTGGCGATATTCGGGGTTGCGCTGCTGGCGATGCAGATTCAGGGCCGTCTCGTTACCTACGCAGGCATAGCGTTCACGCTGGGCATCATCCTGTTTTCCGGCAGCCTCTATCTCATGACGCTGACCGGTGCGAGCAAGCTGGGAATCATCACTCCTTTTGGCGGCCTGTTTTTCCTGATCGGCTGGGCCATTCTCGGCTGGACAGCCTGGCGGCTGGGCCTCGACACGCTCTGATAGCCCCCGTGCAACGTCCAGGCATCACGGCCTGGGCATCGGCCGCGCCTGAGACGAATGGCGTGGCTTTGCCTTGGTCATACCGGCTGATCGGGCTAGAATGCTCCCCCCTAAAATGATGGCTGCCAATCGCATGCGCATTCAGTTGAACGGTGAATCCTTTGAGGTGCCCGACGGCGAGACCGTCTCGGCATTGCTGACACGTCTGGATCTGACCGGGCGCCGGGTCGCCGTCGAGCTCAATATGGACATCGTCCCGCGCAGCCAGCATGTCTCCACGACGCTGACCGAGGGCGACCAGGTCGAAGTGGTGCACGCCATCGGCGGCGGCTAGATCGCAACCGCCAACGGCCTGACACGCACACACCGCAAGCCCCTCAACCGTAAAGAGGATTCCCGATGAGCAATGTTCGCAGCGACAAGCCGTTCACCGTGGCCGGTCGTACTTTCCAGTCGCGCCTGCTGGTCGGCACTGGCAAGTACAGAGACATGGAACAGACTCGCCTCGCTATCGAAGCCTCGGGCGCAGAGATCGTCACCGTTGCTGTGCGCCGGACCAATCTGGGCCAGAACCCGGGCGAACCGAACCTGCTCGACGTACTGCCACCTGACCGTTACACCATCCTGCCGAACACCGCCGGGTGTTACGACGCCATCGAAGCCGTGCGCACATGCCGCCTGGCCCGTGAACTGCTCGACGGCCACAACCTGGTCAAGCTTGAAGTCCTCGCGGACCAGAAAACTCTGTTCCCCAATGTCATCGAAACCCTCAAAGCAGCCGAAACGCTGGTCAAGGACGGCTTCGACGTCATGGTGTACACCAGCGACGACCCGATCATTGCCCGCCAGCTCGCCGAAATCGGCTGCTGCGCGGTCATGCCGCTCGCAGGGCTGATTGGCACCGGGCTGGGGATCTGCAATCCGTACAACCTGCAGATCATCCTTGAGGAGTCGAAAGTCCCCGTCCTGGTGGATGCCGGCGTCGGCACTGCTTCCGACGCCACCATCGCCATGGAACTGGGCTGCGAAGCGGTGCTGATGAACTCGGCCATCGCCCACGCCCAACAACCGGTTTTGATGGCCGAGGCCATGAAACACGCGATTCTGGCCGGCCGCATGGCGTATCTGGCCGGCCGTATGCCCAAGAAACTCTATGCCAGCGCGTCCTCGCCGCTGGATGGTCTGATCAAGTAAGAGCCCGTTGATGACTGATTCGCACACGCCCGACCCGCTTCCCGACGACGAAGTGATGAATGACGAAAACGCCGAAGCCACAGGCGATGACAGCCATCACCGGCGTATCAAGAGCTTCGTGATGCGCGCTGGTCGCATGACCGAAGGCCAGCAGCGCGGTCTGGATCAGGGCAAGCCCCTTTTCGTGCTGCCGCTGGCTGACGCCCCTGTGGACTTCGATCAGGTATTCGGACGCTCGGCTCCGCGCACCCTTGAGATCGGGTTCGGCATGGGCCACTCCTTGCTGGAGATGGCAGCCGCCTCGCCAGAGCACGATTTCATCGGCGTCGAAGTGCATCGTCCTGGCGTCGGCGCCTTGCTCAACGGCGTTATCACGCAGGGTCTCACCAACCTGCGCGTCTACGACTGCGATGCCATCGAAGTGCTTAACCGTTGCGTCGCAAACAACAGCCTCGACCGCTTGATGCTGTTCTTCCCGGACCCGTGGCACAAGGCGCGTCATCACAAGCGTCGGATCGTTCAGGCCGAATTCGCCGAACTGGTGCGCACCAAGCTCAAGCCGGGCGGCGTGCTGCACATGGCAACCGACTGGGAACCCTATGCCGAGTACATGCTGGAAGTGATGAATGTCGCGCCGGGTTATCGCAATCAGGCCGAAGACGGCAAGTGCGTTCCGCGTCCTGCGGAACGTCCGATCACCAAGTTCGAGCGACGTGGCGAGCGCCTCGGTCACGGGGTCTGGGATCTGAAGTTCGAGAAGCTCGCCTGATCACTTTCTGATCAGGAGCAGCCCGAATTGCGGCTGCTCCTAAGCTTTTGCAGCAAAATGCAGCTGCTACTCCTCTTGTCTGACCCACCTTTCCAGTTCTTCCTACCAAGGCTACAAAGTCTTCGGAATCGTCCGACATCCAATTTCAATATCGATCTTCATAGTCCCCGCCGTTGCATATATCAATATTGATGACGAGGAATGAAGATGAACAAGTTTTGGCAAATGGCTGCGATCGCCACGCTGATTGCGACCACCAGCGGCTGCGTCAGCTACAACGTCAGCCAGCCAAGCGCTTCGCTGTCCGGCGACGTGAAGACTGATCTGAAGGCTGACGTGAAGGTCGGTGAAGCCATCAGCGGCGAGTCCTCTACCAATGTCCTGTTTGGCTGGCTGAACATCGGTGGCGACACGCAGTTTGCCGACGGCGTGACCTATGGCGGCGCGAGCGGCGGTGGCGGCATCGGCCTTCCTCTGCCGGACCCTGTCTCGTCCACCAAAGCGGCTGCAGCATTCAAAGCCGTGAAGTCGTCCGGATCGGATTTGATCGTTGCGCCGCGTTACGAAGTGACCGTCAACGACTACTTCATCTTCAAAAAGGTGAACGTGAAAGTGACCGGCAACAAAGGCAGCATCCAGAGCATTCGCTGATGGATTGATCGCACTTGGCTACAGCGAAGTGTGATTCTTGAAGAGCGCCCTTCTCGCATCGCGAGCAGGGCGTTTTTGCGTAATTGCGGGCCGCCCCTGCGCCGCCAGGCCCTCACTAGCAGGTGCGGTTCAGATGCCTCGATCTACTACTTGCGGTCTGCCACAACCCCAATCAACACCAGCACTACCACCAGGACGGGCGCCAGGCTGTAGTTGTTGAACTGGCTCAGCCCGCGGACTACCCACGGCGTCGCATAGATCAACGCAGCGCCACTGCCGATGGTGCATAGCAGCGCCATGATGGGAATGCGCAGTGCGCCGGCGAAGCTGCCGATACGGCCCTCGATCCACCCCTTGATGTCGGTTCCGAACAGAATCAGCAGGCAGCCCACCAACGCCAGGGCAATTTCCGACAAATTGCTGCGACTCCAGCGCGAGACGGTGGCCAGCAGGTCGAGTACAAAATCCATTGAGTGTCCTTAGTGTGAGCGTTACAGGAGAAAGTGCTGCAGCAGGTCGTTGAGGAATAACTGGCCGCGAGCGGTCGCCACCAGCCTTGACGAATCGGTCTCCAGCAAGCCGCGTTGTTCCGCCTCAAGACGGGCGCTGGCCAGCGAATCGAGGCTTAGACCGGTGCGACGTTGAAATAACGCAGCGTCCACGCCTTTTGTCAGGCGCAACGCGTTCATCAGGAATTCGAAGGGCATTTCATCCAGAGGCAACAGTTTTTCCCCTGCCTGGAATGCCTTCGCAGGATTGAGGTAGTCCTTCGGTAGCCGGGTTTTCCAGGTGCGAATGATGCGCCCATCCGGGTGGCTGAGCTTGCCATGGGCGCCGGCGCCAATCCCGATGAAATCGCCAAAGCTCCAGTAATTCAGGTTGTGCCGGGCTTCGCGTCCCGCCTGTGCATAAGCGGACACTTCGTACTGGGCGTAGCCGTTTTCCCGAAGCAGTGTCTGACCGGCCTCTTGGATATCCCAAAGAATGTCGTCTTCCGGCAGCACGGGCGGCTGATTCCAGAACACTGTATTTGGCTCAAGTGTCAGCTGATACCAGGACAGGTGCGTGGGTGCGAGGGCGATCGCCTGACGCAGGTCGCTCAGCGCATCGTCCTGCGACTGGTCCGGCAGGCCATGCATCAGGTCCAGATTGAAGTTATCGAACCCCGCCTGACGCGCCATGCCCGCAGCGCGCACAGCCTCATCGCCATTATGAATACGCCCCAGCGCCTTGAGTTTGGCTTCCTGGAAACTCTGAATGCCGATGGACAGCCGATTGATGCCCAGGCTTCGGTAGGCGCTGAATTTCTCCTGCTCGAAGGTGCCCGGGTTGGCCTCCAGCGTTATCTCGATGTCCGGGGCAAAGCGGATGCGTTGCTCCACCCCACGCAACAGGCGACCTAGCGCGTTGGCGCTGAACAGGCTGGGCGTGCCGCCACCGAAGAAAATCGTGCTGAGTTCTCGTCCATAAACGTGGGGCAGATCCTGATCGAGATCGGTCAGCAGCGCGTCAATGTATTCCTGCTCGGGCAATACCGGGCTTGCCGTATGGGAATTGAAATCGCAATACGGGCATTTGCGTACGCACCACGGAATGTGGATGTACAGCGACAGCGGCGCAAGCTCGGCAAGTGGCGCACGCGGTTGCTCCGAGGAGAAACCGGCCGCGCCGAGAATCAGCGGCCGGGTGGTGGCGTCCTGAGTCATTGTTGATCCGCGCTCAACCCCAGACGCTGAAGCAGGAGGGCCATGGCGCGAGCGCGGTGACTGATCTGGTTCTTGTCGGCGGGAGTGAGTTCGGCGCTGGAGCAGTCGCGCTCTGGCACCCAGAACAGCGGATCGTAACCGAAGCCGTGCTCGCCGCTGGCGGCGGTGAGGATGCGCCCATGCCACAGGCCTTCGCAGAGAATCGGCAGCGGGTCGTCGGCGTGACGCACCAGTGCCAGAACGCACACGAACTGGGCGCTGCGTTCGTCAGCGGGAACGTCCTTGAGGGCGTCCAGCAATTTGGCATTGTTCGCCGCATCGCCCTGGCCATCGGCGTAACGCGCCGAATAGATGCCGGGCGCGCCGCCGAGGTAATCCACGGCCAGCCCCGAGTCGTCCGCCAGCGCCGGCAGACCTGAAATGCGCGCAGCATTACGCGCCTTGAGAATAGCGTTCTCGACGAACGACAGCCCGGTTTCCTCGGGCTCAACGCTGCTGAATTCACCGATGGAGCGCAGCTGAACATTGGCGCCGAGCATGGCCTGAAGTTCTTTGAGTTTGCCGGCGTTATGGCTGGCCAGTACGAGCTGGGTGAGGTTCATGATAAGTCCGTGAAAGTCGCTGCGTGAATCTGCTGATGGAAGCTGAGCCCGTGGCATCGCAGGTGCCCGTCAGTTCTGGAACGGGGCCGTTGACGCGGGACGGGCGATGATCATTCTTGCTGAGGCCTTCTTGCGGCATGCACTCAGACGGCGATCTGATGGTCCTGCAAACCTGGGCTGCTGACTCGGTAAATGCCGATTTCTCCCAACAGATTAGGCCACAACTTGCTGGCCCAACCGTGCCGATGCTGTTGGTCCACCGCGAGACGATCAATGACCTTCGCCGAGCGACCGCCACACAGTTCTTCGAAATCCTCGAAGGTGCAGAAGTGGATGTTGGGCGTGTTGTACCACGTGTAAGGCAAAAATTCGGAAACCGGCATGCGTCCCTTGCTAGCCAGGTACCAGCGGCAACGCCAGTGCCCGAAGTTCGGGAACGTGATAATGCACTGGCGGCCCACGCGCAGCATTTCGTCAAGAATTCGGTCGGGGTAATGCACGGCCTGCAGGGCCTGGGTCATGACCACCACGTCGAAGCTGTTGCTGGCGAAGTTGCCCAGGCCTTTATCCAGATCCTGCTCGATGACGTTGACGCCACGCGCGACGCAACGCGCAATGTTATCTGCGTCGTTTTCCAGCCCGTAACCGGTGACTTGCTTGTGCTGCTGCAGCCAGGCGAGCAATTCGCCGTCGCCACAGCCGAGGTCGAGCACACGGCTGCCAGCCGGTATCCAGTCTTGGATGATTTCCAGGTCGGCTCTCATGGTGTCCTCAGAGTGCAATTCGGTTCATGTAGCTGGAGAACGCCTGCAGATAGCGCGGAATTGGCATCAGGAACGCATCGTGGCCCTGAGGCGCATCGATCTCCAGATAACAGACGTCTTTTTTGGCAGCCATCAGCGCGTCGACCAGCTCGCGTGAACGGGCGGGGGAGAAGCGCCAATCGGTGGTAAACGACATCACACAGAACCTCGCGCTGACGTTGGCGAACGTGGCGGCAAGATCGTCGTTGAAGTTGGCTGCCGGGTCGAAGTAGTCCAGCGCCTTTGTCATCAGCAGGTAGGTATTGGCGTCGAAACGCCCCGAGAATTCCTCGCCTTGATAACGCAGGTAGCTCTCGACTTGAAACTCGACGCTGTGAAAGTCGTAGTTGAGGTTTTCATTCTTCAGGCCGCGGCCGAATTTCTCACCCATCGAGTCATCCGAGAGGTAAGTGATGTGCCCGACCATGCGGGCCAGCATCAGGCCGCGCTTGGGAATTACCCCGTGTTCCTGAAACGAGCCGCCGTGGAATTCCGGATCGGTGAGGATCGCCTGACGTGCGACTTCGTTAAAGGCGATGTTCTGCGCCGACAGCTTGGGCGCCGAGGCAATCGCCAGGCAATGACGCACGCGCTCGGGATAGGTAATCGTCCATTGCAGCGCCTGCATGCCGCCCAGGCTGCCGCCGACAATGGCGGCCCACTGATCGACACCCAGCCGGTCGGCCAGACGCGCCTGGCTGTGGACCCAGTCTTCGACAGTCAGCACCGGAAAGTCTGCGCCGAACGGCCTGCCGGTTTCCGGGTTGATGCTGCTGGGGCCGGTGGAGCCATTACAGCCGCCTAAATTATTCAGGCTCACGACGTAGAACGTGTTCGTGTCGATGGGCTTGCCGGGGCCGATGCAACTGTCCCACCACCCTGGCTTGCGGTCTTCTTCGCTGTGGTAGCCGGCGGCATGGTGGTGACCCGAAAGCGCATGGCAGATCAGCACCGCATTGCTTTTCGCGGCGTTCAGTTGACCATAGGTTTCGTAAACGAGGTCGTAGGCAGGCAGCGAACGTCCGCAGGCCAGGGCCAGCGGGTCACTGAAGTGAGCCGTTTGCGGCGTGACTAGACCGACAGAATCTTTGGGAAAGACCGTGGACATCGACCCTGCTCTCGCTGAAATGAGGCGTAAGTCTAAAGATCGCGGTGGGGTGCGGCAACAAAGTCCCGCCATTACTTGGCGATCGGGTCCGGACCGCTTCTGTATAGAGGCGCGCTTGCCCGCGATTGCGGTAGATCGGACATGACCGTGTGGGATGTTCCGACGCTTTCGCGGGCAAGCGCGCTCCTACAGTGGATCGCGCCAGGCTTTAACTTGGCGGTAATCAGATAAGCCGCCACAGCTCCTGCGGCATGCCGGCATAGGCGGCCAGCTCAGGCATGACGTAAGACTGCAGCACCTGAATGGCCAGGAACGCGAAGATCGGCGAGATATCCAGGCCTCCCAGGTTCGGGATGATGCGGCGGAATGGCGCCAGAATCGGCTCGCTGATCTGATAGGCAAGCTCGGCCGCCGGGTTGTGGCTGCCGGGTGCAATCCACGACACGATGACCATGATGATCATTGCCACCCAGAAAATCTTCAGCAGCAGCGACGTGATGCCGATGATTGACCACATCAACAAGTGCGGCACATCCCCAATGGTGCCGTAGGTCATCATCAGCACGAAGGCCATCAACAGCGCCTGGATGATGATGGCCAGCAGCAGCGAGGACGTGTCCAGACCGAACACGCTCGGGACGATCCGACGGATCGGCTTGAGCAACGGCTGGGTCGCACGCACTGCAAACTGGCAAAGCGGGTTGTAGAAGTTGGCTTTGACCAGTTGCAGCACAAAGCGCAACAGGACGATGGTCAGGTACAGGCTAATGAGCGTCTGGATGACGAAGATCGTAGCGCCGGTGAGTGCATGCATGAATGGCTCCTTATTTGCCCAGCTGTTCGGCGAGTTCGGCGGAGCGATGCGCGGCGGCGCCCAGCGCTTTCTCCACGATGGCTTCAAACCCGTCAGCCTGAAATGATTTTATGGCTGCTTCGGTGGTGCCTGCAGGCGAGGTCACACGACGACGCAGTTCGGCAGCATCGACGTCGCTGCCAGTCGCCATGAGGGCCGCGCCCAAGGCGGTTTGCAGCGTGAGTTTGCTGGCCACCTCCGCCGGCAGCCCAAGCTTCACGCCTGCGGCTGTCATGGCTTCAATGAGCAGAAAGAAATACGCCGGGCCGCTGCCCGACACGGCTGTCACCGCATCGATATGGGCTTCCTGTTCAACCCACAGCGCAATGCCGACGGCGGACAGCAACGTCTCGGCCTGTTCGCGCTGTGCCTGGGTTACCTCGGCTGTGGCATACAGCCCACTGACACCCTGGCGCAGCAGCGCGGGCGTGTTCGGCATGCAGCGCACCAAAGGTTGCTCGCCCAGCCATGCACGCATGCTGGCGCAGGTGATACCGGCAGCGATGGAGACGATCAATTGATGAGGCTTGAGTGCCGGCTTCAGTGCTTCGCACACGGTTTTCATCATTTGCGGCTTGACCGCGAGCAGCACCACATCGGCGCCCTCAATCGCCTCTGCGTTGTCGGCGACCACCTTGATGCCATGCTCCAGCGCCACGCGCTCGCGGGTTTCTGCGCCGGGGTCACTGGCGCGAATCAGGTCAGCCTCGACGCCTTGGGCGCGCATGCCGCCAATCAGGCTGGCTGCCATGTTGCCGGCGCCGATGAACGCGATACGGGTTTTGCTCATGAACGGTTTCCTGTGGGGCAAAGGTTAGGGCTGCCCATAGTTGCGGGCGCCAAAGAGGGCAGTGCCGATCCGCACCCAGGTCGCGCCCTGTGCGATCGCGGCCTCCAGGTCGTGGCTCATGCCCATGGAGAGCGTGTCGAGCGGCAGGCCCAGTTGCACCTGCAGTGTGCTGACCGCGGCGAACGAGGCATTCTGTTCGTCTCGGTCATCTGTGGGTTCTGGAATGGCCATCAAGCCGCGCAACGTAAGGTTGGGCAGCGCGTTGATGGCTTGGGCGAGTGCTGGCAGGTCTTCAGGGCTGCAGCCGGATTTGCTGGCTTCGCCACTGACGTTGACCTGAATGCAGATGTTCAGCGGCGGTAATGCGGGCGGACGCTGTTCAGACAGTCGTTGTGCGATTTTCAGACGATCCACCGAATGCACCCAATCAAAGTTCTCGGCGATGGGGCGAGTTTTATTGGACTGGATGGGGCCGATGAAATGCCAGATCAGAGGCAGGTCAGCCAGCTCGGCCTGTTTGCCGAGGGCCTCCTGAAGGTAGTTTTCACCAAAATCGCGCAGGCCTGCGTCGTAGGCTTCACGCAGATCGCTCGCCGGCTTGGTCTTGCTCACCGCCAACAGGCCAATGGACGCCGGATCGCGCTGAACGGCCTGCGCTGCGTCGCGAATTCGCTCGCCGAGCGTTGAAATGTTCTCTGCTATCGTGGACATTGATTTGCGCCAGCAGGGCTAAGGTCTGCGGCATTCTATGTGATGAGGAGCTGTATGGATATTACCGAGCTGCTGGCCTTCAGTGCCAAGCAAGGCGCGTCGGACTTGCATCTCTCTGCCGGCCTGCCACCGATGATTCGGGTCGACGGTGATGTGCGGCGGATTAACCTGCCGGCACTGGACCAGAAAGAAGTTCAGGCGCTGATCTACGACATCATGAACGACAAGCAGCGCAAGGACTTTGAGGAAGACCTGGAGACAGACTTTTCCTTCGAGGTGCCGGGTGTTGCGCGTTTCAGGGTCAACGCTTTCAATCAGAATCGCGGTGCAGGTGCCGTGTTCCGGACCATTCCGTCGAAGGTCCTGAGCATGGAAGAGCTGGGCATGGGCGAAGTGTTTCGCAAGATTACCGATGTGCCCCGTGGTCTGGTTCTGGTCACGGGCCCGACGGGTTCGGGCAAGTCCACCACCCTTGCCGCCATGGTCGATTACCTGAACAGCAACAAGCATCACCACATTCTCACCATCGAAGACCCGATCGAATTCGTTCACGAGTCCAAGAAAAGCCTGATCAACCAGCGTGAAGTTCACCGGGACACCCACGGCTTTGCCGAAGCATTGCGATCCGCGCTGCGTGAAGACCCGGATGTCATTCTGGTGGGTGAGCTGCGGGACCTGGAGACCATTCGCCTGGCCCTCACCGCGGCCGAAACCGGTCACCTGGTGTTTGGCACGTTGCACACGACGTCCGCTGCCAAAAGCATCGACCGTATCGTGGATGTGTTCCCGGCCCAGGAGAAGTCGATGATCCGCTCGATGCTCTCCGAATCGCTTCACGCCATCGTCTCTCAGGCGCTATTGAAAAAGGTCGGCGGAGGGCGGGTTGCGGCCCACGAGATCATGATCGGCACGTCGGCCATCCGAAACCTTATCCGCGAGGACAAGGTGGCGCAGATGTACTCGTCGATTCAGACCGGGGGAGCGCTGGGGATGCAGACACTGGACATGTGCCTGAAGGACTTGATCAGCAAGGGGCTGATCACACGCGAGAGCGCGCGGGAAAAGGCGAAGACACCCGACAACTTCTAAAGGGCAACTCACGACGGTCAACGAGCAAAGCACTGCAGGAGCGCGCTTGCTCGCGATTGCGGTGGGTCAGCCAAGCAGGTTCAGCTGACAGATTGCAATCGCGGGCAAGCGCTTTCCTGCAGTAGCCGCAACGGGTTTAACGCTGGGCGATGCGCACGGTGCCTTTCTGGCTCGGCGGCTGTTTTGGCAGCACGCGCTTGGCAACCACGTAATGGCTGTCCCAGTACGGTTTCTTCAGCGTATCGATGGTCACCGATTTGCCACGGCGTGGTGCGTGAACGAATCGATCGTTACCCAGATAAATCGCTACGTGATTCACCTGGCGGCTCTTGATGTTGAAGAACAACAAATCGCCTGGCTTCAAATCCTTGCGGTCGACCTTTTGCCCGTGACCTTCGGCCATGGCGTTGGACGTACGCGGCAAATCGACTTCGCTCACGTCGTTGAAGGCATATTTAACCAGTCCGCTGCAGTCGAACCCTTTTGTCGGGCTGGTGCCGCCCCAACGATAAGGTGTACCGATGACATTGACAGCCCGATTGACGACCGTGCTGCTCTGCTTGGTACCCATCTGTGCCGGATTGGCCAGGGCGACGGTGTTCTGCGAAATCTTGCGGGAGCCGCGTGATTTTCCCTGAGCGACTTTCGCTCGTTTGCCGGAGGTCGCGAGTGGAGTAGCCGTCTGTTCCAGTGCAGCCATGGCAGCACGTTGGGCAGCGATATTCCGTGAAACGGATTCCGGCGACTCGGACCTGGCGGTGAAACCTGTGAAGCTCGGTGGTAGCGTTTGCTCACGATTGGTGGCGTGGGCGGCCAGTGGCATAAATAGGCAAATAGTTAGCCATGTCTTGAAAAATGGACGCATTAGGCAGGGCTCTTGTTGGTCAGCGCGCAACTTTATAACAGCTTTTTGCGAAATCCCGAGGCCACTTGTCGAACAATTTACTGTCCCTGAGGTCAGTTGCGCCCATCAAACTGTCATTTGACCATGCTGATGACCTTGCAGAACAAGGGGTTGCAGGATTGAAAGGAGGTTCAAGCCATACGTCGGACGGCATCACCAAAGTCACAAAACTTACGCATATTTTTTTCTATTGCCGCAGATGAGGTCCTTCATGAACACCTATCAACACGATGTTCAACGCCCCGATACCCACAGCAAGGTGATGGGGTATTTGCTCTGGATTGTGGGATTTACCGGTGCTCACCGTTTCTATTACGGCAAGCCGGTCACGGGGACGATTTGGTTTTTCACGCTCGGCCTGTTGGGCATTGGCTGGCTGATCGACCTGTTTCTGATTCCAGCGATGGATCGAGAGGCTGACCTGCGATTCAACGCCGGCTCGACCGATTACAGTATTGCCTGGATCCTGCTGACCTTTCTGGGTGTGTTCGGTGTGCACCGGATGTATCAGGGCAAATGGATCACCGGGATCATTTACCTGCTGACAGGCGGCTTGGCGCTGATTGGCGTGCTGTACGACTTCTGGACCCTCAACGATCAGATATCGGTAAAGAACGGCCGTCGGTGAATGAGCGTGCCGGTCATGTGATCGGCATCGCACGCAGCACGCAGGGTGTCAGCGCCATCTTTGCGGGGTGTAGATTTTTCGCGGGCAAGCGCGCTCCTACATATATGCGCTACGCAACACCCTGTAGGAGCCGGCTTGCTGGCGAATGCGTTGGGTCAGACGCTGCAAAAGCTGAATCCCGCTCAACCGTTGTAGCTGACCCGGCCATCCACAAACGTGTACCGCACAGCGCTCGGCAGGCAATGGCCCAGGAAAGGGCAGTTCTCGCCTCTGGACAGCCATTTCTCCCCAGCGACGGTGGAAGCCGCCGGATCAAACAGCACCAGGTCTGCAGGCGAACCCGCAGTCAGCGTGCCGGCGGGCAGGCGCAGCGCAGCGGCGGGACCTGCACTGAGGCGCGCCAGCAGCGTCGGCAGGTCCAGCAGGCCGTCTTCGACCAGCGTCATTGCCAGTGGCAGCAACAACTCCACGCTGCTGATGCCTGGCTCGGTGGCGCCAAATGGTGCCAGCTTCGCGTCGCGCTCGTGCGGCTGATGGTGGCTGGAGATCGCTTGTACCACGCCTGATTTCACCGCTTCACGCAGCGCGTCGCGGTCGGCGCGGGTTCGCAGCGGCGGCTGCACGTGATACAGGCTGGAGAAGCCTGTCAGCGCCTCGTCGGTCAGGATCAGCTGATACAGCGCGACATCCGCTGTCACTGGCAGACCGCGTGCCTGAGCCTGAGCGATCAGCGTCACACCGCGCGCGCTGGTCAATTGAGTGAAGTGCGCGCGCACACCGCTTTGCTCAACCAGCAACAGGTCACGCGCCAAGGCCACCGTCTCGGCGGTTTCCGGAATACCTGGCAGACCGAGGAAGGCAGCAGTGGGACCGTCATGGGCCAACCCGCCTTCGGCGAGGTCGTGATCCTGCGAACTGAAAATCACGGTCAGGTCGAATGTTGCCGCGTATTCAAGGGCACGGCACAGCGTGCGGTTGCTGCGAAAATTTACCAGACCATTGGTGAATGCTACGCAGCCAGCATCGCGCAGGGCGATAAGCTCGGCCAATTGCTCGCCTTCCAGGCCCTTGCTCAGCGCCCCAATCGGGAACACCTTGCTGTGGCCTGCCTCGCGGGCACGGTCCAGAATCAGCTCAGCCACAGCAGACGTGTCGAGCACCGGCTTGGTACGTGGCGGGCAGCAGAGGCTGGTGACGCCGCCTGCCGCTGCGGCGCGGGTTTCGCTGGCGATATTGCCTTTGCGGCTGTACCCCGGCTCGCGCAGGGACACATTGAGATCGACCAGGCCAGGCGCGGCGATCAATCCGGTGGCATCGATAGTTTCCGTCGGGCTGAATCCGGCAGGTGCCGCGCCGAGGGCTAGCACCTTGCCTGCTTCAAGATGGACGTCGATTACTTGATCCAGACCGCTGGCAGGGTCGATGACGCGCGCGCCGAGGATACTGAACTTCACTGGGCGATCTCCTGCTCGAACTGACGTTGTGCGGTTTGGCCACTCATGGCCATGGACAGGACGGCCATGCGCACCGCAATGCCGTAAGTCACCTGGTTGAGAATCACCGAATGGGCCCCGTCGGCCACTGCCGATTCGATCTCCACGCCCCGGTTGATGGGACCCGGGTGCATCACGATCGCGTCGGGCTTGGCACCGGCCAGTCGTGCGGTGGTCAGGCCGAACAGCCGGTAAAACTCCCCCTCGCTCGGCAGCAGGCCGCCCGACATGCGCTCGCGCTGCAGGCGCAGCATGATGACCACGTCGACGTCCTTCAGGCCTTCGTTCAAGTCGGTGTAAACCTTGACCCCATATTGCTCGACGCCGACCGGCAGAAGGGTTTTCGGCGCCACCACGCGGATGTCGGGGCAGCCCAGCGCTTTGAGCGCAATCATGTTGGAGCGTGCTACTCGGGAGTGCAGGATGTCGCCCACGATCGCTACCGAGAGGTTTTCAAAATTCCCCTTGTGGCGGCGGATGGTCAGCATGTCCAGCATGCCCTGGGTCGGGTGCGCGTGGCGGCCGTCACCACCGTTGATGATCGCGACCTGGGGGCTGACGTGTTCAGCGATAAAGTGCGCGGCTCCGGAGTCGCCATGGCGCACGACGAACATGTCGGCGGCCATGGCTTCAAGGTTGCGCAGCGTATCGAACAGCGTCTCGCCCTTGCTGGTCGAGGAGGTCGAGACGTTCAGGGTAATGACGTCCGCCGACAGCCTTTGCGCAGCCAGCTCGAACGTGGTGCGGGTGCGTGTCGAGTTTTCAAAGAACACGTTGCACACGGTTTTGCCACGCAGCAACGGGACTTTTTTCACCGCTCGCGCGCCGACTTCAAGAAACGAGTCGGCGGTGTCGAGGATTTCAGTGAGCAGCTCGCGGGGCAAACCGTCGAGCGATAGGAAGTGTTGCAGCTGGCCCTGATGATTCAGTTGCAGCGGGCGCTTGGCGTCGAGAGGCGTCATCGCAAAGGACTCTTAGAGGGCGGCGGAATCGGTGGAGAGGTCTTGCAGCTCAAGCGTCAGTGGCGCGGGGCCGGACAGCTTGACCCGCTGGTTCGGCGCCAGTGACAGGGTCGCACCGGTCACGTTCGGCCGAATCGGCAGGTCTGCGGCGTCCAGATCCAGCAGTGACACCAGCGTTACGCTGGCCGGACGGCCATAGTCGAACAGTTCGTTGAGCGCGGCGCGAATGGTGCGTCCGCTCATGAGCACGTCATCGATCAGCACCAGGTGCTGGCCTTCAATTTCGAAGGGCAGTTCTGAAGGGCGCACTTGCGGGTGCAGGCCGTTCTGGCTGAAATCGTCTCGGTAAAAAGAGACGTCCAGTGTTCCCAGCGGCGATTGACTGTTCAGGGTCTCAAGCAGCGCCTGCGCCACCCACACGCCGCCCGTACGAATACCAATGAAGCGAGGCTCCTGGATACCGCGTTTGTTCAGGTGCGCAGTGAGATCAGTCGCCATCTGGCGGATCAGTTCGGCGGGATTTGGCAGGCTCATGGTTGCTCCTTCAGGTGCCCCGACGTGCGCTGCGCGAGCGTGCGGGGTAGAACTCGAATGTGTTGCAGTCTGGGTCGATCAGCTATTGAACAGCGCGGTATTGGCTTCAAGCCAGCTTTGCAGCAGAAGCGCTGCGGCAATAGCGTCCACCGGGTTATCCCGATAGCTGCCGTTCTGGCCGCCGCGGGAGGCACGTTCGCCTTTCGCTTCGAATGTGGTCAATCGTTCGTCGTGGGTATACACCGGCAGGTTGAAGCGGCCGTTGAGCTTGCGCGAAAACTTCTCGGCGCGTGCGCTCATCTCGCTGGGCGTACCGTCCATGTTCAGCGGCAGCCCGACGACGATGGCGTCGGGTTTCCATTCAGTGATCAGCGCCTGAACCTTGTCCCAGTCCGGGACGCCGTTCTGGGCTTTGAGCGTGCACAGCTCGCGGGCCTGGCCGGTGATGACCTGGCCGACGGCCACGCCGATCTGTTTAGTGCCGTAATCGAATCCCAGCAAGAGGCGCAGTGCGGCCATCAGGCGTGTCCCGCCTGGCTGGTGAGCAAGTTGAGGTTGATCCCCAATTTGGCCGCTGCAGCGTCGAGACGCTGTTCACTCTCGACTTCAAAGAGAATCGCCGGATCAAAGGCGCAGTTGAGCCAGGCATTGGCGGCAAATTCGGCTTCAAGCTGGCCCGCGTCCCAACCGGCATAGCCAAGGGTGATCAGGTTTTGATCAGGGCCGTACCCGTCTGCGATGGAAAACAGAACGTCCTGGGACGTCGACAGCGAAATGCCCCCGAGGTCCACAGTGGCCTGGAACACCTGACCGGAAGGGTGCAGGACAAAGCCGCGATCGGTTTGCACCGGGCCACCGAGGTGCACAGCGATGTGCTTGCACCGCTCGGGCGGCGGCAATTCGGGGCGAAGCTGTTCAAGGATGTCTGCCAGCGACAGGCTTTGCGGTCGATTGATGACCAGCCCCATGGCGCCATTGGCATTGTGCTCGACGATGTAGGTCAAGGTCTGAGCGAAGTTCTCATCGTGCATGTGCGGCATGGCGATCAGAAACTGGTGTTTGAGGTAAGACGCAGAGACGTTTTTCATGAGCCCTAGTGTGGCGTCGCGGGGCTGTTGTGACAACTGGCAGAACCTACAAGCGGGCGGATAAATCACGACGCAGGTCAGGTTTCATATTGTTGTTGCGTCGGCTCAGACGCAAATCGCCCGGCGAGCAGGGCGCCCGGGACTGAGGTACCGGATCAGTTACTCGACAGTTTGTCCCCGCGCGCAAACTTCCACGTGCGGATGATCTCGAGGCGGTCGATGTCTGCCAGGTCACCGGTAAATGGCGCAAAAGGCGCCGCCAGCCGAACAATTTTCTGTGCTGCCTGATCCAGCAACGGTTGACCGGATGATTCGAGAATCAGTACTTCGTACAGCGAACCGTCCCGATTGATGGACACCATCATGCGCAAGCTGCCGTAAACCTGTTTGCGTCGGGCTTCATCCGGGTAATTGAGGTTGCCGATGCGCTCGATTTTCTTGCGCCAGTCCTCCTTGTACCAGGCGCCCTTGTCGCGCATGGTCGAAGCGGCGCTCAGACGGTGGATTTTCGGTCGCTTGGCGTAGGCCTGCTGTTCATCGGCGAGCTCGGCTTCAAGGCTGGCGATTTCGCTGTTCAACTGGGTGCTGTCGATGGTCGGCGCGACTTTCTTCTGTTCTTCAGGTTTGACCTCTTCGCGCTTGGCGACGGTCTTTTGCGTAGAAGGGGCTTTGGTGGCCACAGCGGTCTTGGGCGCCTCCTGCTTCACCACGGGTTTAGCAGCAGGCGGTGGAGTGACTTTGTTGATCTGGTTGTCTTGGTACGGTGCGATTTCGGTGATTTTGGGCACCGCTTTCTTGTCGAGGGAGCCGCTGCCTTCCTGGTTTTGCTGGGCCAGAAAATCAGCATCCTTGGGCTTTGTGTCGCTCTTGAATGGCGCAAGTGTGATTTCGAGGGTCTGGCTGATTTTCTCGGGTTTGACGTAGGTGAAGCCCACGCCGAGGATGACCGCCAGATGCACGAGCGCGGCGATCATCAGAGTAAAACCGAGGCGATCGGCCGGGCGCACGCCGGTGCGGGTCAGGGACATGGGGAGATCATCGTCGACCGCAGCGTTCATCCACGCTCCGGCAGCACACGTGCCAGCATTACAGACCCACCTAACGCAGAAATTCAGGCCGCGCATGATAACGCAATGTCGTCACTTGCTTGGCGTTTGATGTGGGCGGGCCGATTAGTGGGAGTGCCGATCCTGCTCTATTGCAGGACGACACAACCCGCTTGCAGGAGCGCGCTTGCCCGCGATTGCGGTGTGTCAGCTACCGACTACAGGGCTGACCGACCGCCTTCGCGGGCAAGCGCGCTCCTACAGAATAAGCGGCCGGCAACGGAGCGTGGCGCCGGTGCCGGTGCCGGATGATGCTCACGCGCGGGCCTGCAGCTTCTTCTCGATCACGTCCATCAACATCCCGCCTATGTCCGTCCCGAACGCGTTGTCGATTTCACGGATGCACGTCGGGCTGGTGACGTTGATTTCGGTCAGGTGCTCACCGATGACGTCCAGTCCCACAAACAACAAGCCCTTTTCACGCAGCGTCGGGCCGATCTCGGCAGCGATCCAGCGGTCGCGGTCGCTCAAGGGGCGCGCCTCGCCTCGCCCGCCAGCGGCCAGGTTGCCTCGTGTTTCACCGGCGGCCGGAATGCGCGCCAGGCAATAGGGCACAGGCTCGCCGTCAACCATCAGGATGCGCTTGTCGCCATCTTTGATGGCCGGCAGATACGCTTGCGCCATGATCTGCTCGTGGCCGTGCTTGGTCAGGGTTTCCAGGATGACCGAAAGGTTCGGGTCGCCGACGCGGTGACGGAAAATCGATGCGCCGCCCATGCCGTCCAGAGGTTTGAGAATGACATCGCCGTGCTTGGCCGCGAACTCGCGCAGGATGTCCGCGCGACGACTGACCAGCGTGGGCGGCGTGCACTGCGGGAACAGCGTCGCGAACAGCTTCTCGTTGCAGTCACGCAGGCTCTGCGGCTTGTTGACCACCAGCACGCCGGCGCGCTCGGCTTGCTCGAGCAAGTAGGTGGCGTACACGAACTCCATGTCGAACGGCGGATCCTTGCGCATCAGGATTACGTCGAGGTCGTCCAGGGTGCTGTCGACTTCAGCTTCAAGTTCAAACCAGTGGGCAGGGTCGGCGAAGACTTTCAGCGGTTTCATGCGGGCGCGGGCCTGGCCAGCGTCCTGATACAGATCGTGCTGTTCCATATAGAACAACGACCAGCCGCGGGCTTGGGCCGCCAAGAGCATGGCCAGCGAGCTGTCCTTTTTATAGGAAATGCGCTCGATGGGGTCCATGACGATTCCCAGGCGAATGCTCATGGGTAATATCCTCTGCTCGGTGATGGCCACGACAGGCCGAAAATAGGCGTCAGGGTGGCGCTGCGCCGGCTTCGGGTCAAGGGGCAAGGCTTTATGGATTGACCGTGGAGAGTGTGCTAAAAAGGCTCGGCATCCGGCGTTGCGCCAGCGCTGCCTTGGCACGTCCGATGACCCCGATCCCAAACCAGATGCCCGGCAGAAGGCAACCCATCTGATTCGCCGCGGCGATGGTAGAGCAGATATGGAACAGCATTCAGCCCCATTGAAAGTAATGGTCATCGACGACTCCCGCACGATTCGTCGTACCGCCGAGACATTGCTGAAAAACGTCGGCTGTGAAGTGATCACCGCCATCGACGGTTTCGACGCGCTGGCGAAGATTGCCGACCATCATCCCAGAATCATTTTCGTCGACATCATGATGCCCAGGCTCGACGGGTATCAGACCTGCGCGTTGATCAAAAACAATCGGGCTTTCAAATCCACGCCCGTGATCATGTTGTCCTCAAGGGATGGACTGTTCGATAAAGCCAAAGGGCGCATCGTCGGTTCCGATCAGTTTTTGACCAAACCGTTTAGCAAGGAAGAGCTGCTCAGTGCAATCAAGGCCCATGTGCCCGGGTTCGTTGCAGTAGAACAACAACTATCTTGATGCCGGCCCCCAGTTGGCGGGACGGCTGTTTCTATGGGGAAGCACCATGGCTCGAATTCTGATCGTCGATGATTCGCCGACCGAAATGTACAAGCTGACGGGCATGCTGGAGAAACACGGCCACGAGGTTCTCAAGGCGGAGAACGGTGCGGACGGCGTTGCGCTGGCCCGCCAGGAAAAGCCCGATGCGGTGTTGATGGACATCGTCATGCCTGGCCTGAACGGCTTTCAGGCGACCCGTCAGCTGACCAAAGACGCTGATACCAACATGATCCCGGTGATCATGATCACCACCAAAGATCAGGAAACCGACAAGGTCTGGGGCAAGCGCCAGGGCGCGCGGGATTACCTGACCAAGCCGGTGGACGAAGAAACGCTCATGAAAACCCTGAACGCGGTGCTCGCGGGCTGACCCCCGGCTAACGCTCATGTCCCGTTCACAAACCGCCTTCCAGTTGCTGCTTGATATCGACCAGCGCTGCCGCTCACTGGCTGCCGGCCTGCCGTTACAGGAAACCCGGCAACAAGGCTGGAGCGGCATCGGCTTTCGCATGGGTGAGCGCTATTACGTAGCGCCCATGGGCGAAGTCGACGAAATTCTTCACGAGCCGCGCTGTGCAGCATTGCCGGGCGCCAAAGCCTGGGTCCGGGGCATTGCCAATCTGCGTGGACGCTTGCTGCCGGTGATGGATTTGGGCGCCTTTTTTGGCCACGAAGCCTCTCTCACGCGCAAACAACGCCGTGTGCTGGTCATCGACTTTCAGGGCACGTTCGTCGGCTTGTTGGTGGATGAAGTGCTCGGCATGCAGCATTTCAGCGAGCGAAGCCTGATGCCTGAGACGGGTCACGACAGCGAGCCTGACGTCGCGCCTTATGTTCAGGGCCGATTCGTGCGCGAACAAGCCTGGCAAGTGTTCAGCCCCAGAGCGCTGGTACAGTCACCTGACTTTATGGACGTGGCGCTGTGATGCGGCGCGGTATTGCTAAGCCAGCGAGCCGTAGCTCTCGCACGCGCAGGCTTGGCAGTTGCGACTGCCCGAGCGCGCCCGCACACACGCTTGGCACTTACGACTGCACGAGCACGCCCGCTCACACGTGTGGCACTTACCACTGCCCGAGCCCTGTAGGAGCCGGCTTGCTGGCGAATGCGGTGGGTCAATTGCAGATGCGTTGCCTGACACGGCGGGTTCCCCATCAAGCCGGCTCATACAATGGAGGGTGCATGTCCCAACCATCATGTTCCCGACGGCTCCCCCTAAATCGAACATCAGGCGGAGCCCTGAGCAATGAGTAATCGCGGCAAGTCACTGGAAGGCGCGCGCAGCCGATCACAGATCGTTGTGCTGTTCATCTGCCTCATCGTTTTCATCATGCTGTTGTTCGTCAATTTCGCGTACCTCAGCACACAGTCCAACTACGACAAACAATACATAGGCCATGCCGGTGAGTTGCGCGTGCTGTCGCAACGCATCGCCAAAAATGCCACCGAAGCGGCAGCCGGCAAAGCGGCGGCGTTCAAATTGCTGGGTGAGGCGCGAAACGACTTCGACACGCGCTGGCAATATTTAAAGAAGGGCGACAAGAGCACCGGCCTGCCTGCCGCACCTGCTGCCGTAGGCGACGAACTGAAAGCGGTGCAGACCGATTGGGAAAACCTGCGCAAAAGCACTGACGTCATTCTCGCGCGGGAGCAGACGGTGCTTTCGCTGCACCAAGTCGCGGCGACACTCGCGCAGACCATCCCGCAGTTGCAGGTCGAGTCCGAAAAGGTCGTTGATATTCTGCTGCAAACCCGTGCGCCAGCCAGCCAGGTGGCGCTTGCCCAGCGTCAGTCGCTATTGGCCGAGCGGATACTGGGCGCGGTGAACACGGTCTTGTCCGGGGACGAAACGGCGGTTCAGGCGGCCGATGCGTTCGGCCGCGATGCCAGCCAGTTCGGCCGTGTGCTCAACGGCATGCTGGAAGGCAACGCAGCGCTGAAAATCGCTCAGGTCGAGGACCGCGATGCCCGCGCACGGCTGGGCGAAATTTCCGAGTTGTTCCAGTTCGTGTCGGGCTCCGTCGACGAAATCCTTGAAACGTCGCCTGAGCTGCTGGAAGTCCGTGAAGCAGCGGGCAGCATCTTCAGCCTCTCGCAAACGCTTCTCGATGAAGCTTCGGTGCTGGCCAACAGTTTCGAGCACATGGCTGGCGGGCGCACGGCCTACAGTTACGGTGGCTATATCCTCGGCCTGCTGGCGTTGGCGTCGATCATCCTCATTGGTCTGGTCATGGTGCGCGAGACCAATCGCCAATTACGCGAGACCGCCGAAAAGAACGAGCGTAATCAGAACGCGATCATGCGCTTGCTTGACGAAATCGAAGACCTGGCGGACGGCGATCTCACTGTTGCCGCTTCGGTCACCGAGGACTTCACCGGCGCCATTGCCGACTCGATCAATTACTCGATCGATCAACTGCGGGAATTGGTTTCGACCATCAACCTCACCGCCGAGCAGGTGTTTGGCGCCGTGAAAGACACGCAGACCACGGCCACCCAGCTGGCGGCCGCGTCCGAGCATCAGGCGTTACAGATTGCTGCGGCCTCCAATGCCATCAATGAGATGGCGACGTCCGTCGAGCAAGTGTCGGCCAATGCCTCCGAGTCGGTAGCGGTCGCCGAGCGCTCCGTGACGATTGCCAATAAGGGCAACGAGGTGGTGCATAACACGATCACTGGTATGGACAACATCCGTGAGCAGATTCAGGACACGTCAAAGCGTATCAAGCGTCTGGGCGAGTCCTCCCAAGAGATCGGCGACATTGTCAGCCTGATCGATGACATTGCCGATCAAACCAATATCCTTGCCCTCAACGCCGCCATTCAGGCCTCGATGGCGGGCGATGCCGGGCGCGGTTTCGCGGTGGTGGCCGATGAAGTGCAGCGGCTGGCCGAGCGCTCGTCTTCGGCGACCAAGCAGATCGAGACGCTGGTACGCGCGATTCAGAACGACACCAACGAAGCCGTGATTTCCATGGAGCAGACCACCGCCGAAGTGGTGCGGGGTGCGCGACTGGCGCAGGATGCCGGTGTCGCCCTGGAGGAGATCGAAGGTGTTTCCAGGGTCCTTGCAGCGTTGGTCGAAAGCATCACCAATGCGGCGCAGCAGCAGGCCGCATTGGGTCAGCAAATATCATCGACCATGCTGGTGATCCAGCAGACGACCACGCAGACCACGTCCGGCACTGCGGCCACTGCCCGAAGCATGGGCAATCTGGCCAAGATGGCGAGCGAGATGCGGCGCTCCGTATCCGGGTTCACGCTGCCGACCTCGCGGCGTTGATTGTCGCTTCGATGGCCCCATTGATAACCCAATTGATAACCCGGTTAATGCAAGCGATGCAGCATCAAGGCACAGGCAATCGGAGTCACCATGGCTGACCGTCACGATTACGTGGCCCTGGAGTGGGTCAAGGGCGAAATAGCCGGAACCCTCACCGGCGCGCGCGAGGCGCTGGACACGTTCGCCGCCAGGCCTGATGACATGGCGGCGATGGACGCGTGCCTGGACCTCATTCACCAGGTTCATGGCAGCCTGCAGATGATTGAATTCTACGGGGCTGCGCTGTTTGCCGAGGAAATCGAACAGCTGGCGCTGGCTCTCAAGCAGGGCCATGTCGCCCAGGAAAACGAAGCGATCAAACTGTTGGGTCAGGCCATGATCCAGTTGCCGGTCTATCTGGAGCGTGTGCATTCGGCCCGCCGGGATCTGCCGCTGGTAGTGCTGCCGCTGCTCAACGATTTGCGCAGCGCCCGGGGCGAAAGCCTGCTCTCGGAAACCAGCCTGTTTTCACCGCAATTGCTCAGCGTTGCCCCCCTTGATGCTGAAGCATTGGCGGAGCGTGACAGCCCGGAGCTGCCTGCAAAGCTGCGCAAGCTGCGACAGACATTGCAAACTGCGCTGGTCGGGTTGCTTCGTGATCAGGACGTGCAGACCCAGTTGGGCTACATGAGCAAGGTTTTCGCCCGGCTTGAGACGGTATGCGAGGACGCGCCGCTTGAGCCGCTCTGGCGCATTGCTTCGGCGCTGGTCGAGACCATGGCCGCAGGGAACTTCGCCAACAGCCCGGCGCTGCGCAGTCTGTTCAAGGATGCCGACAAGGAGCTCAAGCGTCTGCTGGAGCAAGGCATTGAAGGGATCAACCAGCCGGCACCCGACGAGCTTCTGAAAAGCCTGCTGTTTTACATCGCCAAGTCCGACAGCGAAGCGCAAAAAATGACAGCGTTGAAGAACCAATACGCGCTGGGCGATGCCTTGCCCCACAGCGCTATGGTCGCTGAAGAGCGCGCACGCATGGCCGGGCCCGATCGCGATGCCATGCGCTCTGTCATCGTCGCCTTGTGCGATGAGCTGGTGCGCACCAAGGAGCGGCTCGATGTGTTCGTGCGAGGAAATCGCCAGCATGTCAGCGAGCTGACAGCACTCTTGCCTCCGTTGCGGCAGATAGCCGACACCCTGGCGGTACTGGGGTTTGGTCAGCCGCGCAAAGTCATCATCGATCAAATGAGCGTAGTGCAGGGCATGGCCCAGGGGCAGCGCGCGCCCGACGACGCCACGTTGATGGACGTCGCGGGTGCGCTGCTTTACGTCGAGTCGACCCTCGCCGGCATGGCCGGAACCGTCAACCAAAGCAGCCCTGAAGAAAGCCGTCTGCCGACTACCGACCTTAGCCAGATTCATCAGCTGGTTATCAAGGAAGCGCGCATCGTCCTGCAACAGGCCAAGGACGTGATCGATGATTATGTCGACGGTGAACTGGACCGTACCCGCCTGCAGCCGCTGTCCGAGCAGTTGGTGCAAGTGCGTGGCGCCCTTGCGATGATCCCGCTGACCCGGGCTTCCGGGCTGCTGGCGGGCTGTAACGAGTACATCATCGAGCACTTGCTGGTTGACGATGCGAGACCGGCGACTTCGCATCTCGATCATCTGGCCGACGTGATCATTGGTGTCGAGTACTACCTTGAGCGCATGGGCGAAGACCCCGAAGCGCCCGGCGAGCACGTGCTGGATCTGGCCCAGGAAAGCCTCGCCAGGCTGGGTTACTCTCCGGCACCCGAGGCGCTGGACGTGCCGGTGCTCGAAGAAGTCATCAGTGAGCAAGAGCTTCAGGCGCTGCACGAGCGCCAGGCGCTGGTAAGTCCGAGCCAGACCATCGCGCAGGTGTTGGCCAGCCCGTTGTCGGCAGTAAACCCGCCGGCGCGGAATATGCCGACGAGCTTGCTGCCGCCGCCCAAGGGCGAGCAGGCGATAGACGAGGAGCTGCGGGAGGTCTTCCTTGAAGAGACTGACGAGATGCTCGAAGCATTGGGCGAGTATGTCCCGCGCTGGCACGCCGACCCCGGCAATCTCTCGGCGCTGAGCGAGATCCGCCGTGCGTTTCATACACTCAAGGGCAGCGGCCGGATGGTCCGCGCACTGATTCTCGGCGAACTGGCATGGTCTGTCGAAAACCTGCTGAACCGGGTGCTGGAGGGCAGCGTCGAGTCTGATGCACGGGTTCAACAGCTGCTCGCGGACGTACGGGCGTTGCTGCCGGAGGTGATTCGCGATTTTGCCGAAGACAATCAACGTCAGCGTGACGATGTTGACCAGCTCGCGGCACAGGCTCATGCCCTGGCGCAGGGTCAGGCAGGCGAAATCGAGTCAGCGCGCCGGCCCGATGACGAAGCAGGGTTCGATCCTCAGCTGCTTGAGATATTCCGTCAGGAAGCCCGGACTCATCTGAATACCGTAGGCCGTTATCTGGACGCGGCGCAGGATGCCGCTGCGCCGATCTTCAGCGACGACTTGTTGCGTGCGCTGCATACGCTCAAAGGCAGCGCATACATGGCGGGCGTCCTGCCTATTGCCGAGTTGGCCAGCCCGCTGGATCAATTGGTGCGCGAGTACAAGGCCAACCTGATTGCGGTCGGCCAGCCTGAAATCGATCTTTTGCGTGCTGCCGAGCCCCTGTTCATAAAAGGGCTGACCCAGCTCGCTGTCGACCCGCTGATGCCGATCGAAGGCGCCGCCGCGCTGATCGAACAGGCGCATCAACTGATCGACCAGGGCATGGCCGATGCGTTGAGTGCCGACAGCAATGGCCTGCGTACGCGCCGTGATCCGCAGTTGATCGCCAGCTTTCTGACTGAAGGCATGGACATCCTGCTGGATGCCGATACGTTGCTCAAAGACTGGCGCCAGCACCCTGGCCAGCGTCAGGAACTGAACGCGCTGCTCGACGAGCTGACCACGCTCGGGCACGGCGCGCATATGGCCGGGCTGCCCCAGGTCGACGAGCTCTGTGAAGCGCTGCTTGACCTGTATGGCGCAGTCGAGGAAAGCAGCCTTGTGGTCAGCGAGCGGTTTTTCGATGAAGCCGAGAGCGCCCATGAGGCGCTGATCAGCATGCTTGATCAGGTCGCGGCCGGGCAGGATGTGCAGTCTTGTCCCGAGCGGGTGAGGGCCCTGCGCGCGTTGCTCGCCGAGGCGCTTGACCCCGGCGCTCTGGGTTTGATCAAAAGCGAAGGCGGGCGCGCGATCAGCATCACTGAGCTGGAAGAAGTCACGGAGCACAACGCTCAGCCTGTTCAGCCGACCAGCGATGATTTTGATCAGGAGATCGTCGACATCTTTCTGGAAGAGGCGGTGGACATTCTCGACATCGCTGGCCCTGCCCTGCAGCGCTGGCTCGACGATCCAGACAACTCCTTGCCTTTGTCATCGTTGCAGCGTGACCTGCACACCCTCAAAGGCGGCGCGCGCATGGCCGAAATCGGGCCGGTGGGCGACCTCGGCCACGAGCTGGAATCGCTCTACGAAGGGCTGCTTGACCGGCGCTGTGGTTACTCGCCCCAACTGGCCGATCTGCTGGTGCACAGTCACGATCATCTGTCGCTGATGCTTGAGCAGTTGCAGCATCATTCGGTGTTGAGCAGCCCTGCCTCGTTGATCGAAAAAATCCGCGAATTCCGCCAGCGCAACTGCTACTTGCTGCCCAATGACGGCGCCACGCGCAATGTCAGTTCGATGATTCACTCGCTGGACGAGCGTGATCCGCAGCTGCTGGAAATCTTTCTCGAAGAAGCCGACGACATTATCGAGAGCAGCAGCGCAGCGCTGGTGCGCTGGCAGGCTGACCCGCAGAACATGCTGGAAGTCCAAAACCTGCTGCGCGACTTGCACACGCTCAAGGGCGGCGCGCGCATGGTGGAGATTGCCCCCATTGGCGATCTCGCCCACGAGCTGGAAGCCTTGTACGAGGGGTTTTCGGCGGGCGCGCTAAGAAACAGCGCGCTGCTGAACGGTCTGCTGCAGAGCGGCCATGACATGCTGGCCGACATGGTGGATGCCGTTCGCGGCTACGAGCCACTGCCCAATCCGGCGCTGTTGATCGAGAGCATCGGTCACTACACCTCATTCGGCGCGGCCCGTGAAACCGTCGAAAAACCCCAGCCGCCGACACCGGTGCAAGCCCCTGCGGCCGATCCGTCGGGCATCCTGACCGAGGCGGAAGGCGAGCGCACCGGTCCGGAGATGATCAAGGTGCCCGCCGAGCAGCTGGAAGATCTGGCGAACCTGGCGGGCGAGACGTCGATATTCCGAGGCCGCGTCGAGCAGCAGGTCAGTGACGCTCAGACCACGCTGGCCGAGATGGAGACGACCATCGAGCGGATGCGCGACCAACTGCGCCGGCTCGACATCGAAACCCAGGGCCGCATCCTCAGCCGCGATCATCACGTTGACCGGCATGGTTACGAAACTTTCGATCCGCTGGAAATGGACCGCCATTCACAACTGCAACAGCTTTCGCGTGCGCTGTTTGAATCCGCATCCGACCTGATGGACCTCAAGGAAACCCTCGACACCCGTGCCCACGAGGCCGAGACCCTGTTGCTGCAACAGGCGCGCGTGAACACCGACCTCCAGGAAAGCCTGATGCGCACGCGCATGGTGCCGTTCGAGCGCATGGTGCCGCGGCTGCGTCGAATCGTCCGCCAGGTGTCAGGCGAGTTGGACAAAAAGGTCAAGTTTGACGTCGTCAATGCTGAAGGCGAGATGGACCGCAACGTGCTCGAACGCATGGTCGCGCCGCTGGAGCATATGCTGCGCAACGCCATTGATCACGGCCTGGAAAGTGTCGAGGAACGCTTGGCCGCCGGTAAGCCCGAGTGGGGGCATATCACACTGAGCCTGGCCCATGAAGGTGGCGATATCGTCATCGAGATGCGCGACGACGGCGCGGGTGTTGACTTCGAGGCCGTGCGACGCAAGGCGATCAAGCGCGGCATGATCAGTCCGGACGCCGAGCTGAGCGAACACGACATTCTTCAATTCATCCTGCGGGCAGGGTTTTCCACCGCCGAGAACATCACGCAAATATCCGGGCGCGGTGTCGGTATGGACGTCGTGCATGCCGAGGTCAAAGATCTGGGTGGTTCGATGGTGATCGATTCAACGGCGGGAGAGGGCGCGCGTTTCCGTATCCGCTTGCCGTTCTCGGTGTCGGTCAACCGTGCGTTGATGGTGCAGTGTGGCGAGGAGCAATACGCCGTGCCGTTGAACAGTATCGAAGGCATCGTGCGCGTGATGCCCGTCGAGCTGGAAGCCTGCTACCGATCCACGCCGCCGCGTTACGAGTACAGCGGGCGAACCTACGAACTGCGCTATCTGGGGGAGCTGCTTAACAATGGTCAGCCACCGAAACTGAGTGGTCAGGCCCAGACCCAGCCGCTGCCGGTTCTGCTCGTTCACGTCCATGATCAATGGATCGCGGTGCAGGTAGACGCGCTCGCCGGCTCGCGGGAAATCGTAGTCAAAAACCTCGGTCCGCAGTTTTCTGCTATTCCGGGGATCGCGGGCGCGACCATTCTGGGTGATGGCCGCGTGGTGCTCATTCTCGACCTGTTTGCGCATATCCGCCGCTTCCACGCCAATCTGCTTGCATTGCAGTTTGCCGGTCAGGTACCGGTGCGTTACGTCGAACCCGAACAGGCGCGGCCACTGCTGGTCATGGTAGTGGATGACTCCGTGACGGTACGCAAGGTGACCGGGCGCTTGCTGGAGCGCAACGGCATGAGCGTGTTGACGGCCAAGGATGGAATTGATGCCCTGGCCCTTCTGCAGGAGCACACCCCTGACGTGATGCTGCTGGACATCGAGATGCCGCGCATGGACGGCTTCGAGGTCGTCACTAAACTGCGCAGCGATGAGGCGCTGAAGCATTTGCCGATCATCATGATTACCTCGCGATCAGGTCAGAAGCACCGTGACCATGCCATGGCCCTGGGCGTGAACGAGTACATGAGCAAGCCTTATCAGGAAGCCGCTTTGCTTGAAAGCATTGCCCGCTGGAGCCACGCGCATGTCTGATACCAACACGCAGACCGCACGCCTGACCAGCCTGACCGGGTTACTCATCCCGCTCAGCGACCGGCATCTGTTGTTGCCCAACGTCGCGGTCGCCGAACTGATTGACTACCAGGACAGCGTTGCTGATCCCTCGGCACCCAAGTGGTACCTGGGACCAATCAATTGGCGGCATCGCAGCTTGCCGCTGCTCAGCTTCGAAGCCGCCTGTGGCAGCCGCGCCCGCGTGGGTGGACGTGCACGCATCGTCGTCCTCAATGCCCTTGGCGGCCGGCCGGACCTGAAATTCATTGCCTTGCTGACACAAGGCATTCCACGCTCCTGCAAACTCGACAGCCAACTCAGCTACGTCGACGTGCCGCTGACCGAGCTGGAACTGGCTGCGGTGCAGGTAGGCGACACTGTTGCAAACATCCCGGACCTTGTGGCGCTGGAGGAGTGGTTGGTGGATGCGGAGCTGGTGCAGGTGACGCCGAATCTTTAAGCGATTTTCCGTCGCTCAACGGTCGCACCGGCTTACGTCCGATACAGCCCCCCGTGGGAGTCGCAGGGGTGGCGCTTTCCTTGCTCGTGAAGACCGCATTTCAGCCGCTGGAAAGTTGGCGGCCGTCCCGGCCTATTCGCGAGCAAGCTCGCTCCCACATGAGCGGCGCGCTGTCATCGATCCATCCGGTGATGCAGAACCCTCAAGACCTGCACCTGATCCCCCTTTACCCGATACGGCGCCACATACGGGTATCGACCTAACACCAGCTCCCTGACGCCCGGGAATTCCGATGGCCGGCCCAGCCCACTAAACGTCCTCAATGACTCCAACTCACCAAGCACGTCAATCACGATTCGGTTGGCGACTACCGAGCCGCATATCGTCGCGTAATATTCATGTATGCCCTCTAGATCACTCTGAGCCTTGTCAGTCAGGGCTATTGTCAGCACGCTTCACCCATCCAGCTCGCACAGATTCGATGTCAGTAAGGTTTCCTGCTTCGGCATCCGCAATGCCGTCAGAAATATCCCTTATCTGGCGCATCTCGGATTCCAGGTAACGGCTCAACGCCTGCTGGAGGTGGTATTGCCGATCACGCCCAGTGGCGCTGGCCAACTGATCCAGTGTTTGCAACGTTTCTTGATCGGCTTGGAATGACAGGGCCGTCGATGACATGTGATCTCCGTGGGCTCGAAAAGCGTAAATATCGCTTTCCAAGGTAGGAGTCTGGGTCGAAAAAGGCAATTCAGGTACTTGCGACATTGGGGTTCGCACTTCCGTTTTGTGAAGCAGGCAGTTTAATCAGTTGACTCATGTTGATTGCGGTACATGTATATCGCTTTGCTCCCCAATCCCTTCTGGACGATGAGCCGAGTAAACTGCATATTCGGCTCATTCAGTGAGCCGAATAACATTGCTAATCGGCTCACAACCTTTCGAGGCGTCCCGTGAAACAATCAAAAATCTGGATTTGGCAGCACCCCAAATGGCCGTCATTTTCCTGGGATGTAGATGCCATTTCACCTCTCTTGCGCGCCTGTACGCGCGCTCAGGGCCAATTGCTGGGGATGATTGGGGCGTCAGGGACTGACGCGAATGTCGAGCGCGAGCTGGATGCGTTGCTGCAGAACGTCATTACCTCATCGGCCATCGAAGGTGAACAGCTGAACGTGGGGTCGGTGCGTTCTTCTCTGGCAAAGCGGCTCGGGCTCACCTGCGATGAACGGGTCACTGCGCGCAGTGAAGGTCTGGCGGAGCTGATGTTGGATGCCATCCAGCAACACGACGCGCCGCTGACGTTTGAACGGCTGATGCACTGGCATCGGTTGTTACTCCCTGAGCCGAGCGCCCTGACGACATACCCCATCCGGGTCGGGATGCTCAGAGGGCCTGAGCCCATGCAGGTCGTGTCGGGTCGTATCGACCGGCCCGTGGTGCATTTCGAGGCCCCTGCTCGCGAAGGCCTGGAGCAAAAGCTTGATGGCTTTTTTTACTGGTTCAACAGCAGTCGCGCCGATCCCACCCTC
The DNA here is from genome assembly GCF_030208975.1 of Pseudomonas sp. ME-P-057. Lineage (NCBI taxonomy): Bacteria > Pseudomonadati > Pseudomonadota > Gammaproteobacteria > Pseudomonadales > Pseudomonadaceae > Pseudomonas > Pseudomonas sp. ME-P-057. Next base: position 190,704 of record NZ_JARVSX010000021.1, read on the forward strand.
GACCCGCTGATCCGCGCGGGCATCGCGCATTTGTGGTTCGTGACGCTGCACCCCTTCGACGACGGCAACGGACGCTTGGCCCGTGCAATCACGGATCTGGCCATGGCCCAAGGCGAACATCAGGCCATACGCTTTTACGCCATGTCCGCGAGCATCCTCGTCCGCCGTCAGGACTACTACCGAATTCTGGAACGGACCCAGCGTGGTGACCTGAACATCACCGAGTGGCTCGTCTGGTTCTTACAGACCTTGCTCCACACGCTTGAGCTGGCCATACAGCGTATCGAGCGAGTGCTGGCGAAGGCTAGATTCTGGCAAGCCCATCGGGATGACGGGCTATCTCCCGAACAGACCAAGGTGCTCAATCGGTTATTGAATGGCGACCTGTTGTCGGAGAAGCCCGACGCGGGTTTTACCGGTGGCATCAGCGCCGCTCAATACCAGGCAGTCGCCAAAGTCAGTAAAGCCACCGCCACCCGGCATCTTCATGACCTTGTGGAAAAAAGCTGCCTCCTGAAGCTTCCGGGCGGAGGGCGCAGCACGCGCTATCAAATCAACTGGCCTGCGTGATCGTTACTCTCAGCGTAACGATTGCCCCGTCTGCTTGATTGATGCTTCACCGGAAGCCCTCCTAATCTGACCCACGACAGCGAACTCGTGGAGTCAGCATGACCACAACAACCAAACTTGACCCGCGCTGGTCGCGTCGTCGCACTGAAAAGCTGCGGCGGCTCGACCTGGTGCGTTCCTTCGCCGATGGCGTTGTACTGCCAAGCGACAAAATTGTTGCCGCGCTTGAGGCGTTGATCGCCCCGGGTGATCGCGTGGTGCTTGAAGGCAACAACCAGAAGCAGGCTGACTTTCTCTCACGTTCGCTGGTCAAGGCAGATCCCGCCAAGCTCCACGATCTGCACATGATCATGCCCAGCGTCGGCCGTGCCGAGCATCTGGACCTGTTCGAGCGCGGCATCGCCCGCAAGCTGGACTTTTCTTTCGCCGGCACCCAGAGCCTGCGCATCAGTCAGTTGCTGGAAGACGGGCTGCTGGAAATCGGCGCGATTCATACCTACATCGAGCTTTACTCCCGGTTGCTGGTCGACCTTATTCCCAATGTGGTGCTCTCGGCCGGCTTCATGGCCGACCGAGCCGGCAACATCTACACCGGCGCCAGTACCGAAGACACACCCGCGTTGATCGAACCCGCTGCGTTCAGCGATGGCATCGTCATTGTCCAGGTCAACCAGTTGGTGGACGACGTGAGCGACCTGCCACGCGTGGACATCCCGGCGTCGTGGGTCGACTTCGTGGTCGTGGCGGACAAGCCGTTTTACATCGAGCCGCTGTTCACTCGCGACCCGCGCCACATCAAGCCGGTGCACGTGTTGATGGCGATGATGGCGATTCGCGGGATCTACGAGAAACACAACGTTCAGTCGCTCAATCACGGCATCGGCTTCAATACCGCGGCCATCGAGCTGATCCTGCCGACCTACGGCGAGTCGCTGGGCCTCAAGGGCAAAATCTGCCGAAACTGGACGCTGAATCCGCACCCAACGCTCATTCCTGCCATCGAAAGCGGCTGGGTCGAAAGCGTGCACTGCTTCGGCACTGAGTTGGGCATGGAGAATTACATTGCCGCGAGGCCTGACGTGTTCTTCACTGGGCACGACGGCTCGATGCGCTCCAACCGGATGATGTGCCAGTTGGCCGGGCAGTACGCCGTGGATCTGTTCATCGGTGCCACGCTGCAAGTCGACGGCGATGGCCATTCCTCTACAGTCACGCGCGGGCGACTTGCCGGCTTCGGTGGTGCGCCAAACATGGGCCACGACCCGCGCGGCCGACGTCATGCCACCCCGGCCTGGCTGGACATGCGCCAGCAAAGCGGCGACGGACCTGATGCTTATCTTGAACGCGGTAAAAAGCTTGTCGTGCAGATGGTCGAGACCTTTCAGGAGGGCGGTAAACCCACCTTCGTCGAAACCCTCGACGCCGTGGAGGTAGCGAAAAAGAGCGGCATGCCGCTGGCGCCGATCATGATCTACGGCGACGACGTGACCCATTTACTGACCGAAGAAGGCATCGCGTATTTGTACAAGGCGCGCAGCTTGGAGGAGCGTCAGGCGATGATCGCTGCGGTCGCGGGAGTGACCTCCATCGGCATGCGGCATAACCCGAAAGACACCGCTCGCATGCGCCGCGAAGGCCTGATCGCACTGCCCGAAGATCTGGGCATTCGCAGGACCGACGCCAGTCGTGAACTGCTCGCAGCCAAGAGCGTCGCCGAGCTGGTGGAGTGGTCCGGTGGCCTCTACAGCCCTCCGCCAAAATTCAGGAGCTGGTGATGCGCGCGCATAAATTCGATGTCGCACTCAGCGCCCCCGCCGGATCGGCGTTGCTGTCGGACCGACTGGCTGATCTGGCAGTCGACGCACTGATTGATGAAGCCGATCTTTCGCCGAAACCGGCGCTGGTGGATCGCCGCAGCAGCGGCGCCCACACCGATCTTCATTTGGGCCTGATGCACGCCTCAGCGTTGTCGTTGTGGCCTGTGTTCAAGGAGATGGCCGATGCTGCCACCTCCATCGGCGAGGTCAACCCGCAGCTGCGTGAAACCATTGGGCGCTTTGGTCGCGAAGGCGAAGCGGCGATGCTGCGCACCACTCACGGGGTCAACACCCATCGCGGGGCAATCTGGGCGCTGGGTTTGCTGGTCACCGCGGCGGCGCTGAATCCTGATGATTTTTCGTCTGCCGGGCTGTGCCAGCGTGCAGCGCATCTGGCGTCGATCAGCGATCGTCATCAGCCCGTCACCGTCAGTCATGGCCGAGCCGCTACGCAAAAGTACGGCGCGAAAGGTGCGCGGGAGCAAGCGCAGATGGGTTTTCCTGCCGTGACCCAGGCCGGGTTGCCGCAGCTCGCACGCAGTCGCGCCGCCGGGCATGGCGAACAGAACGCACGACTGGATGCCCTGCTGGCGATCATGAGCACGCTGACCGACACCTGTGTGTTGCATCGGGCGGGGGAAGAAGGCCTGCAGGCCATGCACAACGGCGCGCAGCAGGTGCTGGCCGCAGGCGGCAGCGCGACCCTGGGCGGGCGACGCGCGCTGAACCAGCTCGATCAACGCTTGTTGAGCCTGAATGCCTCACCCGGTGGCGCGGCCGATTTGCTGGCCGCTTGCCTGTTTATCGATAGCCTTGAGCCTGCGCTCGGCGATGTGATGAGGAATATCTGATCATGGAAACCCTGTCTTTTGAATTTCCCGCCGGGCAGCCGCCTTTGAACCGTGCGCTGGTGGGTTGCGTGGGCTCCGGCGATCTGGAGGTGCTCCTTGAACCGGGCCTGCCGGGCAAGCTGACGATTCAGGTGGTGACGTCGGTCAACGGCAGTTCGGCGCGCTGGGAAAACCTGTTTCAGCGCATGTTCGAGGAGCAAACGCCTCCCGCACTGAGCATCGACATTCACGACTTCGGCGCCACACCAGGGGTGGTCCGACTGCGCCTGGAGCAAGGGTTCGAGGAGGTCGGTCATGACTGACAGCGCACTGCTTCTGAAGAAACACAGTTTCGTCGAACTCGGCGCCCGGCAACGCGCTCGTGCACTGCTGGATGCCGGCAGTTTTCGTGAGCTGATCGACCCCTTCGAGCGTCTGGTCTCCCCTTGGCTGGCCAAGCAAGGTGTGGTGCCACAAGCCGACGATGGGGTGGTCATCGCCAAAGGCACGGTTGATGGAAAGCCAGTCGTGATTTGCGCCATCGAAGGAGGCTTTCAAGGCGGCAGCATGGGTGAGGTTGGCGGCGCAAAAATGGCCGGCGCACTTGAACTGGCTGCTGAAGACAATCGCAAGGGCATTTCGACCGCAGCGGTTCTGCTGCTGGAAACCGGCGGCGTCCGCTTGCAGGAAGCCAATCTCGGTCTGGCCGCGATTGCCGACATTCACGCCGCCATTGTTGATCTGCGTCGTTATCAACCGGTGATCGGCGTCGTGGCCGGCAGCGTGGGTTGTTTCGGCGGGATGTCGATCGCGGCGGGGTTGTGCAGCTATCTGGTGGTCACTCAGGAAGCGCGTCTGGGCTTGAACGGCCCGCAGGTCATCGAGCAGGAAGCCGGCATTGAAGAGTACGACTCACGTGACCGGCCGTTTATCTGGAGCCTGACCGGAGGTGAGCAACGTTTCGCCAGCGGCCTGGTGGATGCTTTTGTCGCTGATGACATCAGCGCCATTCAGCAACAGGTGCGGACCTTGCTGCACAAGGGTAAACCCGAGTTGGAGCGCAGCAGTCGATACGCCTGGTTTCTCGAACGTCTGTCGCAAGTGGACACTGCTCGCCAGATAGAACCCGCGACCGTGCGCAGCGTGTACCAGGGAGATCGCTCATGAGCACTTATTCACTTCGTGGCTTGAACTGGTTCAATGCGCTGGCCGCCAATGCCTCTGAAGCCACTGGGCTCCCGGCGTCGGTCAAAGTCGCCGACGGCACGCTCGGTGATCGTCCGGCACGTTTCGTTGCAGTGGTTGCCGACCCTGCGAACCGCTTTTCACGCGCGCAGAGCGGCGAGGTGGGCCTGTTCGAAGGATGGGGGCTGGCACAGGCTGTGGACGGCGCCATCGAGCTGGATCGGGACAGTGGCAGCAAACGCACGCTCGTCGCGATCATCGACGTGCCCAGTCAGGCCTATGGCCGCAGGGAAGAAGCGCTGGGCATTCATCAAGCACTGGCCGGCGCCGTTGACGCTTATGCTCGGGCGCGCCTGGCCGGGCATCCGGTGATCGGTCTGTTAGTCGGCAAAGCAATGTCCGGGGCTTTCCTCGCCCATGGCTATCAGGCCAATCGGTTGATTGCCCTGCGCGATCCGGGCGTGATGGTTCATGCAATGGGCAAGGCGTCAGCGGCGCGGGTGACTCTGCGCAGCGTCGAAGAACTGGAAAAGCTCGCCGCCAGCGTGCCGCCAATGGCTTACGACATTGATAGCTACGCCAGCCTCGGCCTGCTTTGGGAAACCTTGTCCGTCGAGCAAATTGAACAACCCACAGCGTCGGATCTCAATCGCGTTCAGGACTGCCTGATTGCAGCGGTCAAAGACACGCTGGCCGGCGCCAATGATCTGAGCTCACGCCTTGGTGCGCCGAACCGTGCGGCGTCGTCGAAAGTCCGCGAACTGCTGCGGGCGCAGTGGTAATGAGCACTGTCGAGTCGCTGCTGCCTCACGATTTGTTGTGGGGTCTGCCGGCGTCTGCGTTGCCGGTCAACGCACCAGCGTGGGTGTTCGAGGTCGTTGGCCTGGGTCATCCGGTGGTGGTGCGCCGCGCCCGTGTCGCGGCAGGCTTGGTGGCGGTGGGCGTGCGGGGTCGGTCGCGGGATCAGCGCTACGCCACGCATATGAAACTCGACGAGGTGCAACGGCGCGTGCGGCCTGAAGCGTTGAACGCCATGACGCCTGACGCCGACTGGCCGGCCTTGCGCGCCTTGCAGCAAGTCCGTCCACTGATGGAAGCGCTCGGCCTTCCATGGGGCGTGGCGGGCAGTGCCGGCTTTGAACTGGCCAGTGGCGTCCCAGTGTTGCATGCAGGCAGCGACCTCGATCTCATCCTGCGCACCCCGAATTTTATTGACCGCCAGCACGCCGCGCGTTTGGTCGAGCAGTTGGCTGGCGCGGTGTGCCGCATCGACCTTCAGCTGCAGACTCCGTTGGGTGCAGTGGCGCTGCGCGAGTGGGCAGGACCGTCACGCCAGGTGCTGCTCAAAACCGAAGACGGCGCACGGCTTGTGGATAACCCTTGGCTTGTGCAGGTATGCGCGGCATGAGCAGCTTCTGGGCGTTTCCCGGTCAGGGCGCGCAACAGCCGGGCATGCTCCACGGGTTGCCGGATCATCCCTTGGTTGCGCAGTGCCTGGCAGAGGCGAGCGCTGTGTTGAATGAAGATGCCTTGACCCTCGACACCGCTGCTGCCCTGCAATCTACCCGCGCCGTTCAGTTGTGTCTGTTGATCGCCGGCGTGGTGTGCGCGCGGGTGTTGCTGGCCGATGGAAGCACCCCTGACATGGTCGCGGGTTTGTCGATTGGCGCTTATCCCGCAGCGGTCATCGCAGGGGCGCTGGGTTTCTCCGATGCCGTACGGCTGGTCGCGCTGCGGGGCGAGCTGATGCAACGCGCTTATCCACAGGGCTACGGCATGACTGCGCTGATCGGGCTCGACCAACCCGCGGTCGAGTCGCTGATCGCTCGAATTCACAGCGATGAGAGCCCGGTCTATCTGGCCAACATCAACGCTGATAACCAGTTTGTGGTTGCCGGACGCGACGAAGCCATGGCGGCTGTCGCTGCGCTCGCGAAAGAGCAGGGTGCCGCAGCGGCCAAGCGACTGGCGGTCAGCGTACCGTCCCATTGCGATTTGCTGGCAGAACCTGCTCGCACGCTTGCCGATGCGTTTGCCAGTGTTTCTCTGAGCGCACCGACACTGAAGTACCTCAGCGGCAGCACGGCGCGGCCGATGCTCAGCGCCGACAAGGTGCGCGACGATCTGGCGTTCAACATGTGCCGAGTCGTCGACTGGCGCAGCACGGTGCAAACCGCGTACGAGCGCGGCGCGCGGCTTCAAATCGAGCTGCCGCCGGGCACCGTACTCACCGGCCTGGCGCGCCGCGTTTTTGAACAGGGCACGGCCGTTGCCTATCAGGGCGCCCGTCTGGACACGCTCAGCGCACTGTCGCGAGAGGAGGAACGCCGCCACCCATAAACCGACAGCTGCTTTCGAAGGAACACAAAAACAACAACTTCGACGATGCAATTTGAGGATAAAAACAATGGTGATTTACGGCGTTGCGTTACTCGCAATCTGCACCCTCGCCGGGGTGATTCTTGGTGACTTGCTCGGTGCTCTGCTGGGCGTCAAATCCAACGTGGGCGGCGTCGGGATCGCGATGATCCTGCTGATCTGTGCGCGCCTGTTCATGCAAAAGCGCGGCGGCATGAGCGAGGGCTGCGAAATGGGCGTCGGCTTCTGGGGTGCCATGTACATCCCGGTCGTCGTGGCCATGGCTGCGCAGCAAAACGTTGTCACGGCGCTTAAAGGCGGGCCGATCGCGGTCATCGCGGCGGTGGTGTCGGTGGTGGTTTGTGGCTGCACGATCGCGGTCATTAGCCGCATCAATAAAGGCGAGCCATTGCCCAAAGAGGACGAACTCGCACATCCGCTGCCGGTGATCGCGCCAACTGTTTCGCCAGCAGGAGGCCGCTGAGATGTGGGAGCTCATTCAGAAAGACTTGATCAGCCAGGGCCTTGTGACCGCGTTTGCGGTGGTCGGTGTGGTGATGTGGATTTCGGTTGTTCTGTCAAAGCGACTGACTTTTGGGCGCATTCATGGTTCGGCCATCGCGATCGTCATTGGCCTTGTCCTGGCGTGGGTGGGCGGCACGATGACCGGCGGGCAGAAAGGGCTGGCGGACTTGGCGCTGTTCTCCGGGATTGGCTTGATGGGCGGGTCGATGCTGCGTGATTTCGCCATCGTCGCCACGGCCTTCGAAGTGCAGGCGACCGAAGCGAAAAAGGCCGGCTGGGTTGGCGCGTTCTCGCTGCTGCTCGGCACGTTGCTGCCGTTTATCGTCGGTTGCTGCGTGGCTTATGCGTTTGGCTACCGCGATGCCGTCAGCATCACCACCATAGGCGCGGGTGCGGTGACTTACATCGTCGGGCCGGTCACGGGCGCGGCGTTGGGGGCTACGTCGGACGTGATGGCGCTGTCCATCGCGACAGGTTTGATCAAGGCCATCCTGGTGATGGTCGGAACCCCGATGGCGGCCCGCTGGATGGGGCTGGATAACCCACGCTCGGCGATGGTTTTCGGTGGTCTGGCCGGGACTGTCAGCGGCGTGACGGCAGGTCTGGCCGCGACGGATCGTCGACTGGTGCCGTACGGCGCGCTCACCGCAACATTCCATACCGGACTGGGCTGCCTGCTGGGGCCGTCACTGCTGTACTTCATCGTGCGCGGTATTTTGGGCTGAGGCCCAGTGGCAGCATGTTGTCAGCGCAATTCCTCAAGGCCAGCCCGGACGATTGTCCGCCGCAAAACCTGTAGAGGCGCGCTTGCCCGCGAATGCTTGAGTTCGGACGAGGGAGATGCGTCGGTTGCACTGGCCTCCTCGCGGGCCAGCGCGCCTCTACAGGTGGAGGCGGCTCAGGCCTGGGCCAGCCGGTTCGAGTACATCCGGCACTCCGCGAGCAACGCCAGCAGGTTGGGGTCTCGCTCTCGCGCCTTCAGGAAGACCAGGCCAATGTGCTGTTGCATCCGGTACCTCGGCTGCAGCGGCACCAGGCGGACGCGGTTTTCATACACGGCTGCGATACGCCCCGGCAACAGGGCGTAACCCACGCCTGAGCTGACCATGCTCAGCAGCGTAAAGATGTCGTTTACCTGCATCGCTATCTTCGGTTCGAACCCCGCCTGCTGAAACACCTGCGCGCCGTCACGATGGGTGGCGAAGCCTTGGGTCAACGTGATGAAGGTCATCTCGCGGAGGTCGCTCAGGTCCACCTCGCTCTGTTGGGCGAACGGTGAGTCGGCCGGCGTGGCAAGAAAGATGTCATCGGAAAACAACGGCAGCTGATCACAGTCGGGGTCGCTCACGCTTTCGTTGAGCGACACCAGCGCGGCGTCCACCTCCATGTTTTTCAGTTTGTAGAAGAGGTCGATGTTGGAGCCCAGAATCAGATCGATGTTGAGCTCGCTGCGCCGGATTTTCAGGCCCATGATCAACTGCGGCACGGTTTTCACGGTCAGTGAATACAGCGCACCGAGCTTGAAACGCGCCGCTGAAAAACCGGCCGCCTGCCGGGTCTGCTCGATGGTGCTGAGCACGTCCTGCACCAGTTTCTGCGCCCTTTCCTCCAGCACATAAGCGCCTTCGAGCGGCGTGAGGTTGCGGCCCTCATGCTTGAACAGCGGACAACGCAGGGCGCTTTCCAGTGAATGAATCGCTCGGTGCACGCTGACCGTACTCGTCTGCAATTCCGCCGCCGCCCGTGCCAGATTGCCGGTTCGCATGAACGCCAGAAAGATTTCCAGCTTTTTGAGTGTGAGCTCTTCGTCGATCTGCATGGTGTTGGCCTGCGGCGGTTCTTGTTTTACGAGCGCCCGATTGTGCCGAAGTGATGGGCGAGTGACTGCATTAAATTCGCTCAACGCCGACACAATGCGTTGTCATCTCAGGCCATAAGCATGACCCTAGGTGCGTGTTGGGCCATACAGAGAGGCAGTTCTCGGATGTATTACGGAGAAAAATTCAACGCCTGGACCCATCTGGTCGGGGCGATTCTGGCGACGATCGGTGCGATCTGGATGCTCGTCGTCGCGACGATGACGGGTGATATCTGGAAGATCATCAGCGTTGCGGTGTACGGCGTGGCGCTGGTGCTGTTGTACAGCGCCTCGACGGTCTACCACAGCGTGCGCGGCCGCGCCAAAGTGCTCATGCAGAAGGTTGATCATTTTTCGATCTATCTGCTCATCGCCGGCAGCTACACACCATTTTGCCTCGTAACGCTGCATGGCCCCTGGGGCTGGACCTTGTTCGGCATCGTCTGGGCACTGGCGATCATTGGGATATTGCAGGAAATCAAACCCCGTTCCGAAGCACGGGTGATGTCCATCGTCATTTACGCCGTCATGGGCTGGATCGTGTTGGTTGCGGTAAAACCCCTGATGGCTGCGCTGGGCATGGCCGGGTTCGTGTGGCTGGCGTTGGGCGGCGTGTTCTACACCGTGGGCATTATCTTCTTCGCGTTCGACACCCGCGTCCGGCATTTCCATGGCATCTGGCACCTGTTCGTCATCGCAGGCAGCCTGCTGCATTTCGTCGCGATCACGCGCTACGTGCTGTGAGACTAGAAGGTCAGGCTGCCAAGGGCGCCGCTACGGATTCCGCGCCAGCCATGGCGTCTTGATTCGACGGAGAACGTGTAGGAGCGCGCTTGCCCGCGAAGGCGGCCGGTCAGCCATCATCGATGGTGCAGAGAAAATTGCATTCGCGGGCAAGCGCGCTCCTTCACTCCGATTGCGCCAGACACCGACGGCGCGCGCGCAATCCCTGCGCGGTTCGCCAGCAAGCCGGCTCCTACGGATCGGGGTATGGCGCAGGTGATGCGTCTGGCATGAGCCAAATATCGTGGCGTCACGCAGCTCGTGCATTTGACGCAAGATCACCTGAGCCGGCTTGCTGGCGAACGCGCCAGCCCAGCCAGGGTGATGGTGGATGTTGAAAATGGTTCGCCAGCAAGCCGGCTCCTACGGGTCGGGGTATGGCGCAGGAGATGCGTCTGGCATGAGCCAAATATCGTGGCGTCACGCAGTTCGTGCATTTGACGCAAGATGATTACCTGTAGGAGCCGGCTTGCTGGCGAATGCGTCAGCCCAGCAACGGTGATGGTGGATGTTGAAACTGGTTCGCCAGCAAGCCGGCTCCTACGGGTCGGGGTATGGGGCAGGTAATGCGTCTGACATGAGCGCAATATCGTGGCATCACGCCGATCGTGCATTTGGCGCAAGATCACCTGTAGGAGCCGGCTCGCTGGCGAATGCGTCAGCCCAGCCACGGTGATGGTGGATGAAGAAAGCGGTACGGCAGCCCAGCCACGGTGATGGGGGATGTTGAAACCGGTTCGCCAGCAAGCCGGCTCCAACGGATTCAGGTCTGACGCAGCTAGCCCATTTAACCCAGGCCGACTGCCGAAAGGCTGGGCTGACCATGCTCCGCTTCGGTGCGTTGCATCACCCAACGCGCTGATCATTTTCTGTTCACCCCACAACCTTCCGTGCTTTCCCACCTGCACCAATGCGGGAAACACTCGCACCCGATTGAAGCATTTAATTCATTTATTTTATTTGTTGAATTATTTGATTCGTCATCCTAGTCTGATCCTCGAAACGCCCCCTCTCGTGGTAAGGCGGCCTTCTTGAACTGACTGATCAATCGGGGAGCAAGACATGAATGTGAAAGTACTCTTGAGCATGGCCGTGGCAACCGCCTTTTCCGCTTCCACTTGGGCCGCAGACTGGACCGTCGGCGCCAATGTGGGCAACGTGCCGTGGGAGTTTCAAGACGCCAAGGGCGACATTGTCGGCTTTGAAGTCGATGTAGTGAAGGAAGTCGCCAAACGCGCTGGCAAGACAGTGGAATTCATCAATATTCCTTTCAACGGCCTGTTCAGTGCCGTGCAGTCCAAGCGCGCCGACATCGCCATCTCCTCGATCACCATCACGCCCAAGCGCCTTGAATCCGTCGGCTTCGCCCAGCCGTATTACGACAGCGACCAGTCCCTTTCCGTATTGGCGAAATCCGGCATCACCGGGCTGAAAGACATGGATGGCAAGGTCGTCGGCGTTGACACCGGCTCGACCGGCGACATGTGGGTGAACACTCACCAGGCTGAATACAAATTCAAGGAAGTCTCGCGCTACGAAGGGCTGTCACCCGCGATGCTTGATCTCGCGTCCGGCCGTATGGACGGTTATATCAGCGACATTCCGGCGGTCCTGTACTACATCAAGGACAAACCTCAGTACAAAGTCGTCGCGACAATTCCTACCGGTGAGAAGTACTCGTTGATGCACGCCAAGGGCTGGGCATCAGCCGGTCAGGTCAACGACATCATCAGCACCATGAAGAAGGAAGGCGTGATCGCCGACCTGCACAAGAAGTGGTTCGGTGCCGACGCTGATCCGCAGTCCAGCACCGTCAAGGTGGTCGACGTCCTCAAGTAATAGCTGATCACCCAACCGGCTCAGCCACCCCGCACCCGCCGCTGTTCGCCACCAAGGAATCGCAATGGAGTTGTTAGAAACGTTCTTCAACTGGAGCGTGTTTGTTGATGCGCTGCCACTGATGCTCCGCGGTCTGGGCGTGACGGTGATGCTCGGCGTGGTCAGCATCATTCTCGGCCTGGTGGGCGGGCTGGTGCTGGCAATGCTGAGGTTGTATGGCTATGCGCCGGTGCGCTTCCTGGCGCGGGTCTACATCGACGTACTGCGCTCTATTCCGCTGCTGGTGCTGCTGGTGCTGATCTATTACGCGCTGCCATTCGTGGGCATTCGCCTGTCGTCGTTCGCAGCGGCCACGGCGGCGCTGTCGCTGGTGTCCTGCGCGTACTCAGCCGAGATTTTCCGCTCCGGCATCGAGGCGATTCCGCGCGGGCAATTTGAAGCCTCGGCCTCCCAAGGCATGAGTTTCTTCAACACCATGCGCGACATCATCCTGCCGCAGGCCATGCGCATCGTCATGCCGCCCATGACCAGCAACTGCATCAACGTCATGAAAGACACCGCACTGGCGTCCGTAGTGGCAATGCCCGATCTGCTCAAACAGGCCACTCAGGCACAGGCGCTGGCCGCCAACCCGACACCGTTGGTGGGCGCGGCGGTCATGTACCTGTTGCTGCTCCTGCCCTTGGTGCAACTGGTGAGCTGGATCGAACGTCGTAACGGCGCCGGGAGGAAAAGCGCATGAGCACCGTCATCGAGATGGAAGGCGTGGCCAAGTTCTACGGGCCGTTCCAGGCGCTGACCGATATCAATCTGACCGTCGATCAAGGCGAAGTGGTGGTGATTCTCGGGCCGTCGGGCTCCGGCAAATCCACGTTGATTCGCTGCATCAACCTGCTTGAGGAATACCAGCAGGGCGACATTCGCGTGGGCAGTCAGCGTGTTGAAACCGGGCCGAAACTGGCGGGCATCCGTTGCGAAGTCGGCATGGTCTTTCAGAATTTCAACCTGTACCCGCACCTCACCGTGCTCGCCAATGTTGCGTTGGCGCCAGTGCGGGTGCGCGGCATGTCGCGCCGTGACGCCAACGAGCGCGCCCGCCTGCTGCTGGAGAAAGTCGGCATGGGCGCCCACGCGGCGAAATACCCTAGCCAGTTGTCCGGCGGTCAGCAGCAGCGCGTCGCCATTGCCCGGACCATGGCGATGGAACCGCGAGTCATCCTTTTCGACGAACCCACCTCGGCGCTCGACCCGGAGATGGTCGGCGAAGTACTGGACGTCATGCAGAACCTTGCCCGCTCCGGCGTCACCATGGTCGTTGTCACCCACGAGATGGGCTTTGCGCGCAAGGTCGCCGACCGGGTGATCTTTATGGAAAACGGCCGAATCATCGAACAGAACAACCCGCACGATTTCTTCACGGCCCCTCAAGAGCCGAGAACCCGTGCGTTTTTGCAGGCCATCCTGCACCACTGATCAGACTCAGGAGCTCATGCCTTGAATGCCTTGGACATCGATTACGTACGCAGCCAGTTTCCCGCCCTCAGCAGCGGCTACGCCTACCTGGACAACGCCGGCGGCTCGGCGGTGCTCAAACCGGTCGCCGAGCGCATCACCGATTACCTGCTCAACAGCGCCGTGCAACTGGGCGCGTCCTACAGCGAGTCGGTAGCCGCCGGCGAGCGGGTCATGGAGGCGCGCAAATCGGTCGCGCAGTTCATCAACGCGCGGTATCCGGAAGAGTGCGTGATGGGCGGCTCGACCACCCACCTGCTGCAAATCCTCTGCCGCGCCATCGCCCCGTCGATCCAGATCGGCGACGAAATCATCGTCACCAACTGCGATCATGAAGCCAATATCGGGCCTTGGGTGCGTCTGTGCGAAGAGCGCGGCGCGACGTTACGTGTCTGGCCAGTCGATGCGCAGAGCCTGGAGCTGGAGCTTGGCGACCTGGATGCGCTGCTGAACGAGAAGACGCGCTTTGTGGCCATGACTCACGCGTCGAACATCCTGGGCAGCGTCAACCCGGTGGCCGAAGTCGCGCGTCGGGTGCACGCAGTCGGCGGCCAGTTGTGCGTCGACGCCGTGGCCTACGCGCCGCACCGGCTGGTCGATGTGCAAGCCAGTGGCGCCGACTACTACGTGTTCAGTTTCTACAAGACATTCGGCCCGCATTTCGCGGTGATGTGGGGCAAACGCGAGGCGTTGCTGGAGCTGCCAAGCCTCAATCATTTTTTCATCGGCAAGGAGGTCATCCCCTACAAGCTTCAGCCGGGCAATCTCAATTACGAGCTTTCCTACGGCTGTATCGGCATCAACGATTACCTGATCGACATCGGCAAACGCCTTGGCGCCAGTGGCAGCGAACGCCAACTGATGCAGGCTGCGTTCGATGCCTTTGAAGCGCAGGAAGACCTGTTGGCCGAAACCCTGCTGGCATTTCTGCGTGAGACCCCCGGCGTACGGATCATCGGAAAGTCCCGAGTGACGGAGGGTGATCGCGTGCCGACCATCAGCTTCGTGGTCGAGGGGATTCAGTCGGAAGCCATCGTGCGCCGCGTCGATAACCACCGCATGGGTATTCGCTTTGGTGACTTCTACGCCCGACGCCTGATCGAACAACTGGGCCTGACCCCTTATGGCGGCGTGGTTCGTGTGTCGATCGCGCACTACAACACCGTCGATGAATTGAATCGTCTGGTGGAGCACCTGGCCCAGGCGATCAAAGAACTGCGTCCATCCTGACTTTTATCGAGCCTTTCTATGCCTGTACCCCAAACCCTGGCCGAGCTGCGTTCAGCCATCGTCGAATATCAGGAACGCCTCACCGCACGGCAACGTGACGCGGCGCATTACCTGAACGAGCATCCGCACGACGTCGCACTGAATACCGTCGCCGCGCTGGCGAAGATCTCCGGGATCCCGTCTTCGGCATTCATTCGGCTGGCGCAGGCGCTGGGCTTTGGTGGGTTCAGCGATCTGCAGCGCTTGTTCAAGCAGCCCTTGCAGCAGGCGGGGCAGGGCAGTTTCAAAGAACGCATCCGGCATTACCGGGGTGAGCAGTTGCTGGACGACCCCACCGATGTGGGTGCCATGCTCTCTGCCTTCAGCCGCGCCAACATCGTGTCCCTTGAGCATCTGGCTGAGGGCGAGCAGGTCCAGGCCATCGAGCAGGCCATCGAACTGCTGGAGCAAGCCCGGACCACGTTTGTGATCGGTATGCGTCGCTCCTTCCCTATGGCCTCTTATTTGAGCTACGCGCTCAGCCGTGTCGGTCGTCGTGCCGTGCATATCAGCGGTCTGGGCGGCAGCCTGCGGGAACAAGTGGGGGCGCTGCACAGCGACGACGTGCTGGTGGCGGTGAGTTTTCCACCGTACGCACAGGAAACCATCGAGGCCTGCGAGCAGGCGGTGGCTGCAGGAACGCCCATTGTGGCGATTACTGACAGCATCCTCAGCCCCATCGGACAGACCGCGTCGGTGATGATCGAGGTCAACGACGCCGAGCTGCTGGGCTTTCGCTCGCTCACCGCAGCGTTTTGCATTGCTCAAACCCTGGCCATGGGCCTTGCTTTCCGAACTGGCCAGACTCTTGACGGGCCTGACCACGATGCATTGAAAACCATCGACTGCTGAGGCTCTGGCTTGGCGGTTTGCCGACTGTTCGAACGTTTGCAGGAGTAGGCTTTTATGGCGTTACCCATTCGAGATCTGGTCGGCTACGGCCGGCAGCGTCCCCAAGGCACCTGGCCCAACGGTGCGCGGCTGGCCATCAACTTTGTCATCAACTACGAGGAAGGCTCCGAGCGTTCGCTGGCCATGGGTGATCCTGATCAGGAGAGCATGACCGAATGGGGCAGCTATCAGTTTCCTGACGGTGTGCGCAATCTGGCGATGGAGTCGATGTACGAATACGGCGCACGCGTCGGCATCTGGCGCATCCTCGACATCCTGCAACACGCCAATGTCCCCGCCACCTTTCATGCGTGCGCGGTGGCCTTCGAGCAGAACCCGGACGTTGCCAGAGCGGCGGTCGAACTGGGTCATGAGATCTGCAGCCACGGTTACCGCTGGGAAGAGGTATTTCGCCTGACCGAGGCCGAGGAGCGCGAGCACATTCGGCTCGCGATCGAGTCGTTCGAGCGCACCTGTGGGAAACGGCCGGTGGGCTGGTACTGCCGTTATGGCGCCAGTGTTCATACGCGCCGACTGGTGGCAGAGGAGGGTGGTTTCCTTTACGACTCTGACGCCTACAACGATGACGTGCCGTACTTCGTCGACGTCGAAGGCAAGCAGCATCTGGTGGTGCCCTACACCAGCGACGTCAACGATTTCCGCTACTGGAACTCCCCGGGCTTGTCCCAGGCATCCGATTTCCTCGAATACATGAAGGAAAGCTTCGATGTGCTGTACGAAGAGTCTGCTGATGGCCTGCGAATGATGTCCATCGGGCTGCACCCGCGCATGGTCGGCCGTCCGGGCCGGGTCCGCGCAATCAAGCATTTCATCGAGTACGCCCAGGCACGTGAAGGCGTCTGGTTTACCACGCGCGAAGAAATCGCCAAGGCCTGGCTCGCCCGCGGCTGACGGAGTAAACGACATGCAGGCTTTCGATCTGATCATCCGCAATGCCAACGTGGTCACGGCTGCGGACGGCTTCCTGTGCGACATCGGCATCCGCGACGGTCGTATCGTTGCGCTGGGCCTTGGCCTGCAAGGTGCGGCGCAGGAGGTCGATGCACAGGGGCGGACCGTCACCCCGGGTGGCATCGACAGCCATGTGCACCTGGACCAGCCGACAGGTGACGGGTCAATCATGGCCGATGACTTCGAAAGCGGCACCCGCTCGGCGGCATGCGGCGGGACCACAACGGTGATTCCCTTTGCCTGCCAGCAGAAAGGCCAAACCCTGCGGGCGGCGGTGGAGGATTACCATCGGCGCGCGGACGGTCGGGCACTGATTGACTACGCCTTTCACCTCATCGTCACCGACCCTACCGAGGACGTCCTGCGCCGAGAGCTTCCCGAGCTGATTGCCGAGGGTTATACCTCCTTCAAGATCTACATGACCTACGACGCATTGAAACTCAATGACCGGGAGATTCTGGAAACCCTGTCAGTGGCCAGAGCCGAAGGCGCGATGGTGATGCTGCATGCTGAAAACAGCGACTGCATCGCCTGGCTGACCGAGCGGT
Source organism: Pseudomonas sp. ME-P-057 (assembly GCF_030208975.1). Classification (NCBI taxonomy): domain Bacteria; kingdom Pseudomonadati; phylum Pseudomonadota; class Gammaproteobacteria; order Pseudomonadales; family Pseudomonadaceae; genus Pseudomonas; species Pseudomonas sp. ME-P-057. The sequence continues at coordinate 207,661 of NZ_JARVSX010000021.1, forward strand.
TGCTGGCTGCCGGCCACAGTGCGCCGCGTTATCACGCCACGTCACGTCCCATGCTCGTCGAGCGCGAGGCCACACACCGCGCCATTGCACTGGCCGAGTTGGTGGATGTGCCGATTCTCATCGTCCATGTGTCCGGGCGCGAGGCGATCGAGCAAATCCGCTGGGCGCAAAGCCACGGGCTGAAGGTCTATGGTGAAACCTGTCCGCAGTATCTGTTTCTGACGGCGGATTCGCTGGGCTGCGACGACAGTTTCGAGGGCGCCAAGTGCATCTGCAGCCCGCCGCCAAGAGACGCCGGCAACCATCAAGTGGTCTGGGATGGCCTGCAGAATGGCTCCTTTGAAGTGTTCTCATCGGATCACGCGCCTTTTCGCTACGCCGGTACCGACGGCAAGCGCGCGCATGGCGACGCTGCACCGTTTTCCGAAGTGGCCAATGGCATTCCGGGCATCGAGACGCGCATGGCGCTGCTTTGGTCAGAGGGCGTGCGCAAAGGACGGATCAGTCCGCAGGCGTTTGTCGCGCTGACTGCCACCAATGCAGCGCGTCTCTATGGCTTGTACCCACGCAAAGGCAGCATCGCCATTGGGTCGGATGCGGATCTGGTCATTTGGGATGAGAATCTGGATCTAGAACTGACCAACGACAATCTTCATCACAACGTCGATTACACGCCTTATGAGGGGATGCGCTTGAATGCTTGGCCTGCGATGACCTTCGCTAGAGGGGAACGGGTGTGGGATGGCAATGCGCTGGGCGAACCGGGGCGCGGAGAGTTTCTGCCCTGCGCCCGCCCGGAACCTGCGAAGGCACGGCGGCGGGCGACGGAGTTGCCGGAGTAGATTCCCGGAGCGTGCCAAAACACTGATTCCGCGCCGGGATTACGCGCGACACAAACCTGTAGGAGCCGGCTTGCTGGCGAACCCGGCAGGTGGTCGGACACTGTTGGATGACACGTCGCATTCGCCAGCCGGCTCCTACCGTTCGGTCTACGTTTTCCCTTACTGGAAATCCCCCCACAGCTGCTGCGCGATACTCAGCGCAACCACCGGCGCGGTTTCAGTGCGCAGCACGCGCGGGCCGAGGCGGGCCGCGTGAAAGCCAGCTTCCTGCGCCTGTGTCACTTCTGCGTCATTCAGCCCACCTTCCGGGCCGATCAAAAAGGCCAGACTGCCGGGCTTTTCATGGCTGCTCAGTGGCGCAGCCACCGGGTGTAGCACCAGCTTGAGGTCCGCGTCGGTTTGCTTGAGCCAATCGGCCAGCGTCACGGGCGCATTGATGACCGGCACCACCGAGCGACCGCACTGTTCGCACGCGCTGATCGCGATCTGCTGCCAGTGCGCCTGGCGCTTTTCTGCTCGCTCATCCTTAAGGCGCACTTCGCAGCGCTCGCTGATGATCGGGGTCAGCTGCGTCACGCCCAGTTCGGTGGCTTTCTGAATGGCCCAATCCATCCTCTCGCCACGAGAAAGGCCTTGGCCGAGATGGATCTGCAGCGGCGATTCCGGTTGTCCGGCAAAGCTTTCGGTCACCTGCACACGGACCTGTTTTTTCCCGACCTCTGCCAACGTGGCGCGAAACTCAAGGCCCGAGCCATCGAACAGCTGCACGGCATCACCTTCAGACATGCGCAACACGCGGCTGATGTAATGGGCCTGGGCCTCAGGCAGTTCATGCTCCCCGATGCTGAGGGTGGCATCAACGAAAAAGCGGGACAGTCTCATGGTTGTTTCTCTTTGAAGAGGTATCGCGAACTCACTTTGTAGGAGCCGGCTTGCTGGCGAACGCGTTGGGTCATGTTCATTTCTGTTGAATGACACACCGCGTTCGCCAGCAAGCCGGCTCCTACAGTGTAATCACCATCATCGTGCGGAAGTCACGGCAGGTCGTAAAGGGCTACCCCGGATCACGGAAATCCGGATGAAAGTTCTCCCGCACGGCCACGCTCACGCTACTGCGCGTGGCGATGTCGATGCCCTCGGTCGCCACCTGCGCCAGGAAGTCGATCTGCTCCGGCGTGATCACGTACGGCGGCAGGAAATACACCACGCTGCCCAGCGGACGCAGCAATGCGCCTCGGGTCAGTGCGTGCTCGAACACCTTGAGCCCGCGCCGTTCCTGCCATGGGTACGGTGTCTTGCTGGCCTTGTCCTGGACCATTTCGATGGCGATCGCCATTCCGGTCTGCCGCACTTCGGCGACGTTCGGGTGATCGACCAGATGCGCCGTTGCAGTCTTCATGCGCTGGGCGAGCGCCTTGTTGTTTTCGATGACATTGTCCTGCTCGAAGATGTCGAGCGTCGCCAACGCCGCCGCACACGCCAGCGGGTTGCCGGTGTAGCTGTGGGAATGCAGGAACGCGCGTAGCGTCGGGTAATCGTCGTAAAAAGCGTCGTAAACGTCATCGGTTGTGATGCACGCCGCCAGCGGCAGGTAGCCGCCCGTCAGCGCTTTGGACAGGCAAAGGAAATCCGGGCGAATGCCGGCTTGCTCACAGGCAAACATAGTGCCGGTCCGGCCGAAACCGACCGCGATCTCATCGTGAATGAGGTGCACGCCATACCGATCACAGGCTTCGCGCAGCAGCTTGAGGTAGATCGGGTCATACATGCGCATGCCGCCTGCGCCCTGGATCAGCGGCTCGATGATGACTGCCGCAACGCTGTCGTGATGCTCGGCCAGGGTCTGCTCCATCACTGCGAACATCGTGCGGGTGTGGTCTTCCCAGCTCACCCCTTCGGGCCGGTGATAGCAATCCGGGCTCGGCACCTTGATGGTGTCCAGCAGCAGTGCTTTATAAGTCTCGGTGAACAGCGGCACATCGCCTACCGCCATCGCCGCCATGGTCTCGCCGTGGTAGCTGTTGGTCAGGGTGACAAAGCGTTTTTTGTCCGGCTTGCCCCGGTTGAGCCAGTAATGAAAGCTCATTTTCAGCGCGACTTCGATGCAGGAAGATCCGTTGTCGGCATAGAAGCAACGGGTCAGGCCTTCAGGCGTCATCGCCACCAGCCGTTCCGACAGCTCAATGACCGGCTGATGGCTGAAACCGGCCAGAATCACATGTTCCAGCTGATCCACCTGGTCCTTGATGCGCTGATTGATGCGCGGGTTGGCATGGCCGAATACGTTGACCCACCACGAGCTCACCGCATCCAGGTAACGCTTGCCTTCAAAGTCCTCCAGCCAGACCCCTTCGCCGCGCTTGATCGGTATCAGCGGCAATGTCTCGTGGTCTTTCATCTGAGTGCAGGGGTGCCAAAGGACCTTCAGGTCGCGTTGCATCCACTGGTCGTTAAGGCCCATTACTCTTCTCCACATAGCGGCTCGCGTGACGCGAGGGCAAACAATCGCGCAAGCCTATGCAATGCATGCTGGCGGGACAACCTTTGGCGCGTTGTTTCGGTCATTGTGTACGCGTAAATCATGGCCAGCGACAGTGCTGGCGGGCGTTTCGCGGCTGGCGTATCCTTCGCGCTCTTCGAAAAATCGGACAATAAAATCCGACAATTCCCCCCGTTTTTCTCCGGAGTTCGCTGAATGCTTTCTGGTTGGCTGCGCGCCTGTGCGCTGGTGATGGTTGGGATGGTCAGTGCGTCAGCGCTCGCCGTGGATAAACCGCATACGGCGATTGTCGTGGGCGGTGGTCTGGCGGGGCTTACCGCAGCCTACGAGCTGCAGAGCAAGGGCTGGCAAGTGACCCTGCTGGAAGCCAAACCCGCCGTCGGCGGCCGTTCCGGGTTGGCCGGCAGCGAGTGGATCGGCAATGCCAAGGCTCAGCCGCTGCTCAATCAGTACATTGATCGCTTCAAGATCAAAGCGGTGCCCGCGCCGGAATTCGTGCGTACCCCCAGTTACCTGATCGAAGGTGAATACTTCACCGGCGCGGACCTTGCGACCAAACAGCCAGCAACGGCCGACGCCATCAAGCGTTACGAAGCGGCGCTGGACGACATGGCCCGCTCGATTACCGACCCGAACAACCCGGCGGCCAACAGCACGCTGTTCGCGCTGGACCAGATCACCGTCTCCAACTGGCTCGACCGTCTGAGCTTGCCGCCGACCGCGCGCCAGCTGATCAACCAGCAGATTCGTACGCGCTATGACGAGCCTTCGCGTTTGTCGCTGCTGTATCTCGCACAGCAATCACGAGTCAACCGCGACGTCGATGACCGCGACCGTCGTGCCGCACGCCTGCCGGGCGGCAGCGCCGTATTGGCCGAGGAGTTCGTCAAACAACTGAAAGTCATCAAGACCAACTCGCCAGTGTCGGCCATCAACCAGGACAAAGACGGTGTGACCGTCAAAGTGGGTTCGGTGGGTTACGAGGCCGAGTACGTGGTGATGGCTGTCCCTCTGCGCGCGCTGAGCAAGATCCAGATGACGCCTGCACTGGACGCCCAGCGTCTGGGCGCGATCAAGAGCACCAACTACGGCTGGCATGACCAGATTATGCTCAAGTTCAAGACTCCGGTCTGGGACAGCAAGGCGCGGATGTCTGGCGAAATCTATAGCAACACCGGTCTGGGCATGCTGTGGATCGAGCCAGCCCTCAAGGGCGGTGCCAACGTGGTGATCAACCTGGCGGGCGACAACGCTCGCATCATGCAGGCGTTCGGCGACAAGCAACTCGTCGACCAAGTGTTGATCCGTATGCAGGCGTTTTATCCACAGGCACGCGGCGCGTTTACCGGCTATGAGCTGCGTCGCTCCAGCATCGACCCATCAAGTGGCGGCGCGTACCTGGCGTTCGGCCCGGGCCAGATCAGCAAGTACTGGCGTTTGTGGGAAAGACCGCTGCAGCGTGTAGCCTTTGCCGGCGAGCACACCGACACCTTGTACCCGGGCACACTGGAAGGCGCATTGCGCTCTGGTCAGCGCGCGGCCACTCAGGTGCAGGGCCTTTCCGAAGGCAAGTCCTACGAGCCGGTCAAAGCGCCGCCGCCGAAAGCGCCTGAACCCGTTAAGGAAAGCAGCGGCGGCATCGGCGGCTTCTTCTCCAACCTGTTCGGTGGCTCCAAGCCTGAGCCAAAACCTGCGGAGAAAGCCCCGGAAGTCGCACCTGCTCCAGCGCCGGCCCCTGCGCCAGTGACTCCACCGCCGGCACCAGTGGTTGAACCGGCCAAACCCGCGGTGACGGAGCCTGCCAAGAAGGCACCGGCCAAGAAAGAACCGGCGAAGAAGGAGCCCGTTAAAAAGGCTCCGGCCAAACCGGCCGCCACTCACAAGGCCCCGGCAAAAACCGATGCCGCGAAAAAAGCGCCAGCCAAGCCTCCGGCTGACAAAGCGGCAACACCGGCAGCATCAGCACCCGCAGCCGACAGCAAAAACTGATCGGTGAGGGTTTAAGAAAGGCGCGGCTTGATACCGCGCCTTTTTTTCGTCTGGACGGAGGTAACGCTGGGTTAATCTTTTCCGGACGAAAATATGTCGGGAAATTTCCATCGGATTTCCTGATATTCCAAAGCAAAATTTTGCGCTTTCTTTCGATAGGTAAAGCGATAGTCTTTGCCTCGGCCCTCACAGGATATTTGGCATGCAGCTACGCAACTCTTCTTCCCGCTATGGCTGGGTCAGCATCGTTCTACACTGGGGTGTCGCGCTGACCGTGTTTGGCATGTTTGCGCTAGGGTTGTGGATGGTTGGGCTCGGCTATTACGACACGTGGCGCAAAGCTGGCCCGGACCTGCACAAGAGCATCGGTATCACGTTGTTCCTGTTCATGCTGATCCGGGTGATCTGGCGCTTCGTCAGCCCGCCGCCGGCAGCTCCTGCAGCCCACAGCCGGTTTGTGAAAACGGCCGCGAAACTGGGGCACGCTTTCCTGTACCTGGACCTGTTTTTGGTGATGTTTGCCGGTTACCTGATTTCCACCGCAGACGGTGTCGGGATTCCGGTGTTTGGATTGTTCGAAGTGCCCGCGTTGATCAGCGGACTGCCAGACCAGGCGGACGTGGCGGGCACTGTGCACTTGTATCTGGCCTGGACTCTGGTGATTTTCGCCGGGCTTCATGGGCTGGCCGCTTTGAAGCATCACTTCGTTGATCGTGATGCCACGCTTGTCCGTATGCTTGGCCGCAAGGCCCGATACCCAATCAACTAGAAAGGAAGATGACGTATGTTGAAAAAGACACTGGCTGCACTGGCTCTTGGTACTGCCCTGTTGTCGGCCGGTCAGGCAATGGCCGCTGATTACACCATCGACAAGGAAGGCCAGCACGCCTTCATCAACTTCAAGATCAGCCACCTGGGCTACAGCTTCATCTACGGCACCTTCAAGGACTGGACCGGCACGTTCAGCTTCGACGCTGCCAAGCCTGAAGACAGCAAGATCAACATCGATGTCAAAACCGCCAGCGTCTTCACCAACCACGCCGAGCGCGACAAGCACATCAGCAGCAAAGACTTCCTCGACGTCGCGACCTATCCTGACGCCAAGTTCGTCTCTACCAAGATCACCAACGTTGGCAAGAACGCTGACGGCAAAACCACGGCTGACGTGATTGGCGACCTGACCCTGCACGGCGTGACCAAGCCGGTCACCGTCAAGACCACCTTCCTGGGTGAAGGCAAGGATCCGTGGGGCGGCTACCGTGCCGGCTTCGAAGGCACCACGTCTATCAAGCGTTCTGATTTCGGCAAGATGATGGACCTGGGCCCACAGTCCGACACCATGGACCTGGACATCGTTTTCGAAGGCGTCAAAGCCAAGTAAGACGAGTTGTTGTGGTTACAAAGCGCCGACCCTTGGGTCGGCGTTTTTGTGTGTAGCGCTTTTTCAGCGATGCTTGCGCTGCGATGACAATGGGGCACTCCTGAGAATGTACTGCTCACCGCATCTGCAGGAGTGAGCTTGCTCGCGATTGCTATCTACCAGGCAGCGCTTTGTATCTGCCCCACCGCATATCGCGAGCAAGCTCACTCCTACAGACTCATAAGCCGGCAGACACAAAAAAGCCCCGAACCAGTCGGGGCTTTTTAGTGGTTGCAGAACTGCCGTCGCTGCTTAACCTTCGCGGTTGCGGGTCAGCAGGGCTGGTTTTTCACCGCGGGGGCGGCTCGGCAACTGATCAAGTTGTTCAGCCGAAGGGAAGCGATCGGACTTCGACTCTTTGTGCATGATCTTCGGCGCCGGCTGACCGTCGCGAGGGCCGCGAACCGCTGGTTCCTGGCGTGCAGGCTGATCCTCACGCGCCGGACGACGAGCGCGCGGCTGCTCGTCGCGACGAGCCTGGCCGTCACGGCCAGAACCATTGCGAGGCCCGCTGCGTTTTGCCGGAGCGCCTGCGGCAGTACCGGTTCCGGCCGATGCGCCGGTACCCGAACCACTGCGCGGAGCGCTGCGGCCCGGCGCCTGACCGCGAGGTGCAGGTGCTGCACCCGTGGCCGGAGCGCCCGGACGGCGGCCGCGACTCTGGTTCTTGTTCTGATAAGGGCTGACGTAGTCGGCCCGGTTGCCGAAGTTGTCCACTTCGTCATCCAGGAACTCGTCGGGTGCGCGGTTCGCATTGGAAGTCGCCGGCTGCGCCTGACGGGACTCGCTCGACGCTGTGCCCTGACGAGGCTTTTGCGGACGTGCCGGACGCGCCGGGCGTTCGCCGGATGCGGCCGCAGCTGCCGGCTTCTCCTTGCCTTTGTCTTTGCCTTTGTCCTTGCGACCGCCACCACCGCCGCCGCCGTTCGGACCATCGCCACGCGGGCCACGGGCATTGCGTGGGTTACGCACATCCGGACGCTCGCGAACTTCCGGCTTCTCGGCTTCAACGGCCGTGATGTCGAAGCCCATCAGATCGCCATCGGCAATCTTCTGCTTGGTCATGCGCTCGATGCTTTTCAGCAGCTTCTCTTCGTCTGGCGCGACCAGCGAGATCGCCTCGCCGCTACGGCCAGCGCGACCGGTACGACCGATGCGGTGAACATAGTCTTCGTCGACGTTGGGCAGCTCGAAGTTGACCACGTGAGGCAACTGATCGATGTCCAGACCGCGGGCGGCGATGTCTGTGGCGACCATGATGCGAACGGTGCCGGCCTTGAAGTCAGCCAGCGCCTTGGTGCGCGCGTTCTGGCTCTTGTTACCGTGAATGGCCACAGCGCTCAGGCCGTGTTTGTCCAGGTATTCAGCCAGGCGGTTGGCGCCATGCTTGGTGCGGGTAAACACCAGCACTTGTTCCCACGCGCCCTGAGTGATCAGGTGCGCCAGCAGCGAGCGCTTGTGGTTGGCCGGCAGACGGAACACGCGTTGCTCGATACGCTCAACCGTGGTGTTCGGTGGCGTGACTTCGATGCGTTCCGGGTTATGCAGCAGCTTGCCGGCGAGTGCTGTGATGTCGGACGAGAACGTCGCCGAGAACAGCAGGTTCTGGCGCTTGGACGGCAGACGAGCGAGGACTTTCTTCACGTCGTGAACGAAGCCCATGTCGAGCATGCGGTCGGCTTCGTCCAGTACGAGGATTTCGACGTGGGACAAGTCGACGCTGCCCTGGCCGGCCAGGTCGAGCAGACGACCCGGGCAGGCAACCAGTACGTCAACGCCGCGCGCCATGGCTTGAACCTGCGGGTTCATGCCCACACCGCCGAAAATGCAGGTGCTGACGAACTTGAGGTTCTTGGCGTAGAGCTTGAAGCTGTCGTGAACCTGAGCGGCCAGTTCACGCGTTGGGGTCAAGACCAGTACACGCGGTTGGCGCGGGCCGTGACGCTGGGATTTGTCCGGATGACCGTCAGGAAACAACCGCTCCAGAATCGGGAGGGCGAAACCACCGGTTTTACCAGTACCTGTCTGAGCGGCGACCATCAGATCGCGGCCTTGCAACACGGCGGGAATGGCCCGCTGTTGCACCGGAGTAGGCTGGGTGTAGCCAGCAGCCTCGATGGCGCTGACTAAAGCCTCGGAGAGACCGAGGGAAGCAAAGGACATGAGTAATCCTGTCTTAAGTTGGGGCCCATGAGGCCCAAATAGGGATGATCTTCCAGGCGCAGGCTGGAAGGTGCTGCACGTACAGTGACTGCGCTTGGCCCTGCTGCGTTAATTGCACAGTCCGTGGAGAGTGCAACGGCGTCCGGTCCTGTGGAGGTCTGTAAGTTCAACTCGAGGCAGGGGCGCTAAAAGTGCGCTGCTGACGGTGTCGAGAAGTCTTCTGAGAGACCGGGCATCCGGGCGAAAGCCTGGCGGGGACGCCGGAGTATAACAGAGCAATCACAACGCGCTGCTTTCCTGCTGCTCAACGGTTTTATCGGTTCCCTTGCCAGCGTCTGCAGGAAGGCCGACGTGCGCCTCACCCGTGTACCTGGCCACCAGCTTCGCGTAAGCGGGTTCGCGCTTGAATCGCTTCAACTCGGCGCTAAACCGCTGTGCCAGTAGATCCATGCCGGCGTTGCGACGCAAGGCAAGATACTGCCCTCGATGGTTAATGGTGAAGGGCAGTTCGCTGACCTGATCGCCCAGCTTGAGTCGCTCGATCATCTGCTGGCCCAGCAAGCGGTCAGTCACCATCAAGTCGATGCGACCACGAACCAGCTTGCCGAAATTTGCTTCATGGCTGGGCGCCGGTTCTCGGATGAACAAGGTCGAGCTGTCAAAAGCCGCACTGTATCTGTACCCAGGCGACACGCCGACGGTCAACCCCTGCAGGTCTTGCACGCCCGTGACCGCGTGCGGCCTGGCATTGGCTTGAAACAATACCCAGTCGATGCTTGAAAGCGGCTCGCTCGGGTACAACAAATCCGTCTGTTCCTCGTCCTTGAAAATGTCGAGAACCCCGTCGGCTTCCCCGTCGTGCAACATCATCAAGCAGCGCTTCCACGGCAGGAACTGCCATTCAACGTCGATGCCCAGGCGTTGGAATACGATCGCGGTGGTGTCGTAATCCAGTCCGGATGCCTGATTTTTGTCCACGATGACGTAGGGCGACCAGGGCTCGGTCACGATTCGCAGTTTCTCGCCCACAGCGCTGAAGCTGAGGCAGGCCAGAAGGGCTGCGACGGATATGTGGAAAATAGGCGACATGCGCGCGAGGGTACGACGCAAGCTGACTAAATAAAAGCAATGATTCTCAACTGGAAACGATTGTGCAGCTGAAGGACCGGATGGACAGGCTTGGTCTGACAGAACCTGTCCATCCCGGCATCACCGTTCAGTACATCTGGCTCATGCCGTTCGGGCAGAGAGCTTCAGATTGTTCCAGACAGCCAGGCTCGGTTCAGCCTGATTCAGCGTGTAGAAATGCAGGCCAGGCGCGCCGCCATGCAACAGGCGCTCGCACATTTCAGTGATGACCTGTTCGCCAAAAGCCTGAATGCTCGCGCTGTCATCGCCGTACGCTTCCAGCTGCTTGCGAACCCAGCGCGGGATCTCCGCACCGCACGCGTCAGAGAAACGCGCCAGTTTGCTGTAGTTGGTAATCGGCATGATCCCTGGAACGATCGGGATCTCTACGCCCAGCTTCTGCACGCGCTCGACGAAGTGAAAGTAGCTGTCGGCGTTGAAGAAATACTGGGTGATGGCGCTGTTGGCCCCAGCATTGGCCTTGCGGACGAAGTTTTTCAGATCGTCTTCAAAGTTGCGCGCCTGAGGGTGCATTTCAGGGTAGGCAGCGACTTCGATATGAAAGTGATCACCGGTTTCTTCACGGATGAAGGTCACCAGGTCATTGGCATAACGCAGCTCACCGCTGGCCATGCCCATGCCGGAAGGCAGGTCACCGCGCAGCGCCACAATGCGCTTGATGCCCGCCTCGCGATACTGGGTAAGCAAGCTGCGCAAATCGGCTTTGCTGTCCCCGACACACGAGAGGTGCGGAGCGGCCGGAACGTGTACTTCTTTTTCCAGCTGCAGCACGGTGTTGATTGTGCGGTCGCGGGTGGAGCCGCCGGCACCATAGGTGCAGGAGAAGAATTCAGGGTTGTAACTGGCCAGCGTACGCGCCGTGGCCAGCAATTTTTCATGACCAGCGTCGGTCTTCGTCGGGAAGAATTCGAAGCTGTAGCTACGGTCTTGGGACATGGTCATAACCTTGGAAGCTCAAAAGCCTGACGCGAACCCTGTAGGAGCCGGCTTGCTGGCGAAAACGGCAGCTTGGTTGACATCAAAGTGTCTGACCTGACGCTTTCGCCAGCAAGCCGGCTCCTACAAGTTACGGCCGTTCGTGCGGGAGCAGCGTGCCCGAATGCCGAGCACGCTCCGCAGACATATCAGTAGCGATAAGCGTGCGGCTTGAACGGACCTTCAACGGTCACGCCGATGTAGTCGGCCTGTGTCTTGGTCAGCTTGGTCACGACGCCGCCGAAGCCACGCACCATTTCCAGGGCCACTTCTTCGTCCAGCTTCTTGGGTAGCACTTCAACGGTCAGGCGCTCGGCTTTCTGGGCAGGGCTCAGGTCGGCGTACTTCTGGCCGAAGAGGAAGATCTGCGCCAACACCTGGTTGGCGAACGAGCCGTCCATGATGCGGCTTGGGTGACCCGTGGCGTTGCCCAGGTTCACCAGACGGCCTTCGGCCAGCAGGATCAGGTAGTCGTCGTTCTGTGGATCGAACGCGCCAGTGCCGGTGCGGTGAATCTTGTGCACTTGTGGCTTCACTTCTTCCCATGCCCAGTTTTTGCGCATGAAAGCGGTGTCGATTTCATTGTCGAAGTGACCAATGTTGCAGACCACAGCACGCTTCTTCAGGGCTTTAAGCATGTTCGCGTCGCAGACGTTGACGTTACCGGTGGTGGTGACGATCAGGTCGATCTTGCCCAGCAGCGCCTTGTCGATGCTTGCTTCGGTGCCGTCGTTTTCGCCATTGATGAACGGCGAAACCAGCTCGTAACCGTCCATGCACGCCTGCATGGCGCAGATCGGGTCCACTTCGGTGACCTTGACGATCATGCCTTCCTGACGCAGCGACTGAGCCGAACCCTTGCCCACGTCACCGTAGCCGATGACCAGCGCTTGCTTGCCGGACAACAGGTGGTCGGTGCCGCGCTTGATGGCGTCGTTCAGGCTGTGACGGCAACCGTACTTGTTGTCGTTCTTGCTCTTGGTGACCGAGTCGTTGACGTTGATCGCAGGGATCTTCAGTTCGCCCTTGGCCAGCATGTCCAGCAGGCGGTGAACGCCGGTGGTGGTTTCTTCGGTGACGCCGTGGACGCGGTCGAGGATGGCCGGGTACTTCTTGTGCAGCAGCTCGGTCAAGTCGCCGCCGTCGTCGAGGATCATGTTGGCGTCCCATGGCTGACCGTCCTTGAGGATGGTCTGCTCAAGGCACCACTCGTACTCGGCTTCGGTCTCGCCTTTCCAGGCGAATACCGGAATACCGGCTGCGGCGATAGCGGCAGCGGCCTGATCCTGGGTCGAGAAGATGTTGCAGGACGACCAGCGAACTTCGGCACCCAATGCAACGAGGGTTTCGATCAGCACGGCTGTCTGAATGGTCATGTGGATACAGCCAAGAATCTTCGCGCCCTTGAGCGGTTGCTCGCCGGCGTACTTGCGACGCAGGCCCATCAGGGCAGGCATTTCGGATTCGGCAATGATGGTTTCGCGACGGCCCCAGGCAGCCAGGGAAATGTCGGCAACTTTGTAGTCGTTGAATTCGGTGGGCGTCAGTACAGCACTCATCAAGAGTTCTCCATTCGTAGTATGCGAATGGGCGCCGTTGTGCGTTTAAAGCTTGATCGGCGAGAGCCTGATCAAACAACGCCCCATCCGAGCCTGACAGGTCTGACCTGCTGCAGCGCCCCTCGGACAGGTGGCGGGAAAACGGTAACAAGGTGTGATGACCGTTTTTTGAAGCGGTGGGGATTATCTTTCTTTGAGCTGCAAGTGGCAAGCTGCAAGCGGCAGGCGGTATACAACAGCGGACCTGCTTTTAACTTGCAGCTTCAGGCTTGAAGCTTGAAGCTGGGGCACACCCACCATCGTCTCCCAGACACCCCGGAGCCCCCATGAACTTTCACACGCGCAAATGGGTAAAACCTGAAGACCTCAACCCCAACGGCACGCTGTTCGGCGGCAGCCTGCTGCGCTGGATCGACGAAGAGGCGGCGATCTACGCGGTTGTTCAGCTGGGCAACCAGCGCGTCGTCACCAAGTACATCTCGGAGATCAATTTCGTTAGCGCCTCGCGCCAGGGAGACATCATCGAGCTGGGCATCACGGCGACCGAGTTTGGTCGCACTTCCATCACCCTGACTTGCCAGGTGCGCAACAAGATCACCCGCAAGAGCATCCTCACCGTTGAGAAGATGGTCTTCGTTAATCTGGGCGAGGACGGCTTGCCTGCACCCCACGGCAAGACAGAAATCACCTACGTGAAAGATCAGTTCAAGGAAGAATTGATCAACGAGTGATGGGGTAAAGCCGTCTGTAGGCGCGCGCTTGCCCGCGAACGCGTCGGTGCAGCGCCAACGATGCTGACTGTGCCGATGTCTTCGCCAGCAAGCCGGGTCCTACAGGTTGAATCTAGGCTCACTCCGGATGGTGTGCGCGCCAATCCCGCAGCCACTGCAATCCTTCACTGGTGTCGCCCTTCGGCCGGTACTCGCAGCCTACCCAGCCGGAGTAGCCGAGGCGGTCAATCTCTTCGAACAGCCACGGGTAGTTCACTTCCCCGACGCTCGGCTCATGCCGGTCCGGCACGCCGGCGATCTGGTTCAACCTCAGGTCTTCCAACAGCGCGTAACACTTCTATTAGAAATAATATTGCCGTCTCTAATTTCTAATCGATTCAAGCACAGGGCTTGGTCGGAGTTACAATGCCGAAAATTTTGCGAGCGTTGCATGTGTTGCATGTGTTGCATGTGTGGCGAATGGGTGATGTTTCATAAGGAGATGTTTTTTATGCCATCGATCAAACTGGCCTACAAGGATATGTATTCATCGGCTTCATTTGAAGGAGTGCTGGAGCCGGTGGGAATTTCAGGCTATGAGTTTTCTGGAATGCTCTCGGCGTCCACTCCGCTGGTTAGATCCAGTTCACCTTTCCAGAATACCGTCCGGCTTGGGCATGGCGGCACGTTGGGGGAGTATACGGAGCTGGAATTCACTTTCGGTTCAGACTTGGTAAAGCTTCCTGTGAAAGGCAGCGGAACGAGAGAACCGAATGATACAGTGGATTTTCGTCTGGGCTTTAACGAAGGGTTAAATGGAGAGTTTCATAACAAGGCTAAGACAACGTCTGTTGCAGGTGGCCCTCCTCAGAAAGTCTCGGCGATGTACAGTTTTACCGCTAATAACGGGCTCACTAATTATCATGTACGCTTTGACGGAGCCGCGCGTGCTGACACTCCTACACGCTTTCTCATCAACGGCAAACTTGACGTTTTGATGGCGGGCAACACGGTCACGACGCAGTATGCGACGATTGGCTACAAGTCTTCCAGTGGAAGTTGGGTTTATCAGACTTTTGATTTTAGTAGCCCGCGTCAAGACATAACGATTTATGGTGACCGACGATCGGGTGACTCACTTCAACTTGTGGTGGGAGCCACAAGTAAGGTAGCTAACCTCTATGGTTACGGAGACGTCGTGACTTGCGAGCTGCCCGAGTTGTTTTGAATTTCGTTCGCTCATCGTGAGCCTTACTGGCGATGCTCCCTCCTCGCAACGAAAAGCAGCCATACGCTGCGTGTGTCTAGCGGCGAAGGAATGTGTCTTCTTGTGCCATCACTCTGTCGGAGCCGGCTTGCCCGCGAACGTGTCGGTCCAGCGCCGACGATGCTGACGGTGCCGATGTCTTCGCCAGCAAGCCGGGTCCTACAGGTTGAATCTAAGCTCACTCCGGATGGTGTGCGCGCCAATCCCGCAGCCACTGCAATCCTTCACTGGTGTCGCCCTTCGGCCGGTACTCGCAGCCTACCCAGCCGGAGTAGCCGAGGCGGTCAATCTCTTCGAACAGCCACGGGTAGTTCACTTCCCCGACGCTCGGCTCATGCCGGTCCGGCACGCCGGCGATCTGGATGTGACCGATGCCGACAAAGTCGCGACGCAGTTTGCTGGTCACGTCGCCTTCCACGATCTGGCAGTGATAGCAGTCAAATTGCACCAACAGGTTGTCAGCGCCGACTTCTTTGCGAACGGCCTGGCCCTGGTCCTGACGGTTGAGAAAGAAGCCCGGGATGTCACGCGTATTGATCGGCTCGATCAATACGGTGATTCCGACCTTGGCCGCTTGCTGTGCGGCATAGCTCAGGTTCTCCAGATACACGGCGTGGTGCTGCTGGCGAAGGTCTTCACTGGGCAGCAGCCCGGCCATCACGTGAATACGGTCGTTGCCCAGTACCGCCGCGTAGTCCAGCGCCTTCTGGAAGCCGTCGCGAAATTCGCGCTCGCGACCGGGCAGCGAAGCGATGCCGCGTTCACCCTTGGTGAAGTCGCCAGGCGGGGCGTTGAACAGCGCCTGGGTCAGGCCGAAGTCGTCCAGGCGCAGCTTGATGTCCTCAGCCTTGAAATCGTACGGAAACAGGTATTCCACGCCCTTGAAACCGTCACTCGCCGCAGCAGAGAAACGCGCCAGGAAGTCGTGTTGCGGATACATCATGCTGAGGTTGGCAGCGAAGCGAGGCATGGTTATCTCCCAATAATCCCGTTAAACAAATGGCCAGAGCAGCAGCGTCATCAAAAAGCCCAGCGTGCCCAGAACAGTCACCAGAAAAGTCCAGGTGCGCAGGCCATCGGCGACATTCAGGCCGGCCAGTTTGGTGAACATCCAGTAACCGGCGTCATTGATGTGCGACATCGCCAGACCGCCACCGCCCATGGCCAGGCAGAGCAGGGCCATGTGGTTGGCACTCAGGTTCAGGGTCGCGATCAGCGGGCTGAGAATACCGGCCGTGGTCACCAGCGCCACTGTGGTCGAGCCCTGTACTGCGCGCAACAACAGCGTCAACAGAAAGCCCAGAGCGAGCACCGGCAGCCCGGTGTTGCGCAGCGCTTCGGAGACCACCGCGCCGATTCCGGTATCGACCAGCACCTTGCCAAACACGCCACCGGCGCCGGCGATCAGGATCACCATTGCCACTCCCGGCAACGCGGAGCCCACGACATCGGACACCTGGCTGCGACTCCAGCCACGCCGCGAGCCCAGAAGCCAGGCGCACAACAGCGTGTCGATGAGCAAGGCAACCAGTGGCGCGCCGAGAACGGTCAGTACGCTGCGCAACGTTGAGTCGGCCGGCAACAGCGTGGTCGCCAGCGTGCCCAACAGGATGAGGATGATCGGCAGCAGGATCAGCGCGATGATGATGCCTGCGCCCGGTGCAGGTGCTTTGGGCAACCGTGCGGCCAGACTGCTGGCGTTTTCTTCGGCGCCCAGCTCTTTGGTGTGTGTCGCTTCAGTGGCGCGCGAATAGTCGTTGTTCGCCCACGCCACAAGGTCTTCGTTGGTGACGTGCGGGCCGTACACTTCGCTGCGGATATCGTCGGTCATCGGGTAGACCCTGCGGGTCATGCGCCCGGCGATCAGGTAGCCGATCAAGCAAAGAATGCCCACCATCGGCAGCCCGAACATCAGCACGCGGCCCAGGTCTGCACCCAGTTGACCCGCTGCTGCGACCGCGCCCGGATGCGGCGGCAGGAAGGCATGCACCGACAGCAACGCGGCGCACATGGGCAGCGCATACACCAGCAGCGGCTTGCGTGCAGCACGGGCAACCCCGTAGGCAAGCGGCATCAGAATGATCACGCCGACCTCGAAAAACACCGGGATGCCGACCATGAAGCCCGCCACGGTGAGCGCCAAAGGCGTGCGCCGATTGCCGAAGCGGTTGATCAGTGTCTTGGCCAGTGCTTCGGCGCCGCCAGAGAGCTCAATGATGCGGCCGATCATGGCGCCCAACGCGATGATGATCGCAATGTGGCCAAGGGTTTTGCCCATGCCGCCTTCGATGGTCGCGACCAGGTCGGCCGGCTTAACGCCAGCCACCAATGCCACGATGATACTGACCAGCATCAGCGCCACGAACGGCTGGAACTTGTATTTCAGGACCAATAGCAGCAGCAGCGCAATGCCGGCCCCGGCGACCATCATCAGAAATAGAGGAGTCATGTTGTGTCCCGTTGTTATTGTTTTCCGGCGAAGCCGGTCCGCCGAATACCGGGAATCCGGTATTCGGTCAAAACGCCGTTGGGGTTACCAGTTCACGCCGAACGTCTGGCGCAGTTCTTCCAGCGCCGCTGCATCCAGCGGCGCGGGTTTGGGGTTGCTCATCAGCCAGAGGCGGGCCGTCTCCTCCAGTTCTTCCAGCGCATAGGAAGCCTTGGCAACCGAGCTTTCCCATATCACCGGGCCGAGTCGCTCAAGCATCACGCCGCGCACGCTGTTGGCCAGTTTTGCGACCTGGGCGGCCACGTTCGGGGAGCCAGGGCGCTCGTAGGCGATCAACGGAATGTGCCCGACCTTCATCACCTGATACGGCGTGATAGGCGGGAGGATGTCGTCCGGCTTCCAGACCCCTGCCAACGTCAGGGCGACAAGATGCGTGGAATGGGTATGCACCACGCCGCCTACACCGGGGTTGCGGTCGTAGACCTGGCGATGAAGGGCCAGGGTTTTGGACGGCTTGTCCCCTGACACCCACTCACCGGCCAGATTGACCTTGGCGATGGCCGCCGGATCCAGTCGGCCCAGGCAAGCGTCGGTCGGTGTGATCAGCCAGCCATCATCAAGGCGGGCACTGATGTTGCCAGCGCTGCCGACGGTGTAGCCGCGCCCGAAGAGCAAGCGGCCGATGTGGCAGATTTCTTCACGCTGGTCGTTCTCGGCGCTCACTGAACTGCTCGTCACATTGCTCATCGGGCACCTCCCGACAGTTGCTTGAGGGCTTTGTCGAAAAAGTCGCGGCCACCGAAGTTTCCGGATTTCAGCGCTAGCGCGAGAGGCTTGTCGCCGCTGCTGATGGTTGCGGGGACACCGGGGTCGATTTGCGTGCCGATCTTGAGCAGGCTCACGCCCAGGGCCTGAACCACGGCACCTGAGGTTTCCCCGCCCGCGACGACAAAGCGCGTGACGCCAGCATTCAGCAAGCCGCGGGCTATTTGTCCGAGCGCATCCTCGACCAGCGCCCCGGCACGTTCTACGCCAAGTTTTTGCTGCACCGCTTTGACTTCTTCCGGGCTGCTGGTGGCATAAATCAGAACGGTTTGCCCAGCGTCACGGGCAAACGCCAACGCGTCTGCCACCACCGGCTTGCCATCAGCCAGCGCCAAAGGGTCAATGCGCAGGGCAGGGCGATTGGCCTCAAGCCATGCGGCCACTTGCCCATTGGTGGCGACCGACGCGCTGCCAGCCAGAACCACTTCGCCGCCCTCAACCTGCTGCAACTGAGCGGCATTAATGTCGCGCAACTTTCCGGCCTTGCGGAAGTTACCGGGCAAGCCCAGCGCCAGACCCGATCCACCGGTCAGCAGCGGCAGGTCGGCGCAGGCTTCGCCAAGGGTGTACAGGTCAGCGTCCGACAAGGCGTCGGCAATCGCCATGACCACCCCTTCAGCACGCAACGCCTTGATACGCGCACGCACGCCATCGACGCCCTTGGCGATGCTGTCATACCGCAACAGGCCGACTTTCTGCACCGTTTGCGATTGCAGCACACGCACCAGATTGGCGTCGGTCATCGGCGTCAACGGGTGGTTTTGCATGCCGCATTCGTTGAGCAGTTGGTCCTGAACGAACAGGTGGCCGCGAAAAATCGTGCGCCCGTTTTCCGGGAACGCCGGGCAGGCCAACGTGAAGTCGCTGTCGAGTGCTTTCAGCAGCGCTTCGCTGACCTGTCCGATGTTGCCTTTGGCGGTGGAATCGAACGTGGAGCAGTATTTGAAAAAGATCTGCTCGCAGCCGCGATCGCGCAGCCACTGCAGCGCCGCCAGAGATTCTTCTACGGCTTCTTTGGCCGGGGTAGTTCGGGACTTCAGCGCGATGACGATGGCGTCGGCATCGAGGTCAGCCAGGCTGTCAGCGCCTGGAATCCCGATGCTTTGCACGGTGCGCATGCCTCCGCGCACCAGCATGTTGGCCAGATCGGTCGCGCCGGTGAAATCATCGGCGATGCAGCCCAGCAGAGGGCGCGGAGTCGTAATACTCATCAGCGTCATCTCAGTTGTTTTCAGGCTTGGCGGTCGGCAGTTCGATGCCCGGGAAAATCTTGATGACGGCCGAGTCATCCTCACGGCCAAAGCCTGCGGTGGAGGCTTGCATGAACATCTGGTGGGCAGTGGACGACAGCGGCAGCGGGAATTTGCTGGCTCGCGCGGTATCCAGCACTAGGCCCAGGTCCTTGACGAAAATGTCCACGGCCGACAACGGGGTGTAGTCCGCTTTGAGGATGTGCGGCACGCGGTTTTCGAACATCCACGAATTGCCGGCGCTGTTGGTGATGACTTCATAGAGCGCGTCGGCGTCCACGCCTTCACGCAGGCCCAGCGCCATGGCTTCGGCACTTGCCGCAATGTGCACGCCGGCCAGCAGCTGATTGATGATTTTGACTTTTGAACCCAGACCGTGAACGTCGCCCAGGCGGTAAACCTTGCCGGCCATGCCGTTGAGGATGGCGTCTGCCTTGGCGTAGGAGTCAGCCGGGCCGGACGTCATCATGGTCATTTCACCCGCGGCGGCTTTAGCAGCACCACCGGAAATCGGGGCGTCGAGGTAGAGCAGGCCTTTGTCAGTCAGACGCTGGCCGAGTTCGATGGCAAAGGTCGGTGCCACCGTGGCGCAACCGATCACGAGGCTGCCTGGGCGTAGAGCGGCGACTGCGCCGTTGTCACCGAACAGCACGGTTTCAGTTTGCTCGGCGTTAACCACGACGGTGATGATGACGTCGCAGGCCGCAGCCATTGCGGCGGGAGATTCACAGGCAACGCCGCCTTCGCCGGCGAATTGCTGTGTAACGGCTGCGCGGACGTCACAGGCGTGAACGTTGAAGCCACTGCGCAGCAGCGATCGTGCGATACCCAATCCCATCGCGCCCAAACCAATGACGCCGACATTCTTGTTATCCATGAATCTCTCCTCGGGTGAGCGCCGACGTTCATCAGCACTCGAACGGTGTTTGTTCTGATCTGTTAAAGATAGTGAACCTGTGATCGGATAATGTGAAGTGCTATTTTGAGTTAACAAAATTTAACATTCTGTTTTTTGGGCATAAAAAGCCCCGGCGCACTGCCGGGGCCTTAACAACACGTCCATCTGGAATGAGCAGAACGGGTCTGTAGGAGCCGGCTTGCTAGCGAACCATGTTTATTGTTCAGGGGAGGGGCGTCTGGCCCAACGCATTCGCCAGCAGGTCGGCTACTACAAATTGAGTCATCAGATTGAGGTCAGCGCCGATTAGCGTGGCTGACCCACCGATGCCAACATCAACTCGACCCCCAGCGCCCGGATGCTGTCCGCTGCACCTTGGGCTAGGTGCTCGTCACTGATGATCGTGTCGAACTGCTCCAGGCCAGCAACCTTGTACATGCCAAACGTGCCGTATTTCGAACTGGTCGTCAGCAGCACGCTGCGCGAGGCAGCCTGCATGGCCGCCTGCTTGACCTCAACCTTGAGAGCAGAAGGTGTCGTGGTGCCGCGCTGGAAATCCCATGAGCTGGTGGACATGAATGCAACGTCGGTTGCCAGTTGACGCAGTGTTGCCGCTGCCAGGCCCCCCACGCAGGACCGGTTTGGGTGATCGAGCAGCCCGCCGGTGTGAATCACATCCACATGGGTGGCGTCGGCAAGGGCATTGACCACGCCAAAATCGTTGGTCACCACTGTCATGCCCGCCAGCGCTGCGATATAGGGCACGATTTCCAGCGTACTGGTGCCGGCGTCCAGGTAGACGGTCATTTCGGGGTGCAGCAGGCCGGCGGCCAGTTTCGCCATTGCCTGCTTGTGCGGAAGCTCCACCACCGCCTTGGACTGATGGCTCGGTTCGCTATGCACCTGACTGGCGATACGCACGCCTCCGGTCACTGAATAGGCGCGTCCACTTTGCTCAAGCAACGCGATATCGCGGCGGACCGTCATGTGTGAGCAATCGAACATTTCCATGAGCTGATGCACGCTGAGCACCTGATGCTTGCGCAACTGACGCAGCATCAACTCCCGGCGCTGATCGGGAATCATCGGCGCTGCGCCACTGAGGGTGGCGTCATCTTCGCTGGACATGCAGGCTCCTGGGCAACGACATACAGCCGTCGTCGGCTGCGTGGCTGGCATCTTAGCCAATCGTGCCGGCCGTGGCAGTAACGACGAACAATCGATGCGGATTTACGCTCGTTTAACTGATTGAATGCGATGTTTAGTAGGACTGGCTTTAGCCGGGAAGAGGCCCGCATGTGCGCCGCGAAATTGCGGCGTGATGGGTAACGCCTTCCCGGCTAAAGCCGGTCCTACAAAGGGCATGCAGGACTGAAAGAACCTTTCGGCTGGCTGCGGCTCTTAGCTGTGCATTGAATTGGCCACTATGCTTCTCATGAAGCTCAAACCCTGAAGAAAGGATGCAGATATGACCGTAGCGTTTTGGTGTGTGTTGGTCGTGATCCTGTTGCCGCTGCTCTGCACCTCGATTGCGAAATTCAGCAGCGGACAGTTTGGCGCCCGGCAGAATCACAACCCGCGCGACTTCCTCGACAACCTTGAAGGCCTGCCCCGTCGCGCCCACGCCGCGCAGCAAAACAGCTTCGAAGCAATTCCAGGATTCGCCGCCGGCGTCATCATCGCCCACGTTGCCGGCGTTGCGCAGTTGGTGACCATCGACGTACTCGCCGTATTGTTCGTGACGAGCCGGCTGCTTTACATCATTTTCTACCTGGCGGATCTTGCCGCCTTGCGCTCGCTGGCATGGGCGATCGGCCTCGGGTTGGTGATCGCACTGTTTGGCGTTTCAGTTTGATCGCTCAACCGTAGCGCTGACACCTCAGATCTAGCCGCGAGAGAGCCCGGTCACTCCGGCAGAAAAGGATGAAGGGCTGCAGACAACCTCAGTCGTCATCCTCGTCGGGCTGCACTTTCTCAAGCTTCTCTTGCTCGTCCTGCAATTCTTTGCGGGACTCGGCGAGCTTGTCTTTGCGTTTGTCGATTTTTTCGGGATCGCCCTTGCTCATGGCCTTGTTCAGGTCGGCCTGGCGGCGGCTGACTTCGCGTTTGGCGTCCAGGACTTTCTGTTCCTGCTGTTTGAGCAGGTCAGCGTCAGTGCAATTGGCGTTCATTTCACTAAGTGCTTTTTCCAGCCCGGCCTGCTGACCGGCGTTACCGGCGGCCTTGGCGTTTTCGATCTGAGTGGTGATGTCCTGGCGCTTGGCGGCGCAGCCGGACAGTTGCGGTGCTTGCTCCGCGGCGAATACAGACGCCGCCAGAAGCCCACACGCGGCGATTGCGAAAAGGGATGACAGAAATTTCATGGATACTCCTCGAATACACATGGCCGCACGCTCTACACAATCGTGCGGCCCTGAACACTAAAAACCGTTGATGCCTTTGCCCCGCAATTGCCTGGTTAACGCTTGCACCTGCGGGTCTTGAAAGAACGCGTGTAATTGCTTCGCACGTCCCGAACCAATGCTGGGTTCAGCCTGCCATTCCACGATGCTTCGCGAGGCGAGCGGCGCCCAGGACTCACCCAGATCAACACCCGTAGCGGGCGGCAATCCGATGGCTTTGAGCCAGACAGCAAATGGCTTTTCACGGGCGGCCTGAAAACTTGCCAGCAGTTTAGCGCTGCTGCGCTCTCCCAGCCCCGGAATGTTAGCAAGCTGTGCACTGTCGAGGTTCATCCAGTCCAATAAACCGTTCAATTGCCCCGCCTGTATCAACTTGTCCCAAGTGCCCTGTCCTACACCGCTAAGCGCTAACCCCTTCTTGCCGCTCAGCCATTTCAGCCGCTCGCGGAACTGGCCTTCGCAGCCATCGACCGGCTGCCAGCAGCTGAGTGAGTGATATTGCCCGGGCTGCGGAACATTCAGAGGTACCCGCTCAACGCTACGCGACACCACGCCATCCAGTCGCGGAATCGTCAGGCCTGCGAGGCTGAGTGCCACCTGATCACCGGGCCTGATATCCATGTTCTGCCAGCGCTTCAGTGAGCCAACGCTGATTCGCGCAATATTGCGGTCATCCAGGCGCACGGGCTCAATCTCCAGCACGGGAGTGATCTTGCCACTGCGTCCGATGTTGAACTGAACCTTGCGCACCTCAGCCAGTGCCTTGGCGAACGGGTATTTCCAGGCGGCAATCCAGTAGGGCGCCTTTGCCTGCCAATGTTCGGCGGAAGGCCGCTCGCCCTGGCGCATGACCACGCCATCGGTGGCAAACGGCAACGCCGAACGGTACCAGTGCTCTCGCCAGTTCTTCGCCTGAGTGAAGCCCTCCAGCGGCTCGCTGAAGCGCGCACTGTCCTCGAAACCCATGGCCGTGAGCCCTGCCAGCCGCTCGTTCATGTCCAAAGGACCTTCCGGCCAGTCCCACACGAACAGGCCTACCTGCGCGCCTTCTTCCGCGCTAATGGCATGCCGTGCCAGCAAGCCCGCCACCTTGCTGCGTGCGTTCAGACTGCCTGCGTCGGCCTGTACATGGTTTGTCAGCCGCCAGTACAGCTCACCCTGCAGCACCACATCCTTTTCCCAAGGGAGATGGCAAGGGATCGCTTCGATTTGCAGCGCATGTCCGGTCCAGTCCTGCCCCGAAACCCCATCGCCCCGGCTGATCACGCTGACCAGCTTGCCGTCTGCATAGACCAACGTGACGGCCACACCGTCCACCTTGGGCTGAATCCAGACGTCGCTTCGGCCCTCAAGCCAGGAATGAACGTCTGCTTCGTTTGGCAGTTTGGTAAGGCCGGTGTGAGGGATGGGGTGTGCGACCGGGCCGCGAGCTGTTTGTAGGGGGTTTAAGGTCGATATGGAGGTTTCGGCCAAACATTTGCGCAGTTTGGTGAGGCGCTGAACGGACTGATCGTAAAGCTCGTCTGCAACCAGCGAGACGCCTTGGCGGTGGTAACTGTCGTCCCATTGGGCCAGCTGGTTTTGCAGTGCAAGGATCTCGCTTCGGGCTTTTGCGGGCGGCCAGTCGGGGCAGGATTGGGCGGTGGCGCTAACCGAGTAAAGGGCGAAAATGGCGCAGGCCAGCAGGCGGAGGAAAATCAGCATCGGAGCGTCCTTGCTTGGGGGGAACAAGGAAGGCTAGCGGTTGTGGAGTGCTGGTCGCAGGGCGGGTTGGTTACCGAATTTTTCTCCAGCGACCATGGTCGGCCCTGGGCTGGTGTTCGCAGCGTGTGTGCTGGCGTGCATTGATCAATGTGGCGAAGTGATAAAGCGGTGGGCCTAATGACTTGCGCACGAAAACAGATGCTGGCTTGAGGATAAGCGTCGCGGGCTACGAAAGACCGTAACCCGCAGCCGCGCTGCGTATTGCAATTACTGCTTGGCCAGTAATACTTTCACTTGGTCAGTGAAGTGCTTGCCGCCATCTACCGCGGTGTAGACCAGATGAAGCTGGATGCTTTTAACGAGCGCCTTATCGCCGTTGAACAACGATTTGACGAACGACTCGTCAGGAAAGCTCAGTTGCCAGCGCGATATAGCGCCGGTGCCTTCGAACGGCAAATACCGGCCATCATGAAACATCAGCTCATACACCCAATCCCCCGGCCCAAAACCCAATCCGTCATCGGCGGCCAGTGACGACAGGGCAATCTGCTGCTGGGCTCGCTGATTACGCTTGACGCTGAAGGGTGGCTTAACGGGTTTATCTGTGGCTGCCGGGTAAAAATACTCCAACCCCTCTGCTACAGGCTCCAACAGCGTCGTACTGTCGGTTTGAGTCAGAATCGCGCTAACCTCTTTCATGGCGTCGCCAGCATCGGACGCCATCACAAACGAAACCGACACATGTTTGAGCTGCCGCAGGTAGTGGCCGGGATAGTTTTTGTCGAAGTCAACTGACTTGATGTCATAGGTGAGTGGCGTGCTGTTCACAGCCTTAAGCTTTTCAGAGCCTTTATCAGCAGTGGCGTCCCAGATAGTGACTGTCTTCTTGATTGTTAAGCGCCGCTCATTGCTCTGTAGATAGGCATTTTCCATTTCCTGCAAATCGACCAGCAGCGATTCGCCTGCGAGCATGCCCTTGTAGCTGTCAATCCATGCACTGGTTTTAACGAACGCGGGGCGCTTGTAGTCACCGATCTCATAACGCCAGGCTGCCTCTGCGCTCAAGCACAGCGATAACACGGCGTCGTAGGCCGGGGCGTACAACAACTCCTGACGGGCAACGAGCCAGTTGTAGATCGGGATGATGGTGAAGCCGGTGGTCATGGCAACGTAGGCTTGTTCGAGGTTTTTGCGGTTGGCATGGGCCTCGTCCAGAGAGATGGTGGCGGCGTTGAGTTCGATATTGCTTTCGCTAAGCTCCAAGTCGATGGATTGGATGTCGAATTCCGCCTGCCTAAGATTAAACTTCCATTCGTTAGCCCTGCGTTCGTAGCCCGCCTCGACAAGCAGGTGACCCGCAAGGTACTCGGAGGCTTGAGCACCCATTTTGGACAACTCAGAGAGCGAGTCAACGGTTTTAGACGGCTCATTTCCGCCGACTGCCAGACCGTATATGGTCGGCGCCGCGGCCTTTATTGCACTGGCCAGGAGCATTGGCGGCACTGCATAGTGCTCAAGAATGACCGCCATCCACTGCAGCCCTGTTGCAGCTTCCTCCCTTGGGGACCGGCCGACCTCGATCAAGTTGGTGTAGTAATCTTTTCTGAAGACCGCTGCCTGCTTGCCTAGTAGCAACGTTTTTCTATTCGCCATGACCGAATTGATCCCCTCTTGCTTAAGCCGAAGGGTGAAATCCGAAATTCTGATTTCCTGTTGCTTTAGCAAGACGGAGAGCGTCGTGTTGAACTCGTCCTCCATCAGTTTCATGTAATGCCGTCCCATGTCCTGAAGTTGCTGCACGGCCGCCCGGGCCATCGGAATCAACTGCCGAAAGCGATAAGCTGGGATCTGCATCCGGTCACTGTTGTAGCTTCTGATGATGTGCCCGATACCCCGCTGCCCGAACCCGAACGGATCGGCACCTTCGTCACGCCAATCCATGATCGGTAGCAGCTTGCCGTCCAGGGTCAGGCCGTGACGGAGATTGAACAGCCGATGCTCGATTATTTTCCGCGCTTCAGTGACGCGCTCATTCATAGGCGCCCGGAATGCGTCACTCCTGACGCTGGCCAGAGCGATTGGGGCCCAACGTGACACAGCCTCGCGCTCTGGCAACGGGCCGATAAGTTTCAAGGCCTTTTGATAGCTCAGCCAGGCGTGGTTGAGCGTGCTGGGCGTAAGCTGCCGATAAAAATGGTCACCCTGGCGCTGCCAGTTTTCCACCATCGACAGGAATACCGCTTGCCGGTTGAAGCGCGACAAAATGAAGGCTCTGGTCGTCGGGTCGACCACTTTTTGCAACTCTGAGGTGCCGCTACCCACTTCAGCCAATGGACGCGTGTTCCAAAAAGGTGGGCGTTCTTTTTCGTCCGGATGAGTACGGAAGGGATCGAACAGATACTCGGTGAACCAACGTTCTGCCTCATCGAATTGCTGTTGTTCGCTCAAGCGCGTTGCAACAAGATTCGGCACATGCAGGAATAGCTCTCGGAAGTAAATGCCATTGGCGCCGTGAAAATCCACCGACGGGGTTGGGAGGTTGTAATCGATTGTGGGTTCTTTGATCTCCTGCGCGTCCCACTCCAACGCTCGTTCCACGCTACGTGCTGCGCGGGAAACAAGTTGCTTG
Source organism: Pseudomonas sp. ME-P-057 (assembly GCF_030208975.1). NCBI lineage: Bacteria > Pseudomonadati > Pseudomonadota > Gammaproteobacteria > Pseudomonadales > Pseudomonadaceae > Pseudomonas > Pseudomonas sp. ME-P-057. The sequence continues at coordinate 234,392 of NZ_JARVSX010000021.1, forward strand.
CCGAACAGCGTGTTGAGGCGAATAACGTTGGTGGGAAATTTTGGCCCTTGGTCAGTAACGGTACTCAGGTCGAGATATTGGGCCTGTTGCGCGTTGCGTTTGATGGAAATATCCCAATTTTCATCCTTCTTGCTACTGCGCACATCGTAAGTAACAAAAACATTATTCCCGGGATCGCCGGCCTCGCACAGCCCAAAGGTGTATAGGCCCTCTTCAGTCCAAGTGTAACTGTCACTAATTAAGGATCTGCCATCGGCAGCTACGGTTTGTTCCGATAGTTTAGTAAGCGACGTTTGGTTGGGCGCTTTTGCGTAAGTTCTTAGTTTGATGTCTGCGGTTGCGTCTGGCTTCACCCGAATATTGCTTATTGGAAAAGATGCGGCAATGCTGAATGAAAAATGATCCGCGCCGGTCACGTATACTAAAAGCCTAAAACTTGGATCAAGTAAATGGGATCGATCTCTGATGGTGATTGCCCCGCGCTTTAGATCCCGATATTCAATTCCTGAGATCGAATAACCGAAAGAAGAGCCAGTGCTCTCCGTCATATTAACTGACAATGTACAGGGGGCATGACTACCCATCTGTATATTGTTCGCGGAGCCGTGGACGCTAACCGAGGCGTTGACCACTGTTAAATACCCCTTAATAGAGATTGATTCGATAATCATGTTTGATTTTTTGTAAATCGACCGCAGGTATTTATACCTTAAGACAATTGTTTTTTCTTTGTCGGCACTCATCGTTGGCTCAATTGACGCAACCTTACCTATATTTAGAAAGGCGTAAGTTTCTCCATTGTTCGTTACTACATAGGTGTCGTCGGCTTTGTATTCCAGAAAGCTCACCTTTGTACCGTAAGAGGAGCTAAAGTCTGCCGCCGTTTTGGAGTACCAGTCTTTATTGTCCCCGTCGCTTTCACTCCTGTACCAGAAAGGGGTTTTTACCAACAGTGGAGGTATGTCACTCGGCAACTTCGCGCCAGGCCTAAGTGCTAATGTTTTGAGTTTTTTGATGTGGGTTAGCATGTCGACTTGGTCATATTCATTCTTCACGTGCGGGGATGAGTATGCCGATTCATCATATTTGTCTAGGTCATAGCTTAGCGTGTCCTCGATAGAGTGTTTGAATGAGATATCAAAAGTATCACCATTGTAGGGGTGTTGGATTTTCGCGATGTCGTTGTATGAGTTGTATATCGTTGCGCTAATTTTATCCAGCTTGTTGTCGTCTAGCGTTTTTAAGTCGATGAGCAACAGGTCTCTTGATTGAATGAAGTAATCTCTATTGTATGCCCCCAGCTTCGGACCAGATTTGGGATCTTGAGCGCAGTTGTACAGCATCACGGTCAACCACGGATCTTTCGCTCGTTCTCCTTCCACATTTACGAGCGCAATAAGCCCCGGTTCGTAGGTGTCGTCTTTGAGATAAGGATTCGGGATTTTCGGTTTGGAGGTTGCGTTGCTCGAATCATCCTCAACCATATCCTCCAGACGCTTTCCATCTTTGCTCCCGTCCAGGCTCAACAACTCGTTAGGCGTAGACCAAAAACCATCACTTTGTTTGAAGATGTACTGAACGCTCAGCTTCTTGAATTTGGTAGGCGTCTGGTTTTTCGCATCGGAGCTGGGCAGCCCTGTAACGCCGCGCTCAACCCAGAACACATATGGGCGGCCTTCGATCATGACCGGGCGGATCGTGTCGCAGGTATGTTTTGTGACTTTTTCATCACCTTTAGCCACTGCGCTATTTCCACCAACTGCGCCAGTGTTATCAACGCCTGTCGCGGTGTAGCTGCTTTGGGTGATCTGCCCGGTGGGCGCTACGGCTATCTTTTCCCATTCCGTCCAGGCCAGCGGACTCAGGCGCTCTTGGTCATCGCGCAGCCCCATGTCTACCGAGCGCCAGTAGTACTCCGCCGGGGACGAGTTGGTTTTGCCAATAAAGTGATAGGTGTCGTTTTTAGGGTCGGTACCGTCCAGATAACCGCTCACGATTTGCAAATTACTGGTTTGCTCAAACTTCGTCAGATAGCTGGTGATCGCCGTTTGCAACAGTTCTGAATCAAGCTTGCCTTGATTCAGTTCCACTTCCAGCGCCTGAAATGCCACAGTTTTATTGGGTCGGTTAGCGTAGTAAATTAAGTTCTCCGGGTGATTGATCTGAGTTTTCCAGATTTTCCACAATCCGAATTCGCATAGGTATTCGCGCCACGCTGTTGAGACATCTCCAGGAATGGTTGCGTTCATGTACCCCGGTTCGAGGCGTGCAAATAATTTATGCAGGTAATGCTGGAGACTGGCAGTGTGTTGTATGGCTAGGCTGGTATGGGGGGTGGAGCTGACAAGAACATCAGTCAGAAAATAGCTGGACAGTTCGTCGATCGAGTGGATGTAATCTTGGGTCACGTCCGTGGAAGTAGCCCAATAACCGAGTAGATAGCCGGCGAGCGCATCACGCCATTCCTCTTGCACACGCGACTGGACGAGGCTCGCCTCGTCCTCACTGCACGCCCCCATTAACAATTGCGAGCTATTCCGATATTCGTCAAATGTAGATTCTTTATCAAGCCAATAAAGGTCTAATACTGAGCGGAACGATAAGTTTGTCACGCTGCACAGTCTCTGTGACCGCAATGCGTAGTCAACATCACTGATGGTGCCTGCCATGTAGTTTGCGACTTCAGGCGCGGCATCAATTTTTTCTGGGTTTGATTCAGGGTCATATATTTCAAGCGTCATGCGTGTTGGGTTTTTCTCGTACTTCACCATTTCTGCCCACTCGTCAGGTTTGGTGAGCGGCGTGAACTGACTTGCAGACACCTTTAGCGGAGCCGGGTTGTCGATCATGAATTGCGTGAATTTGTCATAGATGCTACGTTCATTGTCGCCTGTTACACCAGAGCTGCTAGTTCGGTGCTGGAACATGTACAGGGCAAGTAAATAGCCTGGTATACCTCGGGGCATCTTTTCCCAGCTGTTTAAGTGTCTCTTTTCCGGGATTGTAAGAAGTTTCACAAAATCATCGAATGTGACGACAGGTCTAACTGAAGGTGCCGGAGGTGCTTGCGTTTTGATTTTCTTGAACGCTGACATCAGTGACAACGTTTCGCCTTGAGGCCAGCCCATTAGTTTTCCGAGTCGCTGGGCCGAGGCGATAATTGCTTGAGGCTCTTCATTTGTCGGGATATTGCCGAAAAAGCCGAGTGCGTCTTTTTCTTCAAAACCGTTTTGTTCACACTTAAGCACCCAGTCGTTGTAGTGCCCGATTTGATAGCACAGATCGAGATTCAGGACTGGCAGTACTTGCGATGTCTCTTTTTTCTCCAGGGTGCCCTTTTCAAGCGCGAACCAGTCCGGCTTATCCAATAGCGCAGTCAAACCTGCCGCGCTGAATTTAAAATGCTTTATCACTTGAGCACGGCGGGCGAGATTGCTCCATAGCGCGGTATCAAGGTCTTGGACCGCAATATCGGCATCGTTCAACGCGTTTTTGGGTTCTGCTGCGAGAATGCCGGCAAGCACCTCAAGGCGTGAAACGTTCACCCAGCGTAACAAGGGCGCAGCATGATCCGGCGTCAGGCCCAGGCCTGCGGCAGACTTGCCGAATGCTGAGCCGATGATGTGCTTCACTACATCATCCTGCGCGATTGCCGCGTTTTGAATTAAAGACTCAAAGTTGCTGGCGATATTGGCAGCGGTATTGGCTCGGTCATCTGCGGGTATGAGCAGTCCGGTGCTGCTTGCAACTTTGCCCTTCAGCGCATCGGTCAAGTTGCTGGCAAGGGTCTCGGATGATTTGAGCGCCAAGGGCTTGATCAGGCCTGTGCTGTCGACATACGCGGAAAGCATGTCCAGCCATGACCCCGATGCAGTCGCGACGCCAGCGCCAGCGGCCTGTGCGAGCTGCGATTCAGTCACCAGTGACGATTTGATACGTGGGATAGCATCCAGAACGGTACGATGAATGTGCGCATCGAGACGGAAGTATGGCAGGAGTTCTGCGCTTACGTGGCTGGGGTAAGGCGTCAGCCAACCCAATAGTGCGGTCGGGGTTAATCGATGCTTACGCAACCAGGCTTCCAGATTCGCAAGACCAACCAACACGTCGAGAATATCGGGTTGGTTATCATCGCTGGCAATGGACGGTTTACGCGCCAGTTGGGCCATGACCAATGGATTAGCGGCGTTTAACAGTGCAATGAGGCTGGCGCCTTCATTCATGCCCAAGCGCAGAAGTCGGGGCAATCGGGTAAGACGGTATAACGCCGAAAAAAGCTCCAGCGTCAGTGTTGGCTTCTTCAGCCCCAACGTCTGTGTAAGCTGAGCCAAATACACATGTGCAACATTCTCTTCAAGCGCGAATGCACGGCAGAGTTCAGCGATGACGGCATTGGGCGCAGCGTTCTCGACGCTGACCTGCTCGGGCAGCTCAAATGCTCTTCCGTCGAGCACCAGTGGCGCATCGATATCTGCCAGTCTGCCAGCCCCCGGGCCATCGAGAACGCGGTCGAGAAACGGCTCATTGTCACCCACTGCGTAAGGTGACACCTCGTGAATCAGCGCCGCGAATTGCTCGGCGCTGATTTGATATTCGTTACGCAGGTGCAGGAATACCCCCAACGCTTTAAGGGTGTTTTCGGTCATGTGGAAATCTTTGATTTGGCCTTCTGCGCGCAACGCGGCCATGACCAGAAGATCAACCTCGGCGTAGGGCAACTGCAGCGCGTGTTGCAGGTGGATGATTTTATGAATGCGGCCAAAGTGGTCCGCATTGGCGCCTTTGATCCGCAGCGCTATACCCGCTCCGCTCATGGTGTCTTGCAGCGAAAGCGCGGGGGCTGTGGCGTTATTGACAAATGCCGCACCGAAGATATGGCCTGCCATCGGCACGCTGGCTTTTCCGGCAGGCGTATACGAACTTGACTGTTTAACGGTAGTAAATGCCTCTTGGCCTTCGTCGGCGACCCCGGAGGTGGCGAGCAACTCGAGAATGTCTTCGGATTTCAACCCGGTTTGCCGAGCCAGACCTTCGACATTGCTCAATTGCTCCAGCGCGTCTTTCGCAGCGCCGGTCACGCCGTAGCGCTGTAGAAGGAAGTTGGCGCTCGTGCTGGGAGTCTCATCCAGGAGCAAGGCTTGTAACGTGGGACTAAACCCTGTGGCTTTGCGCATGATGGTGCGGAGTTGATCGGTTCGTAAGTTTCCGTATGCAAAGTTCGGGTAGTTGTAATCGGCTTGTTGCAACAGATTGAAAAGCGAGCATTTTTTAGCATTCAGCACAGCGTTGATATTTTTGAGTGGGTAATGGAAGGGTAACTGGACGGGGTACTGCGCGGTGGCGATTTGCTCAGCCAGGTTTTTGTTCTGTCCTACATGGAGTTTCGCCTGGCGGGTCATGGCCTCGATCACCAGAGTCAACGCGGGTATCTGGGTTTCAAGACTGGCTTCATCCAGCACGCGCTCGCCAATGTCGGGGCGTCGGGTGGCGAGCGGTATCTGAGTTTTCTTGTTACCCAAGGCTTCGAGGCTCAGCGCTTGCTGATAGAGCGCATGCAAATAGGCCAAGGGGCCGTTGTTGGCTTCCGGGGCATAGGCTGAGCATTTGTCGGCGACTTGTTCGGGAAACAGTTTGGCGTAGACGGCTGACGTGGTGGTGTCGTCCATGATCTTAGTTCCTTAATAACGCTACGAGGAACTGCAAAGTATTTGCAGCCATTGTTCAGCGTAGAACTAAGTGGACGTGGCGACGAAATTTCAGATTTGGGTGGCTTGTATAAATAACCTTGAAAAATGAGCTGGTTACGATTTGATAGTCGGATTCGCGATAACTCTCATCACGAAACGGTTTAAATGTCAGTGGGTTGAAATAATATTAAGTAACGGGATGCAAAAAGCCCCTGACAACTTCCATCGTCAGGGGCTTTTTTATTACCGGGCGTCGCTAAGCGCGATGCACACGGCGGGTATTACAAACCGGCAGCAGCGCGCAGCGCATCCGCGCGGTCGGTTTTTTCCCAAGTGAACGTGGTGAAGGTGTCGTCGCCCACGGTCTTGGTTTGCGGCGTGCGGCCGAAGTGGCCGTAGGCTGCGGTGTCCTGATACATCGGGTGCAGCAGGTCGAGCATGGTGGTGATCGCGTAAGGGCGCAGGTCGAAGTGCTCGCGGACCAGCTTGACGATCTTGTCGTCGCTGATCTTGCCGGTGCCGAAGGTGTTCAACGAGATCGACGTAGGCTGGGCAACGCCGATGGCGTAGGAAACCTGAATCTCGCAGCGCTCGGCCAGGCCGGCCGCAACGATGTTCTTGGCGACGTAACGGCCAGCGTACGCTGCCGAGCGGTCAACCTTCGATGGGTCTTTACCGGAGAACGCGCCGCCGCCGTGACGGGCCATGCCGCCGTAGCTGTCGACGATGATCTTGCGACCGGTCAGGCCGCAGTCGCCCACCGGGCCGCCGATGATGAACTGGCCGGTCGGGTTGATGTGGAACTGGGTGTCTTTGTGCAGCAATTCGGCCGGCAGCACGTGCTTGACGATCAGCTCCATCACGCCTTCGCGCAGGTCGTTGTAGGCGACTTCAGGGTTGTGCTGAGTCGACAGAACGACTGCGTCGATACCCACCACGATGCCGTTTTCATAGCGGCAAGTGACCTGGGATTTCGCATCCGGGCGCAGCCAAGGCAGCAAGCCGGACTTGCGGGCTTCGGCCTGACGGTGAACCAGTTGGTGCGAGAACGCGATTGGCGCAGGCATCAGCTCGGCGGTTTCGTTGCTGGCATAGCCGAACATCAGGCCTTGGTCGCCAGCGCCCTGATCTTCAGGTTTTGCGCGGTCAACACCCTGGTTGATGTCAGGAGACTGCTTGCCGATGATGTTCATCACGCTGCAGGTCGCGCCGTCGAAGCCGACGTCGGAGCTGGTGTAGCCGATCTCGCAGATCACGTCACGAACGATCTGCTCCAGATCAACCCATGCGCTGGTGGTGACTTCGCCGGCGACGATGGCCACACCGGTCTTGACCAGGGTTTCCACGGCAACTCGAGCCTGCTTGTCCTGAGCAATGATGGCGTCCAGCACCGCATCGGAAATCTGGTCGGCGATTTTATCCGGATGTCCTTCGGACACGGACTCGGAGGTGAAAAGGGAGTATTCGCTCATCTCGACGGTTTTCCTGATTATTACCGATGGTGAGTGTCGCCAGCCGGTCGCTGAAAATGGCGGACCTGAATCTGGAAACCATTACGTAAGCCTATGTACAGGCTTTCCCCGGGGACCAGCCCCGCAGCGATGGCCCAACGGGCCAGATCTTCCTGTTCGAAGCCCAACCAGAGATCGCCACAGGCTTCCTTCGCCCAGCTCTGGTCATGGCTGCACAACTCTGTCACCAGCAGGCTACCGCCCGGTTGCAACAGGTTGGCCAATTGTTTAAGTGCCTCGGCGGGCGCGGCGAAATGGTGCAGCACCATATTCAAGACCACACAATCGCCGGAAATTTCAGCATGGGCCAATGCATCGGCCAGTTTCAGCTCAACATTACCGAGCGCTTTTTGCGTGCAGATCTTGCGCGCCAGATCGAGCATTTCCGGGCTGTTGTCCAGGCCCGTAACCTGCTGAAAGCGGCGTGCCAGATCAGGCAGAAAACCGCCATCGCCAGGGCCCACTTCTATCGCGGTGGCGCCGGCAGGAAAGCTCAGTTTGTCCAGCAAGGACAGCAGGCTGTCGCGGTATTGCGGCAGTCCTGCGATCAGGTCCTGCTGGGCACGAAATTTCTCTGCCGTGCGGGCGAAAAAGTCCTGACTGGCATTCGCACGTTGACGGTGCACCAGCCCGATGCGCATCCGGACATCGTCAGGCAGGCGCAAGTTGTCGGCTTCTTCCAGCATCGCCGCATGCAGCTTGCCGCCGGTATGCTCGGTGTGGGGCAGGGCGCGTCGGTAAAAGATCGCATTGCCTTCACGCCGCGTCGCGACCAGGTCGGCCTGTGCCAGCACCTTCAAATGATGGCTCATACCGGACTGGCCGATGGCGAAAATCTGCGCCAGCTCCAGCACGCCGAAGGAGTCGTTCGACAGCGCGCGCAGGACATTCAGCCGCAGCGGATCGCCGCCGGCTTTGCACAAGGCAGCCAACTCGTCGCATTCATCATGGCTAATGGCAGGCACGCGTAGATTCATAAGGCAGGCAGTCTAGTTATCGACCTGCCCGGTCGCAAGGGCAATATCAAAAAGTTTTGATATTGCTCGATCAGTGGCGGCGGTCCGGCGCCGTGATTCTGCCGTTTAAGCTCACACTTCGCGCGGGTTGTACGAAAACGCGTCAGTCCGCGAGGAAATAACCGATGGCGCGTGATCTGTCATTGCCCCCGGAGGGTGCCTGAGGGAAAATGGCCGCCTTTTTCCGGTCCCACTTTTATCTGCCCCAGGAGATCAGCGATGCCCAGCCGTCGTGAGCGAGCCAATGCCATTCGTGCCCTCAGCATGGATGCCGTGCAAAAGGCCAATAGCGGCCACCCGGGTGCCCCGATGGGCATGGCGGATATCGCTGAGGTGCTTTGGCGCGATTATCTGAAGCACAACCCGGCCAACCCGATGTTCGCCGACCGTGACCGTTTCATCCTGTCCAACGGTCACGGCTCGATGCTGATCTACTCGTTGCTGCACCTGACCGGTTACGACCTGTCCATCGACGACCTGAAAAACTTCCGTCAGCTGCACAGCCGCACCCCGGGTCACCCCGAATACGGCTACACCCCTGGCGTTGAAACCACCACTGGCCCACTGGGTCAGGGTTTCGCCAACGCCGTCGGCTTTGCAGTCGCCGAGAAAACCCTCGCTGCACAATTCAACCGTCCAGGCCACAACATCGTCGACCACCACACCTACGTGTTCATGGGTGACGGCTGCATGATGGAAGGCATCTCCCACGAGGTGGCTTCGCTGGCGGGTACGCTGCGCCTGAACAAGCTGGTTGCGTTCTACGACGACAACGGCATCTCCATCGACGGCGAAGTCGAGGGCTGGTTCACCGACGACACGCCAAAGCGCTTCGAATCCTACGGCTGGTTGGTCATCCGCAATGTCGACGGCCATGACGCCGACGAAATCAAAACCGCCATCGACACCGCTCACAAGAGCGACAAGCCGACGCTGATCTGCTGCAAGACCACCATCGGTTTTGGCTCGCCGAACAAGCAGGGCAAGGAAGACTGCCACGGTGCCCCGCTGGGTACTGAGGAAATCGCCCTGACTCGCGCTGCGTTGAAGTGGACCCACGGCCCTTTCGAGATTCCGGCCGACATCTACAGCGAGTGGAACGGCAAGGAAAAAGGCCTGGCTGTTGAAGCCGAATGGGATCAGCGTTTCGCTGCCTACTCGGCTGCCTTCCCTACCGAAGCCAACGAGTTGATTCGCCGCATGAGCGGTGAACTGCCGGCTGACTTCGCTGAAAAGTCCGCCGCGTACGTGGCTGAAGTGAATGCCAAGGGCGAAACCATCGCCAGCCGTAAAGCCAGCCAGAACGCCTTGAGCGCCTTCGGTCCGCTGCTGCCTGAATTCCTCGGCGGCTCCGCTGACCTGGCAGGTTCCAACCTGACCATCTGGAAAGGTTGCCGCAGCATCACCGGCGAAGACGCCACCGGCAACTACCTGCACTATGGCGTTCGCGAGTTCGGCATGGGCGCAATCATGAACGGTATCGCTCTGCACGGCGGTTTCGTCCCGTACGGCGCCACTTTCCTCATCTTTATGGAATACGCCCGTAACGCGGTGCGCATGTCCTCACTGATGAAGAAACGCATCATCTATGTATTCACCCACGACTCGATCGGTCTGGGCGAAGACGGCCCGACTCACCAGCCAATCGAGCAATTGACCAGCCTGCGTACCACGCCGAACCTCGACTGCTGGCGCCCGGCTGATGCCGTTGAGTCTGCGATCGCCTGGAAACACGCCATTGAGCGCGACGATGGCCCGTCGGCACTGATCTTCTCTCGCCAGAACCTGCAACATCAGGCGCGTGATGCCGAGCAGCTGGAAAACATCAACCGCGGTGGCTACGTGCTGCGCGACTGCAATGGCGAACCGGATCTGATCCTGATTGCCACCGGCTCGGAAGTCGGTCTGGCTGTTCAGGCCTTCGACAAGCTGACCGCAGACGGCAAGAACGTGCGCGTGGTTTCCATGCCGTGCACCAGCGTTTTCGAAACCCAGAGCGCAGAGTACAAGCAGTCGGTTCTGCCACTGGAAGTCAGCGCGCGTATCGCTATCGAAGCCGCTCATGCCGACTACTGGTACAAATACGTGGGCCTGGAAGGTCGCGTTATCGGCATGACCACCTTCGGCGAGTCGGCACCTGCCAACCTGCTGTTCGAAGAGTTCGGCTTCACGCTGGAAAACGTCCTCTCCACGGCTGAAGAGCTGCTGGAAGACTAAAACAGCAACGCGCTCCTCCCTTGCAGGAGCGCGCCTGCCCGCGAATGCATTCTGTCAGACGGCCGACATTGGGCTGACAGACCTCGATCGCGGGCAAGCGCGCTCCTGCAGGTTCTGATGAATGCCTGCGAGAACCCCATGCCTCAGCCACGCCCTTATAAAGTCGCCCTAAATGGTTACGGTCGTATCGGCCGCTGCGTGCTGCGCGCGCTGTGCGAACGGAGTGCGAAGGCCGGTTTTGAAGTGGTGGCAATCAACGATCTGGCCGACATGGCCAGCCTCGAATATCTCACGCGCTTTGACTCCACGCATGGCCGGTTCCCCGGCGAAGTGCGGGTCGAAGGCGATTTTCTGCATATCAACGATCACGTCATCAAAGTCTTCCGCAGCGCCACGCCGGAGGGCATCGACTGGGGCTCGCTCGGTGTCGATCTGGTGCTGGAGTGCTCTGGTGTCTACAACACGCGCATCGAAGGCGAGCGCTTTCTATCAGCGCGTGCCCCTAGGGTGTTGTTCTCCCAACCCATGGCCAGCGAAGCCGACGTGGACGCGACCATCGTTTACGGCATCAACCAGGCAGAGCTGACGGGCGATGAGCGCCTGGTTTCCGCCGCATCGTGCACCACCAACTGCAGTGTTCCGTTGCTCGATCTGCTGAACCGTGAGCTGGGTCTCGAATACGTGACCATTACGACCATTCACTCGGCAATGAACGACCAGCCGGTGATCGACGCTTATCACCATGAAGACCTGCGCCGCACCCGTTCGGCGTTTCAGTCGATCATCCCGGTGTCCACTGGTCTGGCGCGCGGTATCGAACGGTTGCTTCCGGAACTTGCCGGCCGAATTCAGGCCAAAGCAGTTCGTGTGCCGACGGTGAATGTTTCGTGCCTCGACATCACGCTGCAGGTTGCACGTGATACCGATGCCGTGGAAATCAACCGCATCCTGCGCGAGGCCGCCACCCGTGGCCCGCTCAAGGGGCTGCTGGCGTATACCGAATTGCCGCATGCCAGTTGCGATTTCAACCACGACCCTCACTCGGCGATCATCGATGCCAGTCAGACTCGGGTTTCCGGGCCAAGGCTGGTAAGCGTCCTGGCCTGGTTCGACAACGAGTGGGGTTTTGCCAATCGCATGCTGGATGTCGCTGATCACTACCTGCACACCATCCATAAACAATAGTAAAAACAGGGAACGCCTCATGACCGTGTTGAAGATGACCGACCTCGATCTGCAAGGTAAGCGTGTACTGATCCGCGAAGACCTCAACGTTCCGGTCAAGGACGGTGTGGTCACCAGCGACGCACGCATTCTTGCATCGCTGCCGACCATCAAGCTGGCGCTGGAGAAGGGCGCCGCCGTCATGGTGTGCTCACACCTGGGTCGGCCAACCGAAGGCGAGTTTTCGGCTGAAAACAGCCTCAAGCCTGTCGCTGAGTACCTCAGCAAGGCGCTGGGCCGCGAAGTGCCGTTGGTTGAGCAATACCTGGACGGTGTCGACGTCAAACCGGGCGAGATCGTGCTGTTCGAGAACGTGCGCTTCAACAAGGGCGAGAAAAAGAACGCTGACGAGCTGGCTCAGAAATACGCCGCTCTGTGTGATGTGTTCGTGATGGATGCTTTCGGTACAGCCCACCGTGCCGAAGGTTCGACCCACGGCGTAGCCAAGTTTGCCAAAGTGGCGGCTGCAGGCCCGCTACTGGCAGCCGAACTGGACGCGCTGGGCAAGGCGCTTGGCAATCCCGCTCAGCCGATGGCTGCCATCGTCGCAGGCTCGAAAGTCTCTACCAAGCTGGACGTACTCAACAGCCTCAGCGAAAAATGCAACCAGCTGATTGTCGGCGGCGGCATCGCCAACACGTTCCTGGCGGCTGCAGGGCACCCTGTCGGAAAGTCTTTGTATGAACCGGATCTGCTGGAAACGGCCAAAGCCATCGCCGCCAAGGTCAGCGTGCCGTTGCCGGTGGACGTGGTAGTTGCCAAGCAGTTCGCGGCCGATGCCGAGGCGACTGTCAAACTGATCGCCGATGTAGCTGCTGATGACATGATCCTCGACATCGGTCCTCAGACCGCTGCGCAATTCGCCGAACTCCTGAAATCTTCCAAAACCATTCTGTGGAATGGCCCGGTGGGTGTCTTCGAGTTCGATCAATTCGGTGAGGGCACCAAGACGCTGGCCAAGGCCATTGCTGAAAGCTCTGCGTTCTCCATTGCGGGGGGCGGCGACACACTGGCGGCCATTGATAAATACGGTGTGGGCGATCAGATCTCCTACATCTCTACGGGCGGCGGCGCATTCCTCGAATTCGTCGAGGGCAAGGTCTTGCCTGCCGTGGAAGTGCTGGAACAACGCGCCAAGGCCTGACCGGCCAAGGTGAAGGGGAGTGAAATGGTCAAGCCGTTACCGCTGTTGATCATGGCGGGTTTGCTGGTCGGCTGCGCGAGCAAGCCTGAAGCCGAAGCGACGCCCGGTGCGGCGCCGGGGTTGCTTCAGGTCAGCTGCTATCAGGCGGGCTGGCAGGCTGAGACCGTTCCGATCGTGTACAAGCGTGGCGGGCCTGAAGTGTGGGAAAAGTACGACTTCATGCCAGCCGTTGGGCCAGTCCCCTGTCACTGATTGTCAGATGACGGTGTGCCGGAATACAGGAACAGAATTGCCCCTGCCGTGATCAACATCCATCAGGCAGGGGATCAGGAGTCGTAATGAAAGGCTTGATAGCCCTTGCCGCACTGACGGCGCTGAGCGGTTGCGCCAGCATGATGAAGGCTCCAGAGCCGGCAACGCCCTGGACCCATTGGGTCTGCGACAGCAAGGCCGAGATTTACTGGAAATACGTCGACGCCGCGCAGAAAGAGGTTGATGTTCGCCTCAATCAGAGCGAGCAGGTATTCCGGCTACAGGCAGCGCCCGGAGCTTCCGGCGCGCTCTACAGCAACGGCGTACTGGCGTTCGACAACAAAGGCAGCGAAGGCCTGGTGTACTGGGACGCTACCAACGATTTGATCGGCCGTGGTTGCAAGGCGCAATAAACGCCAGAGCAATTCAGTCGAGGCAGTACCGGGCGGCATTCGAGAAATCCGCCCCTATAATTTGAATAGCCGCCATTACGGCACGCACGATTAACGACCCCACCGGGAGAGAGACAGACAATGGCACTTATCAGCATGCGCCAGATGTTGGACCACGCAGCCGAATTCGGCTACGGCGTACCTGCATTCAACGTGAACAACCTGGAACAAATGCGCGCCATTATGGAAGCGGCCGACAAGACCGATTCTCCGGTGATCGTTCAGGCCTCGGCCGGCGCGCGCAAATACGCAGGCGCTCCGTTCCTGCGCCACTTGATCCTTGCGGCGATCGAAGAGTTTCCGCACATTCCGGTGGTCATGCACCAGGACCACGGCACCAGCCCTGCCATCTGCCAGCGCTCGATCCAGTTGGGCTTCAGTTCGGTGATGATGGACGGCTCGCTGCGAGAAGACGGCAAGAGCCCGGCAGATTACGAGTACAACGTTCGCGTCACTCAGGAAACCGTCGCAATGGCTCACGCCTGCGGTGTTTCGGTCGAGGGTGAGCTGGGTGTTCTGGGCTCGCTGGAAACCGGCATGGCCGGTGAAGAAGACGGCGTGGGTGCAGAAGGCATGCTGGATCACAGCCAGATGCTGACCGATCCTGAAGAAGCGGCCGATTTCGTCAAGAAAACCCAGGTCGATGCTTTGGCCATCGCCATCGGTACCAGCCACGGCGCTTACAAGTTCACCAAGCCGCCTACTGGCGACATCCTGGCAATCGAACGTATCAAAGAGATCCACAAACGCATTCCGAACACCCACCTGGTGATGCACGGCTCTTCTTCCGTTCCACAGGAATGGCTGAAGATCATCAACGAGTTCGGCGGCGACATCAAAGAAACCTACGGCGTGCCGGTCGAAGAGATCGTTGAAGGCATCAAGCACGGCGTGCGCAAGGTCAACATCGACACCGACCTGCGTCTGGCCTCCACCGGCGCCATTCGCGAGTTCATGGCGAAAAACCCGAGCGAGTTCGACCCGCGTAAATACCTGGCGAAAACCGTGTCGGCCATGCGCGACGTGTGCATCGCCCGTTATGAAGCGTTTGGCACTGCTGGCAACGCCTCCAAGATCAAACCGATCTCTCTGGAGAAGATGTTCGAGCGTTATGCCAAAGGCGAACTGAACGCCAAAGTGAATTGATCGTTTTCTGATCAATTGACTGTAATGAAAAAGCCCGCAGCGATGCGGGCTTTTTTTTGGCTGAAAATCGGGTCGTTACAGACGAGGCTTACTTGGGCAGCCCGATGACCCGTCCAACAAACGCTGGTGCCGGTTGGTCATGCTGAGCCTGGACCAGCTCTCGCATTGCTTCCAGAGACTGGTCGCCAAACGGCGCCGACTTCGGCCCTGCGGCCAAATCCACGTGCAGCAGCATTTGCTCACTGGCCGCCAGCGCTTCATCAGATCCGGCTCTGAACAGAGCGTGATAAAGCTGCACCCGTTTGCGGTCGTGTCCGAGGATTTGCGTGCGCACTTGCACGTCCTCGCCGAGTTTTATCTCGTGCAAGTAATTGATGTGCGTCTCCAGCGTGAACAGCGAGTGACCGCTTGCATCACGATCATCGCTGGCGAGGCCGATGCGCTCCATGAAACCGTCGGTGGCGTAACTGAAGATCAGCAAGTAGAAGGCGTCCCGCAGGTGGCCGTTGTAGTCGACCCAATCGGCGAGAACCGGGGTTTGGTAAGTGATGAGCTCAGGCATGGCGTTCCAGGTCTGGATTTGGGTGAGATAAATGTCCGATTCGCGGGCAAGCGCGCTCCTACAGGTTGGGGAACGGAAAAATTCGCATTTCCCGACCATTTGTAGGAGCGCGCTTGCCCGCGATAAGGCCGGTTGAGGCGATACAACGCTTCAGTCAATCCTCAAATGCCATCCCATGCCTGGCCTTGGTGGTTTTCACCGCTTCCAGCACTGCCAGCAGACAGTCATCACGATAGCGTTCCAGCGCTGCGATGCTGTGGTTGCCCAACTGAGCCGAGGTGCCGTCAACCACGTCGTCGATCAGCTTCGCAGTCAGCTCCGGTGCGGGCAGGTAGGTCCAGGGTAATTGCAGCGCCGGACCGAACTGGGCCATGAAATGACGCATGCCCGCGTCGCCGCCCGCCAGCGTGTACGTCAGGAACGTGCCCATGAACGACCACCGCAGGCCCGCTCCGAAGCGAATCGCGTCATCGATTTCGCCCGTCGTTGCCACGCCGTCATTGACCAGATGCAACGCCTCGCGCCACAGCGCTTCGAGCAAGCGATCCGCGATGAAGCCGGGGACCTCTTTGCGCACGTGCAGCGGACGCATGCCCAGAGACTCATAGACCTCGATCGCTGCCTGCACCGCTTCGGGTGCAGTGTTCTTGCCGCCGACGACTTCCACCAGCGGCAGCAGGTAAACCGGGTTGAACGGGTGCCCCACCACGCAGCGTTCCGGGTGAGTGGCGCTTTCGTAGAACTCTGACGGCAACAGCCCGGACGTGCTGGAGCCGATGATCGCGTCAGGCTTGGCGGCGGCGCTGATTCTGCTGTGCAGGTCGAGCTTCAACTCAAGGCGTTCCGGGGCGCTCTCCTGGATGAAGTCGGCGTCGCGAACGCATTCCTCAATGGAGTCAACGAAACGCAGCCGTTCTTGCGATGCGCCTGCAGCCAGGCCCTTTTGCTCAAGCGCAGGCCAGGCGCTGGCGACGCGTTTGCGCAGGGCCGCTTCTGCTCCCGGCGCCGGGTCCCAGGCCACGACATCCAGGCCATGAGCCAGCGCGCGCGCCACCCAACCGCTGCCAATGACACCGCTGCCCAAGGCTGCGAAGGTTTTGATGGTAGTGATGAAGGTCATATTGGTTACTCGAAAAGTGTCGAAGCCCGTGCGGGATTTGTATGGGGATCAAAATCGCTTCTTCAGCCCCATCTTCACGCGGCCTTCGGCAGGAGTCAGAACCCGGGCACCCAGGCGGCTGAGGATCTCGCTGGCGCGCTCAACCAGTGCGCCGTTGCTGGCAAGTACACCTTTATCAAGCCAGATGTTGTCCTCCAGGCCGACCCGCACGTTGCCGCCCAGCAGTACTGCCTGGGCGGCCATCGGCATTTGCATGCGGCCAATGCCGAAAGCGGCCCACACCGCATCGGCTGGCAAGTTATCGACCATGGCCTTCATCGTGGTGGTATCTGCGGGTGCGCCCCACGGAATGCCCAGGCACAGCTGAAACAGCGGGTTGTCCAGCAAGCCTTCTTTCATCATTTGTTTGGCGAACCAGAGATGGCCCGTGTCGAAAATCTCCAGCTCGGCTTTCACCCCAAGCTCCTGGATTCGCCTGGCGCCGGCGCGTAGCTGTGCGGGTGTGGAGACATAGATCGTGTCGCCGTCGCCGAAATTGAGGGTGCCGCAGTCCAGCGTGCAGATCTCCGGCAGCAGCGCTTCAACGTGCGCAAGCCGGGTCAATGGCCCTACCAGATCAGTCCCGGGGCCGAAGTCGGTGGGACGCTCGCCTGGTCCGATTTCCAGATCGCCGCCCATGCCTGCCGTGAGGTTGACGATGATGTCGATGTCGGCCTCACGGATGCGGTCCATGGTTTCACGGTACAGCTCGACGTCACGGCTGAACTTGCCGGTCGCTGGATCACGCACGTGACAATGCACAACCGTTGCCCCGGCCTTCGCTGCCTCGACCGCCGCTGCGGCGATCTGCTTGGGCGTGATCGGGACCAAGTGGCTTTTGCCGGTCGTGTCGCCGGCACCGGTCAGTGCGCACGTGATGATGACGTCGTGATTCATGGCTGGGGGGTTCCTTGCAGGCCGGACAGTGAGGCGAGCATTGCGGCTCGCTTTTGAGGTGCAAAGCTACGCAGGGCCAGACGCGCCAAAACGCACAGCGGCGACAAGGTCTTGCACAGCAGCGACCTGTGCGGTTGCCCGCGTTGTGGAACCGGTGTATGTCATGTTGCTCTCAAGGAATCTCACGACAATGTCTCAGGACTTCTACTTCCTGCTCATGCCCGGCTTCTCGATGATGGGCTTCGTCTCGGCGCTGGAGCCACTGCGCGTGGCCAATCGGTTCGGCGGAGAGCTGTTTCGCTGGCACATTCTGAGCAGTGACGGCGGTCCGGTAATCGCCAGTAACGGCATGTCGGTCAACGCTGATGCGGCGCTGGAGCCTTTGAAGAGGGGCGCGACGTTATGGGTCATGGGCAGCGTTGATCCGCTCAAGTCCTACACGCCGACGCTGGAGCACTGGCTGCGTCGGATCGATCTGGAAGGGGTGGTCCTGGGTGCGATCGACACCGGCAGTTTTGTCCTCGCCCAGGCGGGTTTGCTGGAAGGCTATCGACTCACCCTGCACTGGGAAGCGCTGGACGCATTCAAAGAGACATTTCCCCGACTGCAAGCCACCCAAGAGCTGTTCGAAATCGACCGGCGCCGCATCACCTCGGCGGGCGGCACTGCTTCGATCGACATGATGCTCGACTTGATCGGGCAAGCGCACGGGCCGGACATGGCGATCAAGGTCTCCGAGCAGTTCGTGCTCGGCCGCATTCGTCAGCGCAAAGACCACCAGCGCATGCAGATCGCGACGCGTTACGGCATCAATAACAAGAAACTGGTTCAGGTGATCGGCGTCATGGAGCAGCACACTGAGCCGCCGCTGAGCACCTTGGCGCTGGCGGAAGGGATTCAGGTAACCCGTCGCCAGCTGGAACGGCTGTTTCGCCTGCACCTCAACGATACGCCAAGCAACTTCTACCTTGGGCTGCGGCTGGAAAAGGCCAGGCAGCTGCTGCGGCAGAGCGACATGAGCGTGCTGGAGGTCAGTATCGCGTGCGGGTTTGAGTCACCCTCGTATTTCACTCGCAGCTACCGGGCAAGGTTTGTGGTGTGCCCGAGGGAGGACCGCGGGCGCACGCGTGAGGTGAAGGCTGTTTGATGCTCAATTATTGTGAATTATGGTCGCGACTATAATTCGGTATAAATGGCGCGGCGTGCTGCTTCCGGCTTCTTCTTCAGGCTCCGGCTCGTTCAGTAGGACCGGCTTCAGCCGGGAATAGGTCCGGTTGAGCACCCTCAGTTTAAGGTGGTGGCGCCTGACGCCTTCCCGGCTAAAGCCGGTCCTACAGTTGGTTTTACCCCGGTCCACCACCGAGCAAGCGATTGGGTGCAGACCTTTCTACCTGGCTTTCATCAACGCCGAACACGCCGCCTTGTACGCCTCGTGCTGATACTTGTTCAGCGCTGTCGGCAGTTCAAAGTTGTGCTTTTTCATTTGCGCATTGATGGTTTGCGGTGACAGAAGCACGACGTCGCAGTCTTCCAGCAACTGGAAGATGGTCTCAATCTTGAACGTGGTCGGGCCGCCGGCAAACTCGCCTTTCTTGCTGCGCTTTTTGATCGCGACATGAGTGATGCCGTTATCGCGCACGAAAGCGGCAACCTGGGCGGCGAACGCCTTCACGTTGGGCGCCTCGTCATCGTCTTCGAGGGCGATCTTTTTGGTCGGTAACGGAAGGTGTTCAAGCGCGCCGGATGCGCGAGTGGCGACAGCGAAGATGGCCTCGCTGCCTTTGATTTCTACGCCGCAGATGTTCATGTGCATACCTTGTGCTCGAGAAGGGCGTCAGGGTAGCGCATTCAACGCTTATTCAGACTGCGCGATGCTGTCCAGATACTCGGAACGCTCGTCGCTGGTCCGGGCCAGGCAGTCATTCTGGCCGATGTTGAATTCCTTGGTGCCTGGCTTGGCGGGGAACACCTCGACGGCGCAGTCGGCATCACGCAATTTTTTCCAGGCTTCCTGGGCGACGGCCAGCTTGTCGGTGAATTCCTTCGCTTGCACCTTGTTGGCGCCGAACTGAACGTCTACCCGGGCGAGCACGTTCTGGAAATTCTCTTTCAACAACTTTTCCGCCGAGTCGCGGCTGTAAACCGAGCACTCAAGCGTCTGCTTGTCCTCGTCCACACCGTCACACGGGGTAGCGTCCGGGTTTGCCGCTGCATGTGCGCCTGTCGCGAATAAAGCCAGAGCCAGAAAAATGGTTTTCATTGGGACTTTCCGAGTCAGAGATGAAATGGATTCTCGCCCAAGCGCGGGGCAAAGAACAGGTATCAAATAAGGTGATCAAAAGACCACGCTCCGCCTTTGTCGTTTCTTGACGCTTTCGGCAATTCCCCTGTCGTTTTTGCACCCGGCTCCTCCGACCCTCAGGCATATGCTGACCCCAAAGCGCCGGCAGACCTTCCGGCCATTAAAGAACCCCAGGGGACCGCCTGATGAGCCCAGCCGAATTACACGCCGACAGCATCGTCATTGACGGGCTGATCATTGCCAAATGGAACCGTGAGCTGTTCGAGGACATGCGCAAAGGCGGCCTGACCATGGCCAACTGTACGGTGTCGGTGTGGGAAGGTTTCCAGCAGACCGTCAACAGCATCGCCTCCAGCCAGAAGCTGATTCGTGAGAACAGTGACTTGGTGATCCAGGTGCGTAACACCGCCGACATCCGCAAGGCCAAGGAGCTGGGCAAGACCGGCATCCTGTTCGGCTTCCAGAATGCCCATGCTTACGAGGACCAGATCGGCTACGTCGAGATCTTCAAACAGCTGGGCGTGGGCATCGTGCAGATGTGCTACAACACCCAGAATCTGGTGGGCACGGGCTGCTACGAGCGTGACGGCGGGCTGTCGGGTTTCGGCCGTGAAATCGTCGCGGAAATGAACCGCGTCGGCGTCATGTGCGACCTTTCCCACGTAGGCTCCAAGACCTCCGAGGAAGTCATTCTCGAATCGAAGAAGCCTGTCACCTACTCTCACTGCCTGCCTTCAGGCCTTAAAGAGCACCCGCGCAACAAATCCGACGCCGAGCTGAAATTCATCGCCGACCACGGCGGGTTTGTCGGCGTGACCATGTTCGCGCCGTTCCTGGCCAAGGGTATCGATTCGACCATCGACGATTACGCCGAAGCCATTGAATACGTGATGAACATTGTTGGCGAAGACGCTATCGGCATTGGCACCGACTTCACTCAGGGTCACGGTCAGGAGTTTTTTGAATACCTGACCCATGACAAGGGCTACGCCCGTCGTCTGACCAACTTCGGCAAGATCATCAACCCGCTGGGCATCCGCACCGTCGGCGAATTCCCGAACCTCACCGAAACCCTGCTCAAGCGCGGCCATTCCGAACGCGTGGTGCGCAAGATCATGGGCGAAAACTGGGTTCGCATCCTGGGCGATGTCTGGGGCGAATAAGCCTCATCGCACCTATCGCGCACTGAATTTCTCTTCTGCCTGCGGGCAGAAGACATCCAACCGAATTTTCCGGAGTTAAGTTTCCATGGCCAAGATCGCCCCGCAATTGCCCATCGAAGTCGACAGCGAGACCGGCGTCTGGACCTCCGACGCCCTGCCGATGCTGTACGTGCCGCGCCATTTTTTCGTCAATAACCACATGGGCATCGAAGAAGTGCTGGGCGCCGATGCTTACGCCGAGATCCTCTACAAAGCCGGCTATAAATCCGCCTGGCACTGGTGCGAGAAGGAAGCCGAGTGCCACGGGATTGAAGGCGTGGCGGTGTTCGAGCATTACATGAACCGCCTGTCCCAGCGCGGGTGGGGCCTGTTCAAGATTCAAGACATCGACCTGGACAAAGGCACCGCCAGCATCAGGTTGGAGCACTCCTGCTTTGTTTATGTGTACGGCAAGGTCGGGCGCAAGGTCGATTACATGTTCACCGGCTGGTTTGCCGGTGCGATGGATCAGATTCTTGCCGCCAAAGGCAGCGCCGTTCGTACTGTGGCCGAACAGGTCTACAGCGGATCGGAAGAAGGTCACGACGACGGCCTGTTTGTCGTCAAGCCGTTGTAAGTCGAGGTTTCCGTCATGGCTTTCGAAGCGATGTTTCAACCGATTCAAATCGGCAAGCTCACCATTCGCAACCGCGTACTGAGTACCGCTCACGCAGAGGTCTACGCCACCGACGGCGGCATGACCACAGACCGTTACGTGAAGTACTACGAGGAGAAAGCCAAGGGCGGCATCGGTCTGGCCATTTGCGGCGGCTCGTCCAGCGTCGCGATCGACAGCCCGCAAGGGTGGTGGAAGTCCGTCAACCTGGCGACCGACAAGATCATCCCGCACTTCCAGAACCTCGCCGACGCCATGCACAAGCACGGCGCCAAGATCATGATCCAGATTACCCACATGGGTCGGCGCTCCCGCTGGGACGGCGATCACTGGCCGACATTGATGTCGCCGTCGGGGATTCGTGAGCCGGTACACCGCGCGACCTGCAAAACCATTGAGCCGGAGGAAATCTGGCGGGTGATCGGTAACTACGCCAGCGCCGCGGCACGAGCCAAGGCCGGTGGGCTGGACGGCGTCGAGCTGTCGGCGGTGCACCAGCACATGATCGACCAGTTCTGGAGCCCGCGGGTCAACAAGCGCACCGATGAATGGGGCGGCAGTTTCGAGAACCGCATGCGTTTCGGGCTGGAAGTGATCAAGGCGGTGCGCAAGGAAGTCGGCCCCGACTTTTGCGTGGGCCTGCGCCTGTGCGGCGACGAGTTTCACCCGGACGGCCTCAGCCACGAAGACATGAAGGAAATCGCCAGGTACTACGACCAGACCGGGATGATCGACTTCATTGGGGTGGTGGGTTCGGGCTGCGACACGCACAACACCCTCGCCAACGTTATCCCGAACATGAGTTATCCACCGGAGCCGTTTCTGCACCTGGCTGCTGGCATCAAGGAAGTGGTCAAGGCGCCAGTCTTGCACGCGCAGAACATCAAGGACCCGAATCAGGCGACGCGCATTCTCGAAGGCGGCTACGTCGACATGGTTGGCATGACCCGCGCGCACATCGCCGACCCGCACCTGATCACCAAGATCAAAATGGGCCAGGTCGATCAGATCCGTCAGTGCGTCGGTGCCAACTACTGCATCGACCGTCAATATCAGGGCCTGGACGTGCTGTGCATCCAGAACGCCGCCACGTCTCGTGAATACATGGGTGTGCCGCACATCATCGAAAAAACCACGGGCGTGAAACGCAAGGTGGTGATCGTGGGTGCGGGACCTGCGGGGATGGAAGCCGCACGTGTCTCTGCCGAGCGCGGCCATGACGTGACGCTGTTCGAGAAAAAGGAAGCCATTGGCGGGCAGATCACCACCGCCTCGAAAGCACCGCAGCGCGATCAGATTGCCGGCATCACGCGCTGGTACCAACTGGAGTTGGCACGGCTGAAGGTTGATCTGCGACTGGGCACGGCGGCAGACATCGCGACCATCATGGACTTGCGTCCGGACGTCGTGGTGCTGGCAGTGGGCGGCCACCCATTCGTGGAACAGAACGAGCACTGGGGCGCGGCCGAAGGGCTGATCGTCAGCAGTTGGGACGTGCTGGACGGCAAAGTAGCGCCGGGCAAGAACGTGCTGGTTTACGACACCATCTGCGAATTCACCGGCATGTCGGTGGCGGATTTCCTGGCCGACAAGGGCAGCCAGGTGGAGATCGTTACCGACGACATCAAGCCGGGGGTCGCCATCGGCGGTACGTCGTTTCCGACCTACTACCGCAGCATGTACCCCAAGGAAGTGATCATGACCGGCGACTTGATGCTGGAAAAGGTCTATCGCGAGGGTGACAAGCTAGTGGCGGTGCTGGAGAACGAATACACCGGTGCCAAAGAGGAGCGGGTGGTTGACCAGGTCGTGATCGAGAACGGCGTGCGCCCGGATGAAGCGCTGTATTACGGGATGAAGGAAGGCTCGCGCAACAAGGGCCAGATCGACATCGACGCCCTTTTTGCGATCCAGCCGCAGCCGTCGTTGAGTCAGCCGGGAGACGGGTATCTGCTGTTTCGTATCGGTGATTGCGTGGCGCAGCGCAATACCCACGCGGCGATCTATGACGCGTTGCGGCTGTGCAAAGATTTTTGATGGTGATTCTGTAGGAGCGCGCTTGCCCGCGATGAACGATGACGCGGTCTGCCTGAGAAACCGCACTGCCTGAATCGCGGGCAAGCGCGCCCCTACAAAGAAAGATTCGGTACACCTGTAGGAGCCATCATGCTCAACACCCTTCTTCCTGTCCTGATCTTCGCTGCCTTGGGTCTCGCCGTCCTCGGCGCCTTCAGGCGTGCGGCCATGTGGCGCAACGGGCGTGCGGCGAAAGTCGACCTGTTCGGCGGCCTGCTGGCGATGCCCAAGCGCTATATGGTCGATCTTCACCACGTTGTCGCGCGCGACAAGTACATCGCCAACACCCATGTGGCCACCGCAGGCGGCGCCGTTGCGTCGATCGTACTGGCGATTCTCGTCCACGGGTTCGGCCTGCATAACCGTGTCCTCGGTTATGCGCTTTTGCTGATGTCGGCTGTGATGTTTGTGGGCGCAATCTTCATGTATCTGCGTCGCCGCCAGCCGCCAAGCCGCCTGTCAAAAGGGCCGTGGATGCGCCTGCCCAAAAGCTTGCTGGCGTTCTCGGGCTCGTTTTTCATTGTTACCTTGCCGGTCGCGGGCATTCTTCCGGACAACTTTGGCGGCTGGCTGCTGGCAATCATCTTGGGCATCGGCGTGCTCTGGGGCATTTGCGAGCTATTCCTCGGCATCACGTGGGGCGGGCCGATGAAGCACGCCTTTGCCGGCGCGTTGCATTTGGCCTGGCACCGTCGACCCGAGCGTTTCGGCGGCGGTCGCTCGACCGGGCTCAAGCCTCTGGATCTCACTGACAAGACCGCACCGCTGGGCGTGGAAAAACCCAAGGACTTCACCTGGAACCAGCTGCTCGGTTTCGACGCCTGCGTGCAATGCGGCAAGTGCGAAGCGGCCTGTCCAGCGTTTGCTGCGGGTCAGCCGCTGAACCCGAAGAAGCTGATTCAGGACATGGTGGTGGGTCTGGCGGGCGGCACCGACGCCTCTTTCGCCGGTAGCCCATACCCGTCGCTGGACGGCAAGGGCAAGCCCATTGGCGAGCACGGCGGCAACCCGCATCAACCGATCGTCAACGGGCTGGTCGATGCGGAAACCTTGTGGTCCTGCACCACCTGCCGCGCCTGCGTAGAAGAGTGCCCGATGATGATCGAGCACGTGGACGCCATCGTCGACATGCGCCGGTATCTCACGCTGGAAAAAGGCGCCACTCCCAATAAAGGCGCCGAGGTGCTGGAAAACCTGATCGCCACGGACAACCCCGGCGGCTTCGCACCGGGTGGGCGCATGAACTGGGCGGCTGACCTGAACCTAGACGTGATGAGCGACAGAAAAACCGTCGACGTGCTGTTCTGGGTGGGTGACGGCGCCTTCGATATGCGCAATCAACGCACCCTGCGCGCCTTCGTCAAAGTGCTGAAAGCAGCCAGGGTCGACTTTGCCGTGCTGGGTCTCGAAGAGCGCGACAGCGGTGATGTCGCGCGTCGTCTGGGCGATGAAGCAACATTCCAGATGCTCGCCCGGCGCAACATCAAGACGCTGGCGCAGTACGATTTCAAACGCATCGTCACCTGCGACCCGCACAGTTTTCACGTTCTGAAAAATGAATACGGTGCCTTCGACGGTCACTACCTGGTGCAGCACCACAGCACCTACATGGCCGAACTGATTGGCGGCGGCGCGCTGAACCTGGGCCAGCATAAAGGCTCCAGTGTGACCTACCACGACCCCTGCTATCTGGGACGTTACAACGGTGAATACCAGGCGCCGCGAGACGTACTGCGTGCGCTCGGCATTGAGGTCAAGGAAATGGTCCGGTCGGGCTTTCGTTCACGTTGCTGCGGTGGCGGTGGCGGTGCGCCGATTACTGACATCCCCGGCAGGCAGCGCATCCCCGACATGCGCATGGAAGACATCCGCGAAACCGGCGCAGAACTGGTTGCAGTGGGTTGTCCACAATGCACCGCCATGCTTGAAGGCGTGGTCGAGCCTCGGCCGATGATCAAAGACATCGCAGAACTGGTCGCTGACGCACTGCTTGATCAACCCGCGCCTGCAAAACCGGCAGCGGCTCGACGTGAACCTGCGGAGGCGCACTGATGAGCGACATTATTCGCCGCGACCCCCATGCCGAATGGATCGCACGCAACCGGCTGCATCCTCTGCACGCCGCCATGCAACCGACACAAGCCAGCTGGATGGGGCCTAACGGCGTAATGCGCAAGAACGTGCATGGCGCCGGCTTTGTCGGACCCAACGGCATCAAGCGCATTGATCGAAGCGGTGCCCAGCAGGGCGGCATGGCCAAACGTCCGGTGTCGGTTGAAGTGCAGCTACCGCTGCATCGAGTGACCGAGCCGTCCTCTTACATTGCCGTCGTGCCTGACATGGTTGGCGGCCGCTTGAGCAGCCACGACCGTGACGTGCTGGGTCTGGCTCACAAGATGGCGGGCGGCGAGGGCGCGGTGCTGGCGGTGGTGTTTGGCGAGCACAAGGAGAGTGCCTTCGACATCGCCGGCGTTGATCGGCTGTTGGTTATGCAAGGCAACGAGTTCGCCGGTTATTCCCCCGAACAACGCATTCAGGGATTGCGAGCTGTGGATAACCAATTTGCCCCGCGTCACTGGCTGTTGCCCGACAGCCGAAATGGCGGAGGCGAACTCGGTCGGCGGTTTGCGGCCAGTCTGGGTGAGCGCCCGTCGACCCGCGTGTGGCAGGTGTCGGGCGATACGTGCATTGGACTTGCTGGGGCGGGCGCTGAAGACTTGTCGCGTCCGCTGTCGCGCCTGATCCTGGCAGCCGCCGAGTGTGCAGAGCCTGTCAGCGAAACGCGGCATGAAGCGCTGCCGGTCGAGTTACCCACAACCGTTCCGCGTAGCCTGACGCGTATTGAGGATTTGGGGGCTGTGGCGGTTGATCCCGCACTTATCCCCATGTCGGAAGCGGAGTTCATTTTCTCAGGCGGCAACGGAGTCAAGGACTGGTCGCTGTTTCATCGAACCGCTGTTGCGCTGGGGGCGACCGAAGGCGCATCCCGGGTGGCGGTGGATGATGGCTTCATGACTCGGGATCGGCAGGTCGGCGCCTCTGGCACGTGGGTAACCGCGCGCGTTTACGTGGCGGTCGGTATCTCCGGAGCGATCCAGCATCTGCAGGGTATCGGTACCTGCGACAAAGTTGTGGCCGTCAATCTTGACCCGACCTGCGACATGATCAAGCGGGCTGACTTGTCGGTCATCGGCGAGAGCTCTGCCATCCTCGAAGCGCTTATCGAAGCGGTCGAGCACTACCGAAATGGGGCGAAACGAGATGCGGCCTGACACCGATGGGTCTGTGGATAAAAGCGCGTTGCACGTGATCACCCTGGTGTCAGTTGGCGCCCATCCCACCTCCGGACGACCTAGACGCGCCGAGCAGGATGCGCGCGCGGTCGAGCTTGGCTTGCAACTGGCTGGGGATAACTTGCATGTGTTGCATGCAGGGGATGCCGATGAGCCAGCGTTGCGCGGTTACTTGGGGATGGGCCTGGACGAACTTCATGTGCTTTCGCAGCCAATAGGTGCCGACGCATTGCCTGGGCTCGCGGACTACATCCGCGAATCCGGGGTGCAGTTGGTGCTGACGGGCAGCCAGGCTGAAACCGGTGAGGGCTCTGGAATGCTCCCTTATCTGCTGGCCGAAAAACTTGGCTGGCCGTTGGTTGTCGGTTTGGCCGAGGTCGAAAGCATCAGCAATGGCAGCGCCCTGGTGCTTCAGGCGTTGCCCCGTGGTCAACGCCGCCGATTGAAAGTGCGATTGCCTTTGCTCGCCACTGTGGATAACGCCGCACCCAAGCCGCGTCAGAGCGCATTCGGTCCGGCGCAACGCGGTCTGCTCGATGTGGAGGACATTGAAGTCGTCATTGACGAGATATCCACAAGCGCCCAACTCAGCCCAGCCAAGCCCAGACCCAAGCGCCTGAAGGTGATCAAGGCCAAAAGCGGTGCCGACCGTATGAAGGCCGCGACGGCCAAGGCGAACGGAGGCGGCGGCCAGGTACTCAAGGGCGTCAGTGCGCAAGAAGGGGCGGCGGCTATTTTGAAACTGCTGGTGGAGGAGGGCGTGGTGCGTTGAATGCTTTTCAGCATTGGAAAAGGCGCTCTAAGTGGCGCCTTTTTCAGCTGGAAGCGATTGGTCTGGCGGCCGGCTTTCTACCGCTTGCTCCGCCGATGGCGAATCAATGATCGCTACGTCGAAGACTTGTTCGATGACCTGCTTTGGACATGGTCATCAGGTCCGTTGCATTTTTGCGTAGGCGCAGGCGAATGCGCTTTTGATCTCTCCAACCGTTCTGGGTCTGTAGGTCACGATACCCAGCAGCTCCCTTGGAAGGCTGGTGGGTCGCCCGCGTTGTTGTATCAGCTGAGCGTTGGCCCGAAGGACAACCCGCTCAGAGAAACGTACCGGTACTGTCATTTCTGATCACTCCGAATCGATGATGGGCGGCAGTCTACCGCTCTCGAAAGGGTATGAATGTCAGACGCGTCCGATTCGGTTGCTGGATTCGTGTATTACCCACAATCGCTGTTGATGCGCCTGTGGATAAACTGTTCAGCCATTGCTGTAGCCCATCAATTGCGGTGCTTCTGGCGCCGTGGCTAATATTTGATCAGCTATCTCCCTGATTCGCCGCAGGTTTTTCCACAGGGCTGAGCGGGCGTGCATTTTTCTTACCCACAATCTCTGTGTGCGCACATGTGGATAAGATGTTCGTGATCCTTTACAGGCCTCGTTCCAAGAGGTTTTCAGGCATATGATCAAAATATGATCAATCGTGCGGGCAATGGTCCGCGGTTAAGCCTTTACGCTCAAGAACAGTCATGTAACGAGTTTTCCACAAGGGTAGTGCAGAGTTACGCACATAGGCTGTTGGTTGTTCTGTGGATAACGTGTTCGTGTACCTCGCAGCTCCACTGAAACCGGGCCGATGGTCCGACTGGTCATTTCTTAACCAGATACCCGCGCTTTATCGGGCGATACGCGATCTACGATGGTTCGGTATCAGTGCTCCCTAATTTATACACAGGACAAAAAGCATCGCGGGCAAGCGCGCTCCTACAGGTCGTATGCCTATGGGGCGCGGTTGCCCGCAGTGATGTGCTGCCTAAGCCAAGTGAAACCTTATTCGTGATTAACCGCCACGCCTTTCAAATACGAAGCGGGTTCGGCGCCCATGTTCTCCAGCAGCTTGGCGCTGTACCAGTCGATGAAGTTAACCACCCCGAATTCATAGGTTTTTGAATACGGCCCTGGCTGATACGCGACAGAGTTGATGCCGCGCTGGTTTTCTTCGGCCAGCCGACGGTCCTGATCATTGGTGGCGTCCCAGACTTCGCGCAGGCGAGCGACGTCGTAATCCACACCCTCGACAGCGTCCTTGTGCACCAGCCACTTGGTGGTGACCAGGGTTTCCTGCGCACTGACGGGCCACACGGTGAATACGATCACGTGATCACCCATGCAGTGGTTCCACGAATGCGGCAAGTGCAGGATACGCATCGAGCCCAGATCCGGGTTCTGAATGCGCCCCATCAGTTTCTTGCTGCCGGGCTTGCCGTCCATCGTCATCGATACGGTGCCTTTGAGCAGCGGCATGCGCACGATACGGTTACGCAAGCCAAAACTTGCGTGGGCAAACGGGATCTTCTCGGCTTCCCAGGCTGCGGCAGAGGCAGCGACGTGGTCCTTGAAGGCCTGGTCGGCACGTGGGTCGGTAACGTCGTCCCACTCCAGCAAAGTATTCAGTAACTCGGGGTGCGAAGCGTTGCAGTGGTAGCACTCGCGGTTGTTTTCCAGAACGAGCTTCCAGTTGGCTTTTTCGACCAGGGTGGTTTGCACCGCCACCTTGGTGTTCTCCATGTCGTAGGGTTCCATGTAGTGATTCAGCGTCTGCAGGAACGCGTCAATGGCGGGAGGGTTGCTCGCCATGCTGATGAAGATGTAACCGCCCGCCACCTTGCAGTGCACCGGCTTGAGGCCGAACTGCTTCATGTCGAAGTCCGCGCCCATCTCGGTTCCCGCATACAGCAGGCGACCGTCGAGCTCGTACGTCCATTGGTGATAAGGGCACACGAGCTTGGCGACCTTGCCTTTCTCCTTCGTACACAGGCGCGAGCCACGGTGGCGGCAGACGTTATGGAAGGCGTTGATCGAACCGTCCGGTGCCCGCACCACCAGAATCGGGTTCTTGCCGATTTGAAGCGTGAGGAAATTGCCTTTGGCCGGCACCTCACAGGTCATGCCTGCGATCAGCCACTCTTTCTGAAAGATTTCCTGCATGTCGATTTCAAACAGCCGCTCATCGCTGTAGAAAGGCTGCGGCAGCGAGTAAGTGCGCTCGCGTGTTTGCAGCATCTCGGCAGTCGCCTTGCGCGCAGGTTCCAGCGGATCGCCCAAGCTCAGAGTTGCGGTGACGTCCATCTTTCAAGTCCTCAGGCCGCGCGTTGCGCAGCCTACGAATGTGGCTGATACGTTGGGTGTGTGACCATGCGCGCGAAACGGCGGTGGTGACTGATGTGCACGCTGATAGCTAAAGAATCTGTAACGAACTGATGGCGAGTGTGGAGCCGGGCGCGACGTGAATCTTGTCCATGGGCGACATGGCCGAATCAGTTTCCGACGGCGCAGCCCCTATAGACCGGGGCTGGTCGCCATAAGTATGTGAATGTCGCTGATAGGTAAATAGGCGGATCCTGCGTTACGCAGAATCGCCACCATGAGAGGCCGACCGTCGGCCGTGGAGAATGAGCATGTCCCAGAGTTTCCTGAGCCCGGTCAACACCCAGACGTGGGCCAATGGTCGGCACCTGGTGCGGGTCGTCAAAGTGATCCAGGAAACCTGGGACGTGCGCACGTTCTGCTTCATGGCTGACCAGCCGATACTGTTCTTCTTCAAGCCCGGCCAGTTTGTGACGCTGGAGCTGGAGATCGACGGCGTGCCGATCATGCGCTCGTACACCATCTCCAGTTCGCCCTCGGTGCCGTACAGTTTCTCGATCACCATCAAGCGAGTGCCTGGCGGCAAAGTTTCAAACTGGCTGCACGACACGCTGCATGAAGGGCAGGAGCTGGCAGTGCACGGGCCGGTGGGCCTGTTCAATGCCATCGACTTTCCGAATCCGAAAATCCTCTACCTCAGCGGCGGCGTCGGCATCACGCCGGTCATGTCCATGGCGCGCTGGTATTACGACACCAACGCCAACGTGGACATGGTCTTTGTCCACAGCTCGCGCTCGCCCAAAGACATCATCTACCACCGCGAACTGGAACAGATGGCATCGCGCATCAACAACTTCTCGCTGCACATCGTCTGTGAGAAGCACGGGTTGGGCGAGCCGTGGGCAGGATACCGGGGCTATCTGAACCAGAAGATGCTTGAACTGATGGCGCCGGATTTCATGGAGCGCGAGGTGTTCTGCTGTGGGCCGACGCCTTACATGAGCGCCGTCAAAAGGTTGCTTGAAGCCAACGGCTTCAACATGGCCCAGTACCATGAAGAGTCATTTGGCGCGACGCCTCCGGAGGCTCGCGCCGACGCAGTCGAACAGGCCGAGCAGGCGGCTGATGCGCCCGATGTGGATGTTGCTGACCTGCATCAGGTGGAATTCACCGACACCGGCAAGAGTATTCGCGTCGCGCCAGGCGAAACCGTCCACGCTGCAGCCGCCAAGCTCGGCCTGATGATTCCCAAGGCATGCGGCATGGGTATCTGCGGCACCTGCAAGGTGATGAAGCTGAGCGGGGAGGTCGAGATGGAACACAACGGCGGGATTACTGACGACGACGTCGATGAAGGCTACATCCTGGCCTGCTGCAGCGTGCCGAAGGGAGATGTGCGGATTGAGTATTGATCGAGCTGTGTAGGAGCGCGCTTGCCCGCGATGAACAATGACGCGGTCTACCTGAGAGACCGCGTTGTTTTTTTCGCGGGCAAGCGCGCTCCTACACTGTGATCGACGGGTTGCTTACACCTTGAAGCGCGCAACCATCCCGTTCAAGTCCACGGCCAGGCGCGACAGCTCGTTACTTGCAGCGCTGGTCTGATTGGCACCGGTCGCCGATTGAGTCGAGAGGTCGCGGATGTTCACCAGATTACGGTCCACTTCGCGCGCGACCTGCGCCTGCTCTTCGGCAGCACTGGCGATCACCAGATTCCGTTCGTTGATTTCCACGACTGCGCTGTTAATGGTGTCCAGCGCAAGGCCAGCGCCTTTGGCGATGTTCAACGTGGATTCGGCGCGTTCGGTGCTGCTGCGCATGGAATTCACGGCTTGCTCGGTACCGCCCTGGATGCTGCCGATCATGCGTTCGATTTCGCTGGTCGACTGCTGAGTGCGATGGGCGAGGGCCCGGACTTCGTCGGCGACCACAGCAAAACCACGGCCAGCCTCACCGGCGCGGGCGGCTTCGATGGCGGCGTTAAGGGCGAGCAGGTTGGTCTGGTCGGCCAGGCCGCGAATGACATCCAGCACTTTGCCGATGTCACGGGACTCGTCTGCCAGGTTGCCGATCAGCGTGGACGTGCTTTGCACATCGTTGCTCATGCGCTCGATCGCGCTGACGGTTTCCTGTACCAGGTCGCGGCCATCGCTGGCGGACGTGGTGGCGTTTTTCGACGCTTCCGAAGTGCTGACCGCGTTGCGCGCGACTTCTTCCACGGCGCTGGTCATCTGGTTGACGGCGGTGGCCGCCTGTTCGATTTCGTTGTTCTGCTGGGAAAGGCCCCGCGCGCTTTCGTCGGTGACGGCGTTCAGCTCTTCGGCGGCAGAAGCCAGCTGAGTCGCCGAACCGGAAATTCGCTGCAGGGTGTCCCGCAGCTTGGACTGCATCTTCAGCATGGCCGCCAGCAAGCGGCCCGCTTCGTCGGTACCGTCCACCGTAATGGTGCGCGTCAGGTCGCCTTCGGCAATGTCCTCGGCCGCCTTCAGCGCAGAATCGATGGGCTGGGTGATGCTCTTGGTCAGCAACCAGGCGAACAGCAGCGTCAGCACGGTAGCAATGATCAGCAGCGTGACGACCATGGTGAATGCCGATGAGTACTGCTTGCTGGCATCTGCACTGGCCTGATTGAGCTGCTGGGTATTCATCTCCACCAGCTTGCCGAGCGCCACGTTCATCTGGTCCGAATTGATCTGCAGATCGGCACTGAGCAGGCGGGTCAGTTCAGTCATGTCGTTGGCCTGGCTCAAGGACTTCATGCGGCTTTCTAGCTGGCGGTAGTCATTGAGCAGCTGCACGTACTGATCGTAGGCAGACTGTTCTTCCGGCGCAGAGATCAGCTTGACGTAAATCGCACGGGCGTCGTCGATCTGCTTGTTGCGCATGGCCAGCAGCTCGGTGGTCTTCTGCAGCGTTTCAGGTTCGCGGTTGAGCATCAGGCGATAGGAGAGCACTCGCAGGCGAATGCTGCCTTCGGTCAGCTTATCCAGCGCCTTGATGCTCGGCATGCTGTTGGTGGCCATGACTTCATTGGCGTTGTTGATCTTGTTCATCTGCGACAAAGCGAAGACGCCCAGAATCAGCATCAACAGACCAATGACGGAAAAGCCCAAGAAGGCGCGGGGCGCGATATTCAAATTACGTAGGGACATTACGGTTCCAGGAAGGCCGCGATCCATGCGAGGCGAAAGAGAAAAAGCGACAGAGATGCACGGGTTATCGGACGCCCCCATCGGGACTTGAAGCCGCCTGTCTTCGCTGTGCGCTTATGTCGCAACCATTGATCTGACGAACAGCCGGAACAAGATCGCAAAAACGCAGTCAATCAGGGCCGTTATGCGTTTTGCGGAATAGAAGCAGTAGAAGTGCTTGTTGGTCGGTGTAGCGGCGTAATTGCCCTGATTTCACTGGTAGCTAAAGTGACTTTTCTTTATCGTACGCGCCCTTTGAAATTTGCCTGAGATATCAAAATGTTGGAAGCATCCCTAAGCCAGTTGGAAAAGCTCGTCAGTGACCTGGTACAGCACAATCAGGAACTGCAGAACACGAACGCGCAGCTCAACGATGCGTTGAAGCAAGCCAGGGATGACAACGATAGTCTTCAGTTGAGTTTGATGGAACAGGAAGAGAAGCAGGGCGCAACGGCGGCGCGTATTCAAGCGCTGGTTGAACGCGCTACCAGCGTCAGTGCGGTTGACGCATGATCACTGACCAGGACGGCGCCAAGGTTATTTCCATCCTTGGCAACGACTACACGATCAAGGCACCTGCCGGCCAGGAGCAGACCTTGATGGACGCGGTCGCCATGCTCAAATCGGCGTTGTTCGAAACCAAACGCAGCTACCCGACGCTGATCGGCGATCGACTTCTGGTTCTGGCTGCGTTGAACCTGTGTTCCAGGCAGATCGAACTCAAGCAGCAGCATGCCCAGGCACTGAGCCGTTATGAAGACAAGGTCAGCGCGACGGTTGAGGTGATTGAAAAGGTGATTGCGCAGGGCTGATTCATATTCCCCGCGCCGGGTGAGGATTAAGGCAGGATCTGCCGACAGGCATCATCCGAGGGCGACTTGCCTTGTCTAAACGCCGCTCTGTCGCGCAGCAAACGCCGTCTGTGTGGGAGTGAACGCGGCCCTGCTGTCGAATCCAAGTTCCAACGTGTAGGAGCGCGCTTGCCCGCGAATAGCCGGTTCAGTCGACCACATCCCCGGTGGTCGTCCAATTTTTCGCGGGCAAGCGCGCTCCTACAATGGCTGCACTCCCCAGACAGACTCAGCTCCCCATTACCAACCGGATATCCGCTGCCAGCTCCCGCACGCGGGATTCTTCTGTGTCCCACGAGCACATGAAACGAGCGCCGCCGCTGCCGATGAAGGTGTAAAACCGCCAGCCTCTCGCCGTTAGCGCGGCAATGGCCGCTTCGGACAATTGCAGGAAAACGCCGTTGGCCTGCACCGGGAACATCAATTCCACGCCGGGAATACCCCTCACCAGCTCAGCCAGCAGTTGAGCGCAGCTGTTGGCGTGGCGTGCATGTTTGAGCCAGGCGTCGTTTTCCAGCAAACCTACCCACGGCGCAGACAGGAATCGCATCTTCGAGGCGAGTTGGCCGGCCTGCTTGCAGCGGTAGTCAAAGTCTTCGGCGAGCTTGTGGTTGAAGAACAGAATCGCCTCACCCACCGCCATGCCGTTTTTGGTCCCGCCAAAGCACAACACATCGACGCCGGCTTTCCAGGTCAGCTCGGCTGGCGAGCAGCCGAGAAATGCGCACGCATTGGCGAAACGGGCACCGTCCATGTGCAGGTTCAGCCCCAGCTCTTTGCAGGTGTCACTGATAGCTTTTAGTTCTTCCGGCAAGTAAATGCTGCCCACTTCCGTGGCCTGGGTCAGCGTGACAACGCGCGGTTTCGGATAGTGGATATCGGCGCGCTTGAGCGCGACTTCCCGGATCGAGGCGGGCGT
The DNA here is from genome assembly GCF_030208975.1 of Pseudomonas sp. ME-P-057. Lineage (NCBI taxonomy): Bacteria > Pseudomonadati > Pseudomonadota > Gammaproteobacteria > Pseudomonadales > Pseudomonadaceae > Pseudomonas > Pseudomonas sp. ME-P-057. Next base: position 269,245 of record NZ_JARVSX010000021.1, read on the forward strand.
CAACTTGCCGTTCTCGCTGCGCGCCGTCAGCAGTTTCGAGCCATTGGAGAAGAATTCGGGTGCCCCGCACTCGTCCGTTTCGACGTGAGCCGTTTCGGAGCAGATGACGCTGTGGTAGCTCTGACAGAGCGATGACAAGGCCAGGGAATTGGCCGCCGTGCCGTTGAAGGCAAAAAACACCTCGCAGTCGGTTTCGAACAACTGACGGAATTGATCGGCCGCGCGCGCTGTCCACTGGTCGTCGCCGTAGGCACGCTGGTGGCCGTGGTTGGCTTGCTCCATGGCCGCCCACGCTTCCGGGCAAATTCCCGAATAGTTGTCGCTGGCAAACTGCTGGCTTTGGTCTGACATGGCCGCTTCCCTGTAATCGAAGGCTGCGACTGTAACCAAGATTGAGCGGTTTGGTCATGCATTCTTGCGTCAGAAATTTCAGCCAGACAACGAGGGAACATGACCGAACTGAAAACCGCAACCGCACCTGAGCGAGATCGCGCGCTGGACCTGCTCAAGTGGCTGGCAATGCTGAGCATGGTGATGGATCACCTGCGCTATGTCGGCTGGGATGCTGACTGGCTGTACGTCCCGGGCCGCCTGGCGTTCCCGTGGTTTTGCCTGGCGATTGCGGTAAATGTCGTGCGCAGTGGTCGGCGTGAGGTCGAGCCTTCGGTGAAATGGAAATACCTGACATGGCTGGCGGTGTTTGCTGTTGTCGCGGAGCTGCCCTACAGGATTTACATGGCCGGGGAGGTCACCACCCTCAACGTGCTGCCGACGCTGGCGTTGGGTTTGCTGGTCGCGCAGGGCGGCTTGAGCAGCTCCTGGCCGGCGAGGGTGCTGGGTATCGCTGCCTTGGCGATTGGTGTTCTGTTTGGGCCGCAGTTGATGTTCGGCATGTATGGGGTTTTGCTGCCTCTGGCGTTTGTGCTCGTGCTGCGCACTTCCATATGGCTCGCGATAGTGCCGGGTATCGACTGTTTATTGAGCAACGAATGGTCGAAGATTATCGACGGCATGCTGTGGGGCGATCCGATTTCCATTGGCGCGCTGGTGGCCTGTCTAATGGCGCCGCTGTTGGGGTTAGCGATTCTGCGCTGGCGCCTGGAATTCGGTGTGTGGGCGATGCGGCGGTGGGCGTACGCGATTTATCCGGTGCATTTTTTGGCGCTGTTTGGACTGCGGCAGGTCCTCGCGTGACGCAGTCCCTTGTAGGAGCGCGCTTGCCCGCGAACGCAGGGTCTCGGTCACCCTTGATTTACCTGATCTGACGCATCGCGGGCAAGCGCGCTCCTACAGGATTCGTGGCGAATCCGGAATTCGTGGCGTGCCGCTAGATCCATGTAGACAAACCGCCGCCGCCGCCCTTATCTTCCGCCTCAGGCCACCGCAGTGGCCAGCGTCGCTCGGACGGTTCCGGGCGCTTACGTCTTCAGAGGTTTCCATGGCAGACCAAGGTTCGCCGCGCCGCTTTGCGCGCATCGATCGACTCCCCCCTTACGTGTTCAACATCACCGCCGAGCTGAAAATGGCTGCGCGTCGTCGTGGTGAGGACATCATCGACCTGAGCATGGGCAACCCCGATGGGGCAACGCCACCGCACATCGTCGAGAAACTGGTCACCGTCGCCCAACGTGAAGACACTCACGGCTACTCGACTTCGCGTGGCATTCCGCGTCTGCGTCGGGCGATTTCCAGCTGGTACAAGAAACGTTACGACGTCGACATCGACCCCGAAGACGAAGCCATCGTCACCATCGGCTCCAAAGAGGGCCTGGCGCATCTGATGCTCGCCACGCTGGATCAGGGCGACACTGTTCTGGTGCCGAACCCCAGTTACCCGATTCACATCTACGGTGCCGTCATCGCCGGCGCCCAGGTGCGCTCCGTGCCGCTGGTGCCGGGCGTGGACTTCTTCGCCGAGCTGGAGAAAGCCATTCGCGGCTCAATCCCCAAGCCGAAAATGATGATTCTGGGTTTCCCGTCCAACCCGACCGCTCAGTGCGTCGAGCTGGACTTCTTCGAGCGCGTCGTTGCCCTCGCCAAGCAGTACGACGTGCTGGTGGTGCACGACCTGGCTTACGCTGACATCGTCTATGACGGCTGGAAAGCCCCGTCGATCATGCAGGTGCCCGGCGCCAAGGACATCGCGGTGGAGTTTTTCACCCTGTCCAAGAGCTACAACATGGCGGGCTGGCGCATCGGCTTCATGGTCGGCAACCCCGAACTGGTCAACGCGCTGGCGCGGATCAAGAGCTACCACGACTACGGCACGTTCACGCCGCTGCAAGTCGCCGCCATCGCTGCGCTGGAAGGTGATCAACAGTGCGTGCTCGACATCGCCGAGCAGTATCGCCAACGCCGTAACGTGTTGGTGAAAGGTCTGCACGAACTGGGCTGGATGGTCGAAAACCCGAAAGCGTCGATGTATGTCTGGGCCAAGATTCCCGAGGCTTACGCGCACCTGGGGTCGCTGGAATTCGCCAAAAAGCTGCTGGCCGAAGCCAAAGTCTGCGTGTCGCCCGGTGTCGGTTTTGGTGAATACGGCGACGACCACGTGCGCTTTGCGCTCATCGAGAATCAGGACCGGATTCGTCAGGCCGTGCGGGGTATTCGCGGGATGTTCAGGGCGGATGGGTTGTTGTCCGCCAAGGTTATTTAATTCGAGGATGGCGATTGATACCTCCCCATGTAAGGGGAGGTATGGCCTGACTGAAGCTTAGGCGAAAGTTGCTAAGACAATGAGGTAGTTTGAGAGCAAGTAGACGTTGCGAATTATAACTAACTCATGGTCGTACACCCGGGGCATCATTTAGGAGGAGGAGGAGGAGCGGGAATAGTTGCTGGGGTCAAGCGAACAAGTGCTTTAGCAGTCCCGGTAGTTCTATTGATACTCCATACTCTGTCCACCACCTTCCAACCAGGACTGGGATAAGGTAGCTCTGCATAAAAACCATAGTCACCTGGCATCAGATGATAATAAACCTCTGCTTCTGGGAGTTCTTTGCTCTCGATCGTCTCAATGTTTGCTTGCGCTGTATCGACTGTCATGGCTATTTCCCTCAGCTCGTAATGATTCATTAAGGGCAGGCGAAGCTTATTTAGCTTCGATGCCCGATGAACGTTATCCCTCTAGAACACAACCGTCTACTGTCACAAGTGACAGTAGACATGCTCACATGTTTCTAATAACGCGGGATAACTGCTGCTTCAGCTCATGGCTTATAGCGGACGCTAATATGAAAGCTGTGTTTTCGCTGATCTATTGCCTTTGCGTGCGGCTGGTAAATATGTGCTCAAGTGTAACTACTTGATAGTGGCGCACTTGAGGTGCTACGGCGGATGGGACTTGCCCATGATACTTGTCTGATCAGACATTAACTTCACAGCCTCCGCCAGGCACAGCCGACCGATCTTCCGCCGCAGAACTCTTCGGCTTGGCCCCCGTTGTTAAGCTAGCGGCACGCCGATATGACATCCGCTGTGCACCATGTCGTAAACGCACCATTGCGTGGCGTGCGCAGGCATCTGGGCTGTCTGCGTCAGCCCTACCATCGGTTCAAAGGGCAGTTCAAAGCCCTGTCGATCATTCAGGCGCCGCGCCGCCGCTGGGAGAACCGCGATGTTCAGCAAGCAAGACCAGATTCAAGGTTATGACGATGCACTGTTGGCGGCGATGAATGCCGAGGAGCAACGTCAGGAAGACCATATCGAGCTGATCGCCTCCGAAAACTACACCAGCAAGCGCGTCATGCAGGCGCAAGGCAGCGGCCTGACCAACAAGTATGCCGAGGGCTATCCCGGCAAGCGTTACTACGGCGGCTGCGAGCATGTCGACAAGGTTGAACAGCTGGCGATCGATCGCGCCAAGCTGCTGTTCGGCGCCGATTATGCCAACGTTCAACCGCACTCCGGGTCGTCGGCCAACAGCGCGGTTTATCTGGCGCTGCTGCAGGCCGGCGATACCTTGCTCGGCATGAGCCTGGCCCATGGCGGCCACTTGACCCACGGTGCCAAGGTGTCTTCGTCGGGCAAGCTGTACAACGCCGTGCAGTACGGCATCGACGTCGCCACCGGGCTGATCGACTATGACGAAGTCGAGCGACTCGCCGTTGAGCACAAACCGAAGATGATCGTCGCCGGGTTCTCGGCCTACTCCAAGACTCTGGACTTTCCACGCTTTCGTCAGATCGCCGACAAAGTGGGCGCGCTGCTGTTCGTCGATATGGCCCACGTGGCCGGTCTGGTCGCCGCGGGCTTGTACCCGAACCCGCTGCCATACGCCGACGTAGTGACCACCACCACTCACAAAACCCTGCGTGGCCCACGTGGCGGCCTGATCCTGGCCAAGGCCAACGAAGAGATCGAGAAGAAGCTCAATTCCGCCGTGTTCCCGGGCGCTCAGGGTGGCCCGCTGATGCACGTGATCGCCGGCAAGGCGGTGTGCTTCAAAGAAGCCATGGAGCCCGGTTTCAAAGCTTATCAACAGCAGGTCATCGACAACGCTCAGGCGATGGCGCAGGTATTTATTGATCGCGGCTACGACGTGGTCTCGGGCGGGACGGATAACCACCTGTTTTTGGTCAGCCTGATTCGTCAGGGCCTGACTGGCAAGGATGCGGACGCAGCGCTGGGCCGCGCGCACATTACCGTCAACAAAAATGCCGTACCAAACGATCCGCAATCGCCGTTCGTGACCTCGGGGCTGCGCATCGGCACTCCGGCGGTGACCACCCGCGGCTTCAAAGTTACTCAATGCATCACGCTGGCAGGCTGGATCTGCGACATCCTCGACAACCTCGGTGACGCCGATGTCGAGGCCAACGTTGCCGACCAAGTCGCCGCGCTGTGCGCCGATTTCCCGGTTTACCGCTGAGTCAGGAGTCGCACCATGCAGCATTACTCGGGCTTCGGCCTCTTCAAACACTCCCTCAGCCATCACGAAAACTGGCAGCGCATGTGGCGCACGCCGACCCCCAAAAAAGTTTATGACGTGGTCATTGTGGGCGGCGGCGGCCACGGTCTGGCGACGGCCTATTACCTGGCCAAAGAACACGGCATCACCAACGTGGCCGTGGTCGAAAAAGGCTGGCTGGGCGGTGGCAACACGGCACGTAACACGACCATCGTGCGGTCCAACTACTTGTGGGACGAGTCCGCGCATCTTTACGAGCACGCGATGAAGTTGTGGGAAGGCCTGTCTCAGGACCTCAACTACAACGTCATGTTTTCCCAGCGCGGCGTTTACAACCTGTGCCACACCCTGCAGGACATGCGTGACTCCGAGCGCCGCGTCAGCGCCAACCGCCTCAACGGCGTAGATGGCGAGTTGCTCAACAGCCAGCAGGTGGCCGACGAGATTCCGTACCTCGACTGCTCGAAAAACACCCGTTACCCGATCATTGGCGCCACGGTTCAACGCCGTGGCGGTGTCGCGCGTCACGACGCCGTGGCCTGGGGCTTTGCTCGCGCCGCCGATGCGTTGGGCGTGGATTTGATTCAGCAGACCGAAGTGACCGGCTTCCGCAAGGAAAACGGCGTGTGCATTGGCGTTGAAACCAACAAGGGCTTCATCGGCGCTAAGCGCGTGGGTGTAGTCACTGCCGGCAACTCCGGCCACATGGCCAAGCTCGCCGGCTTCCGCCTGCCGGTGGAATCCCACCCGCTGCAAGCACTGGTGTCCGAGCCGATCAAGCCCATTATCGACAGCGTGATCATGTCCAACGCCGTACACGGCTACATCAGCCAGTCCGACAAGGGCGACCTGGTGATCGGTGCGGGTATCGACAGCTGGCTCGGCTACGGTCAGCGCGGTTCCTATCCCGTGATTGAGCACACCATTCAGGCCATCGTCGAAATGTTTCCGGTGCTGTCGCGGGTGCGCATGAACCGTCAATGGGGCGGCATCGTCGACACCACGCCGGACGCCTGCCCGATCATCTCCAAAACGCCTGTGGCAAACATGTTCTTCAACTGCGGCTGGGGCACCGGTGGCTTCAAGGCGACGCCGGGCTCAGGCAACGTGTTTGCGGCAAGCCTGGCCAAGGGCGAAATGCACCCGCTGGCCAAACCTTTCTCAATCGACCGGTTCCACAACGGCGCATTGATCGATGAACACGGCGCTGCGGCCGTAGCCCACTAACAGAGGACTTTTCCCATGCTGCATATCTTCTGTCCTCACTGTGGCGAACTGCGCTCCGAAGAGGAATTCCACGTCTCCGGTCAGGCTCACATCGCGCGTCCGCTGGACCCGGCTGCCTGCACTGACGAGGAGTGGGGTGACTACATGTTCTTTCGCGACAACCCACGCGGTCTGCACCATGAGTTGTGGATTCACGCGGCGGGCTGCCGGCAGTACTTCAACACCACGCGAGACACCGTGACCTACGAGATTCTCGAAACCTACCGAATCGGCGTGCAGCCGCAGTTCGTTAACCCATCTCCTGCGATCAGAAAGGGGGATCAGGCATGAGCCAGTCCAATCGCCTGCCCAATGGTGGCCGCATTGATCGCAGCAAGGCCCTGAATTTTAATTTCAACGGTCAGAGCTACCAGGGTTTCGAAGGTGACACGCTGGCGGCGGCCTTGCTCGCCAACGGCGTCGACATCATTGGCCGCAGCTTCAAATACTCTCGCCCTCGGGGCATCTTCGCGGCAGGTTCCGAAGAACCGAATGCCGTGCTGCAAATCGGCGCAACCGAAGCCACTCAGATCCCCAACGTGCGCGCCACGCAACAGGCGTTGTACGCGGGCCTTGTCGCCACCAGCACCAATGGCTGGCCGAGCGTCAACACCGACATGATGGGCATTCTCGGCAAGGTCGGCGGCAAGCTGATGCCGCCGGGTTTCTACTACAAAACCTTCATGTACCCCCAGTCGTTCTGGATGACCTACGAGAAGTACATTCGTAAAGCGGCGGGCCTCGGGCGCTCGCCGACTGAGCTGGATCCGGACACCTACGACAACTTCAACCAGCACTGCGACGTCCTGGTGGTCGGCGCGGGCCCTGCTGGCCTCGCGGCTGCACTGGCGGCAGGGCGCAGTGGCGCGCGTGTCATCGTGGCGGATGAGCAGGAAGAGTTCGGCGGCAGTCTTTTGGACAGCCGTGAAAGTCTGGACGGCAAACCGGCGGCGGAATGGGTGGCGACGGTGGTTGCCGAGTTGGAAGGGCTGGCCAATGTCACCTTGCTGCCGCGTGCGACCGTCAACGGTTACCACGACCATAATTTCCTGACCATTCACGAGCGGCTGACCGATCATCTCGGCGACCGCGCCCCGATTGGCCAGGTGCGTCAGCGCATGCACCGTGTTCGCGCCAAGCGTGTGGTCCTTGCGACCGGCACCCATGAGCGTCCTTTGGTTTATGGCAACAACGACGTGCCGGGCAACATGCTGGCGGGGGCCGTCTCCACCTATGTGCGCCGCTATGGCGTGGCGCCCGGGAAGAAACTGGTCCTGTCGACCAACAATGATTACGCCTACCGCGTGGCGCTGGACTGGCTCGACGCCGGCCTTCAGGTGGTAGCTGTCGCCGACGCGCGTCATAACCCGCGTGGCGCGCTGGTTGAGGAGGCCCGCGCCAAAGGCATCCGTATTCTTACCGGCAGCGCTGTGGTCGAAGCCCGCGGCAACAAACGCGTCAGCGGCGCCCGCGTGGCGGCAATCGACATCAAAGCCCACAAGGTTGCCAGTCCTGGCGAATGGCTGGATTGCGATCTTGTCGCAAGCTCTGGAGGCTACAGCCCGATCGTCCACCTGGCCTCGCATTTGGGCGGCAAGCCGGTCTGGCGCGAAGACATTCTCGGTTTCGTACCGGGGGAGGCGCCGCAAAAACGGGTGTGCGTGGGAGGTGTAAACGGCGTCTATGCACTGGGCGATTCGTTGGCCGACGGTTTCGAGGGCGGCGTTCGCGCGGCCAGCGAGGCCGGTTTCCAACCCGTTGAAGGCGTGTTGCCAAAGGCGCTGAGCCGCGTTGAGGAACCGACCCTGGCGTTGTTTCAAGTGCCGCACGAGAAGGGCACCGCGCGTGCGCCGAAACAGTTTGTCGACCTGCAGAACGACGTCACCGCCGCAGCCATCGAATTGGCAACGCGCGAAGGTTTCGAATCGGTCGAGCACGTCAAACGCTACACCGCGCTGGGCTTTGGTACCGATCAGGGCAAGCTGGGCAACGTCAACGGCCTGGCGATTGCAGCCCGCTCGCTGAACGTTTCAATACCGGAAATGGGCACCACCATGTTCCGCCCGAATTACACGCCGGTCACGTTTGGCGCCATTGCCGGACGGCATTGCGGGCACATTTTCGAGCCGGTGCGCTTCACCGCGCTGCATGCCTGGCACGTGAAAAACGGCGCTGAGTTCGAAGACGTCGGTCAGTGGAAGCGTCCCTGGTACTTCCCCAAAGCTGGCGAAGATATCCACGCTGCCGTGCGCCGCGAGTGCAAAGCCGTCCGCGACAGCGTGGGCCTGCTGGATGCCTCGACGCTGGGCAAGATCGACATTCAAGGTCCGGATGCGCGGGAATTTTTGAACCGCATCTACACCAACGCCTGGACCAAGCTGGACGTGGGCAAAGCGCGTTACGGCCTGATGTGCAAGGAAGACGGCATGGTCTTCGACGATGGCGTGACCGCGTGCATCGCCGACAACCATTTCATCATGACCACCACAACCGGCGGCGCTGCTCGCGTGCTGCAGTGGCTGGAGATTTACCAGCAGACCGAATGGCCGGACCTGAAGGTGTACTTCACCTCCGTCACCGATCACTACGCGACCCTGACGCTGTCGGGTCCCAACAGCCGCAAGCTGCTCAGCGAAGTGACCGACATCGACCTGGGCCGTGAAGCGTTCCCGTTCATGACCTGGAAAGAAGGTCTGGTGGGCGGCGTGCCGGCTCGGGTGTTCCGGATTTCCTTTACCGGTGAGCTTTCCTACGAAGTAAACATCCAGGCTGACTACGCCATGGGTGTTCTCGAGAAAATCGCGGAAGCGGGCAAAGCGTACAACCTCACGCCTTACGGCACCGAGACCATGCACGTACTGCGTGCCGAGAAGGGTTTCATCATCGTCGGCCAGGACACTGACGGCTCGATGACGCCGGATGACTTGAACATGGGCTGGTGCGTCGGCCGTACCAAACCGTTTTCATGGATCGGCCAGCGTGGCATGAACCGTGAGGACTGTGTGCGTGAAGATCGCAAGCAGCTGGTCGGACTCAAGCCGGTTGACCCGAATAAATGGCTGCCGGAAGGCGCGCAGTTGGTGTTCGACCCCAAGCAGTCGATTCCGATGAAGATGGTGGGGCACGTGACATCCAGCTATGCAGCGAACTCGCTGGGTTATTCGTTCGCCATGGGTGTGGTGAAGGGCGGGCTCAAGCGCATGGGTGAGCGGGTGTTCGCACCGTTGGCGGATGGCTCGGTGATCGAGGCCGAAATCGTGTCCTCGGTGTTCTTCGATCCGAAGGGCGAGCAGCAGAACGTTGAATAACGGGACGGGCGAGCGGGGTATTGCTGAACACCCCCGCCGTCTGATCGGTTCGCCAGCAAGCCGGTTCCTACAGGCTGCGCTTCATGCCCGACCCGGAACGCGGTCCGCGATGACTGAAACAACAGAATTCAACACAGGTGCTCTATGACCACAGCCAACGTTTACCAGCAGCGTCCAGCGACCGATGTCAAAGCCGAATCGCCTCTGTTTCATGCTGACCTTCAGAGCTTGATTGGCAAAGGTCGCAGCAATCCGGGCGTGGTGCTGCGCGAGAAAAAACTGCTCGGCCACCTCACCCTGCGTGGCAATGGCCATGATCCGGCGTTCGCTGCGGGCGTGCACAAAGCATTGGGCATGGAGCTGCCGGGTGCGCTCGCGCTGGTAACCAGTGGCGACAGCTCGATTCAATGGCTGGGCCCTGATGAGTGGCTGCTGATCGTACCGACCGGCGAAGAGCTTGCCGCGGAGCAGAAGCTGCGTGACGCGCTCGCCGGTTTGCACATCGCCGTTGTGAACGTCAGCGGCGGTCAATCGTTGCTTGAGCTGACCGGGCCCAACGTTCGTGAAGTGCTGATGAAATCCACCAGCTACGACGTGCACCCGAACAACTTCCCGGTGGGCAAAGCCATCGGCACCGTGTTTGCCAAATCGCAACTGGTGATTCGCCGAACCGGCGAGGAAACCTGGGAACTCGTTATCCGCCGCAGCTTCGCCGATTACTGGTGGATGTGGCTGCAGGACGCGAGCGCCGAATACGGTTTGAGCATCGCTGCCTGACTCCGGGTTTCCCCACGACCTGTGGGAGCGAGCTTGCTCGCTAAGTACTGATCGTTCCCACGCTCGGCGTGGGAACGCCACCCCTGACGCTCCGCGTCACTTGGTGAGAGACGCGGAGCGTCCTGAACTGCATTCCCACGCCGAGCGTGGGAACGATCAAAGGAATACCTATGAGCCGCGCCCCCGACACATGGATTTTGACTGCCGACTGCCCCAGCGTGCTAGGCACGGTGGATGCGGTGACGCGTTATCTGTTCGAGCAGGGCTGCTACGTCACCGAGCACCATTCGTTCGATGACCGGCTGTCCAGCCGTTTCTTCATACGGGTCGAGTTTCGTCAGCCAGACGGGTTCGACGAAGCGTCATTCCGTGCAGGCCTGGCCGAGCGTGGCGAGTCGTTTGGCATGATCTTCGAACTCACTCCCCCCAACTATCGCCCCAAAGTGGTGATCATGGTCTCCAAGGCCGATCACTGCCTCAATGACCTGCTCTACCGCCAGCGCATCAATCAGCTGTCCATGGACGTCGTCGCGGTCATCTCCAATCATCCGGACCTCGAACCGCTGGCGCGCTGGCACGACATTCCCTACTACCATTTCCCTCTGGACCCCAACGACAAACCGGCGCAGGAAGCCAGGGTGATGAAGGTCATTGAAGACACCGGCGCCGAGCTGGTGGTGCTCGCCCGCTACATGCAGGTGCTGTCGCCGGAGTTGTGCCGCAAGCTGGATGGCAAGGCAATCAACATCCACCACTCGCTGCTCCCGGGCTTCAAAGGTGCCAAGCCTTACCATCAGGCCTACAACAAGGGCGTGAAACTGGTCGGCGCGACAGCGCATTACATCAACAACGACCTAGACGAAGGCCCGATCATCGCCCAGGGCGTCGAAGCCGTGGACCACAGTCACTATCCCGAAGACCTGATCGCCAAGGGCCGCGACATTGAAGGCCTGACCCTGGCGCGTGCGGTGGGATATCACATCGAGCGACGCGTGTTTCTCAATGCCAACAGGACGGTCGTACTGTAGGGGGTAGTTGCAAGCTTCAAGCTTCAAGCCGCAAGAAAAGGCGGCGTGCACACTTCTTGCGGCTTGTAGCTTGCCGCTCGAAACCCGATCCACTCTCTTCTACAACAACAAATAAAGAGGTGACATGTATGTCTGGTAATCGTGGTGTGGTGTATCTCGGCTCAGGCAAGGTCGAAGTACAGAAGATCGACTATCCGAAGATGCAGGACCCGCGCGGCAAGAAGATCGAGCACGGGGTGATCTTGCGCGTGGTTTCCACCAACATTTGTGGTTCCGATCAGCACATGGTGCGTGGCCGGACGACGGCTCAGGTCGGCCTGGTTCTAGGACACGAAATCACCGGTGAAGTGATTGAGCGCGGCAGTGACGTCGAAAACCTGCAGATCGGCGACCTGGTGTCCGTGCCGTTCAACGTTGCCTGCGGCCGTTGCCGCTCGTGCAAAGAGCAACACACCGGCGTCTGCCTGACGGTCAACCCGGCCCGTGCCGGCGGTGCTTACGGTTACGTCGACATGGGCGACTGGACCGGCGGCCAGGCCGAGTACGTGTTGGTGCCTTACGCCGACTTCAACCTGCTCAAGCTGCCTGATCGCGACAAGGCGATGTCGAAGATCCGCGACCTGACTTGCCTGTCGGACATCCTCCCGACGGGGTATCACGGTGCAGTCACTGCCGGTGTGGGTCCGGGCAGCTCGGTGTACATCGCTGGCGCCGGTCCGGTGGGCCTTGCCGCTGCTGCATCGGCACGCTTGCTCGGCGCCGCAGTGGTCATCGTCGGCGACGTTAATCCGGTGCGCCTGGCCCATGCCAAGGCACAAGGTTTCGAGATTGCCGACCTGTCCAGGGACACGCCGCTGCACGAGCAGATCGCCGACCTGTTGGGCGAGCCTGAAGTGGACTGCGCCGTCGATGCGGTGGGGTTTGAAGCGCGCGGCCATGGCCATGCGGGCGCCAAGGCCGAGGCACCGGCCACAGTACTTAATTCGCTGATGGGCGTGGTTCGTGTGGCCGGCAAGATCGGCATCCCTGGGCTTTACGTGACCGAAGACCCGGGCGCGGTCGATGCCGCTGCCAAAGTCGGCGCGCTGAGCATTCGTTTCGGTCTGGGCTGGGCGAAATCCCACAGCTTCCACACTGGCCAGACGCCAGTCATGAAGTACAACCGCCAATTGATGCAGGCGATCATGTGGGACCGCATCAACATCGCCGATGTGGTGGGCGTGGAGGTCATCAGCCTCGACGACGCGCCTCGTGGTTACGGCGAGTTCGATGCCGGCGTGCCGAAGAAATTCGTCATCGACCCGCACAAGTTGTTCAGCGCGGCTTGATCTTCTGATGCTGACAAAAGGCGACCTTCGGGTCGCTTTTTTATGCCCGGCGTAGGGCTCTGATCCGACAGATGTAGGGCGTTTCTGAAACTGCCCGAGTACCCTTTGAAATCGGTTCCTGCTTGTTTCAGCCACCTCTTACCCGTGCTATTTGTCCGGCCCGTTTTTTCAGGCCGTGGGTCATGCATGCGTATCCGGTTGCTCAGAACGTCCCTCCATTTGTTTGTCGGCGCACCGCTGATCATGCTGCCAACGATCCTCTCCAGCGCTCAGCTCGAGCCCGTTTCGCCGGGGTGGGCATTGACGGAAGTGTTTTACGAAAACCCTGACGCGTGTGCGTGGGCCGGGGTTGCGCCGCCGCTATGCCAAGCCGCCTATCGTGCCGCATACCGGCAACACGTGCGGATTGCGCCAACCTATCGTGAGCTTGCCGATTGTGAGGCTGACTTCACTCTGGGTGAATGTTTTGCGGGGGACGTCTCCCGGCTCTGGTCACCGTGGCTTTCCGGTTTCGCGATCATTACTCAGGTTAATCTGCTGACTGAGAACGGCCACCCGGTTTCTAGCGTGCGCCTCTTCAACGAACCGCTTTATCGTACCGATGACCGTCAAGGCGCCACTCGGCTGATCAGCCTGCGCGAGAAGCTTCACAACGGTGAGCATTTTGATAAGGCGTTCATGCGCCATCGGCTCTTGCAGGCGGGCTCGACAGCTGCCAATCAGCGCCTGGCGCGGACCTTCGAGCCGCAGCGATTGTTTTACGTCAGCCAGCCATGAGGCCCCAGGAAAGGCTCGAATGGTTGCAGGCGCGGCTCGCTGCGACCGGTTACAAACCGCAGCGCCCGAGCGCCCGGTGGTACCCGTCCAGGTGGAACTTCCCTTGGAGAGGCGGTCCAACGCGTGTTCACCCGGCCATGGCCGGTCTCCTGACACATGAGGTTGTTGCGATGAATGTTTCACTTAAACACGTACGCGGTGTCGCGCTGGCGAGCCTGATGGCATTGGCAGCAACACCCGTCTTCGCTTTCAATCTGAATGAGGCGGCCAATGCGGTGGCCAACGCCACCGGCGGTCAACAAAAGGCAACCGCAGCCCCTGAGGCCGCCGGGCTGCTGAATACGCTGGGCACGCAGCTGAACGTGACGCCTGAGCAGGCTGTTGGCGGTACAGGTGCCTTGTTGGGGCTGGCGAAGAACAAACTGGCCGGCAATGACTATTCCCAGTTGAGCAAGTCGGTACCGGGCCTTGACCAGTTGGCCGGCAACTCGGCGCTGGGCAGCCTTGGCAATTTGGGCGGGTTATTGGGTAAATCTGGCAGCAGCAACTCCGCCCTCGACAGCGCCCTTGGCAACGTGCAGAGCATGGGTGACGTCAACAAGGCCTTCAGCGCGCTGGGCATGAACAGCAGCATGGTGAGTCAGTTTGTGCCGGTGATCCTGCAATACCTTGGTCAGCAGGGCGCGGGCGGGTCAGCGCTGCAGGCACTGAGTGGCGTTTGGGGTGCCAAGTGATCTAGTCGCCGCGTGCTTGCTCTGTGTCTGCAGTGAGGCGCTCGCGCCGTAACTCGGCGATCCGTGCGTCTTTCTCCAGCCACAGCCGGTTGACCCATTCCTGCACGTAAATACGGAAAATCGGATCATTTTCGTAATCCCCCTGCCACAGCTCAGGGTCCAGTTCACGGGTCTTGATATCGACGATCACGCGCGGGACCTGCCCCGAGATCAAGTCCCAAAATCCAGGAATACGTGCGCTCGGATAGACAACCGTGACATCAAGCACCGCATCCAGTTGCTCACCCATCGCCGCCAGCACAAACGCAACGCCGCCTGCCTTGGGCTTGAGTAAGTACTGGTAGGGCGAGGCCTGCCCGGTTTTCTTGGCTGGGGTAAAACGGGTGCCCTCCAGATAATTCACCACCGTCACCGGCTGGCGCTTGAACAGCTCGCACGCCTCCCGGGTGATGTCCAGATCCTTGCCCTTGAGCTCGGGATGCTTCGCCAGAAACGCTTTGCTGTAGCGCTTCATGAAGGGGTAGTCCAGCGCCCACCATGCCAGTCCCAGGAAGGGCACCCAGACCAGCTCTTTTTTGAGGAAGAATTTGAAAAAGGGCGTGCGGCGATTCAGCGCCTGCACCAGCGCCGGAATGTCGACCCACGATTGGTGGTTGCCGATGACCAGATAAGAAGTGTCTCCGCGCAGTCCCTCGTCGCCGCGGATTTCCCACTGGGTCGGCAGGCAGCGCTGGAAAATCAGTTTGTTGATCTCACACCATGTTTCGGCGATCCACATCACTGCCGCCGAGCAGCGGTCGCGCATCTCGCTCTGAAACACCAGTTTGAGCAGCGCAAACACCGTCAGCGGTCCGATCAGCACCAACGTATTGAGCAAAAGCAGCAGCGTGACGGCGGTTCCGGTGAGCAGGTGACGCATAAGGCACTCGCGGTGGACAGGGTGGCGCGCAATGATAAGCAGGCTGGGCCGGCGGCGCAAAACCCAGGCAACACTGACGAATGTTTCACGTCATGCACGCTAGCCTTGCAACTGACCGACAGGCATTCGGTACCGCTGCCCTGGCGCGAACCAACGGCAGAGTTGCGGTCTAAACCGGGCATACGCCCGTGCCTATCCATTAAGAGGAATCTGTGACGTGAAATCCCTTCTGGCGCTTCTGTCTGTGTTGGCATTGCCTGTCATGGCTGCCGAACCGACGCTGTACGGCCGTTACGAATACATCGAGGTCTCGGAAATCGGCGAGACGTTCAAGGCCAAAATGGACACCGGCGCGTTGACCGCTTCGCTGTCGGCCAAAGACATCGAACTGTTCAAGCGCGATGGCGACGACTGGGTGCGCTTCCGTCTGGCGACCAAAGACGCCGATGGCAAGGTGTACGAGCACAAGGTTTCGCGCATCAGCCGGATCAAGGGCCGTTCTGAAGGCGACGATGACGAAGAACCCGCCGATCCCACCAAACGCCCGGTCGTTGATCTTGAGCTGTGTCTGGGCAACGTGAAGCGCACGGTCGAGGTCAATCTCGTCGACCGCAGCCACTTCAATTATCCGTTGTTGATTGGCGCCAAGGCCCTGCGCGAATTCGGCGCTGCGGTGAACCCGGCACGCCGCTACACCGCAGACAAGCCAGACTGCTGATAAGCGCTGAATGAGCGAGCTCCCTCCTGCGATTATCCTTCGTTGTGTGCAGATACCACGGCTGCAATGAATCCGCAGGAGCCGGCCCTGCGCAGATGCCACGGCTGCGATGAATCCGCAGGAGCCGGCCATCCGTAGATGCCACGGCCGCAATGAATCCGCAGGAGCCGGCCCTCCGCAGATGCCACGGCTGCAATGAATCCGCAGGAACCGGCCATCCGTAGATGCCACGGCTGCAATGAATCCGTAGGAGCCGGCTTGGTGGCGAACATGATGGATCAGCGCTGCCTGTGCGGGCTGACCTCCGCGTTCGGGAAAGCCACCGCCCAGCGTTGCTACACGGTAGGCTGAGTCGTCACCATGGAAGGCCGCTGGCTCACCTCGTAATACCAACTCGCCAGCCGCGGGTAGGTGCTGCGCCAGCCCAGGTCGGGTTGGCGGAAGTCCAGGTAACCCAAAGCACAGGCCACGCTAATGGCCGCCACGTCAAAGTACGAGCTCAGCTCTGTCACGGCCTCATTCTCAAAATAGGCGAGGGAGCGAGCTATCTTCTCCCGTTGCCCATCCAGCCATTCAGTCCAGTGCTTCTCCGCAGGGCGCAGAAACGTCTCATACCGAATCAGCAGCGCGGCGTCAGTCACCGCATCGGCCAGTGATGCAAGCGTCAGCCGGCGCCAGCGGGCCGAGCCTTCTTTGGGGATGAGCGGGTTACCGACATGCTGTTGATCGAGGTATTCCAGGATCACGCGGCTGTCATGGATCACGTTGTCGTCAGCCAGACGCAGCGCCGGAATCTTCCCGCTCGGGTTGTTGGCGCAAACTTCGGCATCGGGGCTGACAGGCGTGAGCGCAACGGCCTTGAGCGTGATTCGGTCTACCTGGCTTGTCTCGCGGAGCAGAACCAGCACTTTGCGTGCGAAGGGCGAAGCGGCGTTGTAGTACAAAGTCATGCTGGGCGCAGACATGGACATTCCTCTAATCGGCCTGGCCCTCCAGACTAGTCAGGGCCAGTACGCTGTGCAACATGCCGATGTCATGTCGGGCCGACTTTCACCGGCCCGACATCCAATGGTCAGGCGGCCGGAACGACCTCAGCCGACGCTGTTGGCGCGTCGCCGGATTGCTCGGTCGGCGTGCCGGTCAGCAACGGCTTGGCCACGAACCAGATGATCACGGCCGCGATCAGGTCGAATGCTGCAAGTGCCACAAACAGCGGGCTGTAGCCGACCTTGGTGACCATGATGCCCAGCACCAGCGTAAACAAGGCCGCGCCGAGAAACCCGAACATGCCGCCCAGACCGGTCGCGGTGCCTACTTCGTTCTTGCCGAAGGAGTCCGAGGTGATCGCATACAGGGCGCCCGACAGGGTCTGATGCGCGAAACCGCCGGCGCACAGCAGCGCAATGGCGACATAGGGGCTGTCGACCAGACCGATGCAGCCGGGGCCGATCATGCACAGCGAGCCCAGCACCATCACCATTTTGCGCGACGTCAGCAGCGACACATTGAAGTGCTTGTAGAAGAACGGGCTCAGGTATCCGCCCAGCACGCAGCCGATGTCGGCAGCGAGGAAGGGCAGCCAGGCAAACATCGCGATTTCCTTGATGTTCATGTGGCGTTCGGTCATCAGGTAAAGCGGAATCCAGGCATTGAACGTCTGCCAGGCCGGCTCGGAAAGCATGCGGGCCGAAGCGATCGCATAAAAATTGCGAGTACCTACGATCTTCTTCCAACTGGCTTTTTTGGTCGGCGCGTCCTTGAGGTGCGATTCCTGACCGGCAAGGATGTAGTCGCGCTCTTCATCGCCCAGCAGACGCTGATTGCGCGGGTGCTTGTAGAAGAACAGCCAACCGGCGCTCCACAGCAGCCCCAAGCCGCCAACAATGATGAATGCGATCTGCCAGCCGCTGTGCAGGATGGCCCAGACCACAAGAGGAGGGGCCAGCAACGCCCCAATCGATGAGCCGATGTTGAACCAGCCAATGGCGACCGAACGCTCTTTGGCCGGGAACCACTCGGTGGTCGCCTTGATAGCCGCCGGAAACCCTGCCGCTTCAGTGATGCCCAGTAAGCTGCGCAGGAACGCCAGACTCTGCCAACCGGTAGCCATGGCCGCCGATGCGCAGGCCACAGACCAGGCGATGGCAAACAATGCAAAGCCGATTTTGGTCCCGATGGCATCGATCACGTACCCGGCAACCGGCTGCATGAAGGCATAACCCATCTGCCACGCGATGACGACGTGCGAGTACTGTTCGGTGGAAATGTTCAGCTCGCTCATCATGGTAGGAGCGGCGACGGAGAGGGTGTTGCGTGCGAGATAGTTGACGATCAGGCCGCCGGTTATCAGCGCGACCATCCACCAACGGATGCCTTTGATTTTCATCGAGTCCACTCTGGGTATTGTTTTTATTTAGCGGCGATCGTTATACGTCGTCGTACGACTGGATTTAGTCAAAGGCACGTTTTGTTGTCAATGGGAATACCCATAAATCGCCATTGTATTTCTATATGTAACGGAATTGTCACCGGCGGTGCTGGGTTTTAGGTGATCGAAAGGCGCTGGGTTCGTGAGTCTCGGGGTTGAACGCAGGCTTGCTGGATTTGTGAATTGTGGGAAGTCATGTGATGACTTGAATGGCGGGAGTGCGTGTCCCGCGCGTGGAGGAGCGCGGGACAAGCCAGTTGGTTGGTGAGGCAATCCGATTCGCTACTTTGGCCCCTCGTCCCGCCACCAGCTGTATATCACCAGGTCTACGCCGAGATAGAAAATGCCAAATAACAGCGTTTCGCAATCCAGGAAGTAAGCACCTCGCATTTCTTCCATGGCAACAATCCAGGAGATGACGTACTTGAAGTAGAAGACTATCACCGCCAGGCCAGTCAGGAATTGATAGAGTCTTGGGACGGTGATTCGACGTATACCCCAGATTACAAAACACATAATTGCCAGGGACAGACCTGTTCCCATCAGCGGCCGCCGTTCGCTTTCAGGATCAAGGATGCTGACGAGCGTTGAGGACCGATGCCACCTGACACCTGGGCGTCAATACTGACGATGACGTCCCGTGAATGAAAGGTCGGCAACCTGTTTTTGGCCGCCGAGGCGGATGTTGCTCCAGCGATTTTTTCCGCGATGCTCCCTAACGGTGACGCAAGTTTTCCTCCGATGGAGCCCACCAGGGTTCCTATCGTAGCCCTCTGGTCGTTCAGCAGGTCTGCTGAGTTTCGGCTCACTGCTTGTGACACCGCGAGCACCATCCGGCAAGGCCGCCCCTGTGCAAGCATTCGCCTGTAGGTTTCCTCAATCAGCCGGATGAGCTCAAAATGACCCCTGGCTATTTCCGGCAGGTTGATCGTTCTCAACGATGCGGCATCGTCCGGCTGCACGGTGAAGTGAATAAGCGTAAACACGACACCGTAATGGCCGACATGTTGGGTACGTTCAAAGTCGTCGACCGCCATGGTAGGTGTTCCCGATGGATATTGTGGATGCCCTGCCAGGGCGGAATATCGATTATCGGGAGGGTGACTCGTGGGGACAGGCCAGCCTGTGAGTCGGAGTGTGTAGGACGCTTGCTGGTGTTTCGAGGGAAGCTTCTTACAGGCTTGTTCGTCTTCTAACGCGAGATGTCAGGCAGGGTGCGATGTATCACCGAAGATGCGCGCCCCTGCCATCCTCAAAGCAAACCGGGTCATTGGGTACGGTTCGACGTAAATCATGTAGACGCGGGTGGGGCGGTGAATCAAATCCGCTTGCGCGCCATCAATCCTTTGCAGCTGTACCAGGTCGGAATGGCCATGCCCACCCAGGCGAGGACATCCCACGCACCGTCGCCCAGTAGCGCGGCGAAAAGGCCGACTGCCGTCAGCAGGGCGATCCAGCCGGGCGTGCCGAAGGTCTTCCAGAACGCCGAATGCTTCTTGTGCCGGGTCATGCCGCTTCCGCCTCGACTGCGATGCTCTTTGCCGCAGCGACGGTGGCGCGACGCCGGACCCACCACAGGTACAAGCCACTGCCGAGCACGATGATCGTCAACACATCCAGCGCAGCCCAGAGAACTTTCATCGGCATGCCGCCGTAGTCGCCGAAGTGCAGCGGCTGGGACAACAGCAGCGCGTCCATGTACCAGGGGCGGCTCAGGGTCGCGGTGACATGCAGGTCTTGCGCGTCAATCAGCACGGGGGTGAGCAGGTGCGAGGTCAAGTGGGTGTCGCCTTTCATGAACACGGCGTAGTGGTGCTCACTGGAAAAACGCGAACCGGGAAAGGCGATGAACGCGGGCTCGGCACCCGGCACCGTGGCTTTGGAAATTTCGATCAGGCGGCTCGCTGCGCCACGCTCGGCCAGAGGCGCGGCGTCCTTGTAAGGCGCGATCATCGTCATCAGCGCGTCGGTACGCCATTGTGCAATGACGAGGTCAGCGCAGGCGTTAAGCACGCCGGTCAGGCCGACGACGATGGCCCAGGTCAGCGTGACGACGCCGATCAAGTTGTGCAGATCGAGCCAGCGCACCCGCGTCGATTTATTTGGACGCACGGTGGCGAAGTCCAGACGCCGCATGAAGGGCGCATACAGCACGATGCCAGAGACAATCGCCATCACGAACAGAAGGCCCATGAACGCCAATAACAACTTGCCCGGCAGGCCTGCGTACATGTCCACGTGCAGGCGCAACATGATCATCATGAACCCGCCATTGGCGTTTGGCGTTTCCATTGCCTCGCCCGTGCGCGCGTCGATCATGAAGCTGTGCGACTCATTGGGGTCACCGCCAGCGGTCTTGCCCATGATCGCGTAAACCCCATTGGGGTCGTCGTCGTCCCAGCCGAAATACTGCATCACGTCGCCGGGGCGATGGGCTTCGGCGGACCGAACCAGTTGCTCCAGGTCCAGATGCGGGGTGTCGGCGGGCATTTCCTTGAATTCCGGAGCGTCGCCCGTGAGGTGGGCGATCTCGTGACTGAAGATCAGCGGCAAGCCGGTGATCGCCAGCATCAGCAGGAATGCCGTGCAAATCAGGCTGGTCCATGTGTGGATAAAGGACCAGCGGCGGATGGTTTGGCTCTTCATGTTGGAATCCAAGGTGAGCGAACACAACAAAGGCCGCTTTTTCAAGGCGGCCCTGGCTTTGGGTAATGAGAGTTTAAGGCATTACCATTTGTAGTCTACGCTCGCGAGCACCGTCCGACGGTCGCCGTAGTAGCAATAGAACCCGTCGCAAGTGGAAATATATTCCTTGTCGAAGACGTTGTTGGCGTTGACCGACACGCTCACGCCCTTGAACGCGTTGTTCATACGGCCGAGGTCGTAATGAACTGCAGCGTCGTACACGGTGTAGGCGTTGCTGTGGCCGTAGTTGGAATCGGCGACGAAACCGTAACTTCCTATTGCAATGTTGTCGGTCTCGCCGATGTAGCGCGCGCCAAAGCCCAGCCCGAAGCCGTCGAGCAGCCCGGTATGCCACGTGTAGTCGCCCCAGATGGCGGCCTGGTTTTCCGGGGTGAGTGGCAGCGGACGGTTCTTGTCCAACGGGTCGGTGACTTTCGTCATCTTGCTGTTGGCATATGTGTAGGACGCGGTCACTTTCAGGTTGTCGGTGACGTTGCCGACCGCTTCCAGCTCGAACCCGCGCACCTTTGCCTCACCCAGTGGACGCTGCACGCCAAGTGTGTCGCTGAGCACGATGTCGCGACGTGTCAGGTCGTAAGCGGCCGCCGTGAAGATGATGTTGCTGCCCGGCGGCTGGTACTTGAGACCCACTTCGTATTGCTTGCCTGTCCCCGGCTGAAACGCGACGCCATTGGCGCCGCCTTGCTCGGCCTGGAACGACTCGGCGTAGGAGATGTAGGGCGTGAAGCCGGACTCGAAGACGTAGCTCAGCGCCGCGTTGCCAGTAAATGCACTGTCCGTGCGGTCGTCGGACTGATCACTGTTGTAGAACTTCGATTCAGTCTTGAGCAAATCCTGACGGCCTCCCAGCGTCAGGCGCCAGTTATCCAGGGCCAGCTGGTCCTGAATGTATAAGCCAACGTCCTGGGTTTTCTGGTTGTAGTCCTGGAACGCGCTGTAGCTGACATTGCTGAAATCCTGGCCGTAAATCGGGTTGGCGATGTTGCTGGTCGGCGCGTTGCCGTATTGCCATTTGTAGTTGTGATTGAGGCGCTGGTAGTCGAGGCCCAGCAGCAGCGTGTGCTTGACCGCCCCGGTGTCGAAGTCGGCTTGCAGGTTGTTGTCCAGCGCGAACTGGGAGATGTCTTCATTCACAACGTTGGCGCCGCGAGCGACAGTGCCGTCGTCGCTCACCGAGCCGAAGAAACCACCGGCCGTGATCCCCTGGAAGGACAAGTCGCTTTTGGTGTAGCGCACGTTTTGCTTGAACTGCCAGACGTCATTCAGACGATGCTCGAAGGCGTAGCCCAGCGCGTAATAGGTCTTGTCGTAGAACTCCCAGTCCGGATCACCCAGGTTCTCATGGTATTTCACACGGCCCACGGCCGATGGATATTTGGTGCCCTGGATCGGCAGGAACTGGCTGGTGATGCCGGTATCGTCTCGGTTGAACTGACTGAGGAGAGTCAGCTTGGTGTCCGGGTCGATGTTCCATGTCAGGCTGGGTGCGATGTTGTAGCGCTTGTCATCAATGTGGTCGACCGAAGTGCCGCTGTCACGCACGACCCCGCTGACGCGGTATTCAAAATTGTCGGCGTCGTCGATTTTTCCGGTGCTGTCGAAGCTGATCTGTTTGCGGTTGTAGGTGCCAACCTGAACCTGAACTTCGTGGCTCGCCTCGGCCTCCGGGCGACGGCTGACCATGTCGAGCAGGCCGCCTGGAGGCGTCTGGCCATAAACCGACGAAGCCGGGCCGCGCAGAAGGGCTACACGCTCCAAGTCCCAGGTTTCCATTTTGGGCATGACGTAAGCACCCTTGGGCAGCGGTAAGCCGTCCAGGAACTGGGTAGGTTCGAAGCCGCGAACCTTTAACCATTCGGCACGGCTATCGCTGCCGTAACTGCTGGCAACCACACCTGGCATGTAGCGAACGGCATCGTCGAGGTTCTGTACTGCGCGATCCTGCATCTGCTGACGTGTAGCGACCGAGATCGAACGAGGCGCTTCAACCAGTGCCGTATCGGTTTTGGTGCCCGCTGCGGTGCGACTCGCCGCATACCCTTCTACCGGACCCCATGCGCTTTCAAGACTTTCCTGACTGCCTTGAATACTGGTAGCCGGCAGGGCCATCGCCCCTTCGGGCGCTAAAAGGAGGGTGTAGGTGCCCGCTGTGGTCAGGTTCAGCTGCAGGCCGGTGCCGCGCAGTGCTTGCCCCATCGCCCCCGGCGCGTCGAACTGTCCTTGCACCGGCGCCGAGGTCCGCCCCGCCGCGAGCGCGGGATCCAGCGACAACGCCAGGCCCGCCTGGCTTGCGATCTGCGTCAGCGTGGCGGCCAGCGGCGCGGCCGGCAGGTTGTACGCACGGACGCTGGACGCTGGCGAGGCAGCCATGAGCGGCGCGCTGAACATCGGTGCGGCAATGGCGACGGCGACCGCCAGCAGGCTCGGTCGCAAAAGGGTTTGAAGCGTGCGGGACATGAACGGCACCTCGACGGGAATGGTTCTCAATGCCTATGTGCCGAACGAGATTGGAAAAGTGATAGGGCAGAGCAAAAATAATTTGGCATGGCCGCTTCAATGATCATCCGGGCAATCACGGCCCCCGCGTTTGTGTCGAGCGAGCCGACGCGTTCGCCAGCAAGCCGGCTCCTACAGACCGTATCCGGCCTCGATTTATCAGCGACCTCAAGACCGTATCTGATGCGCCCCGAAGAACCGGTGTAGGAGCGCGCTTGCCCGCGAATGCGGTGTGTCATCCGCAAAGTAGCTGGCGGGCCTGACCCGTTCGGCAGCTAACCAGCTCGTTGCTCTGTAAAACCCGGCTCCTGGCGCGCCTTGATTCACAGTGCAGTGGAGGGTTTCTTCTCGCTGCCCACCACCGTCACCCACCACTGCGTTCGCGCTTCGATCTGCACCGGCAGCGTAGGCGTCAGTGCCTTCAGTGCCAGGTCGGTATTGGTCAGCGGGAAGCTGCCGGTGATCCGCAGGTCAGCAACGTCCTTTGCCACGCCCAGATGGCCTTGGCGATAGCGGGCAAGCTCGGCAATCACGTCACTCAATCGAGCGTTGTCGACCACCAGCATGCCGCGCATCCAGGCACCGGTGCCGGGCGTGAGGGCAACCATCGGCCCGAGGCTGTTGCGATGAATCAGCATCTGTTGGCCCTCGTTCAATACCTTTTCATGGTTTGAGGCCTGAGGATGCGCGGCAACAGCAGATTGCAACACGCTCAGCAGCGTGCCGTCGGCCTGACGTTTGACCAGAAAGCGGGTACCCAGCGCGCGCATTTGTCCGTCTTCGGTTTCGACGATGAACGGGCGCCGATCGTCGTGGCTGCCGGTTTCCACGAAGATTTCCCCTTCTTGCAATACGACCCTGCGCTGCTTGTCATCGAACTTCACATCCAGCGCGCTGTGGGTGTTGAGCCGAATCAGGGTGTTGTCCGACAGCCGAATGGTGCGTTGCTCGCCGGTGGCAGTGCGCAGGTCCGCCAACCAGTAATCGACAGGCAACAGGCGATCCCCCAGAAACAGCGTCAGGCCCAACCCCAACGCAGCGCTCGCCACCCCGCGACCCAGTTTGCGAAGACGTGAACCCATGCCGTCGCGGGAACGCAAAAGCGCCGAGCGCGCCGGGCCGGTGGTGGCGGCGAAACGCTGGTCTACCATGCCCAGTTGCAGCCATGCGCGGGCATGTTCGTCGCTGGCGGCGTACCACTTGGCAAACTCTTCGCGCTCGGCTTCGCTGCCCCGGCCGCAGTCCAGACACAGTTGCCAGGCGATGGCGGCGTCCAGCACGTGTGAAGAAACAGGGCGGGTGGAAATACGGCTCATGTCGGCTCGCCGTACAGGGCGATGTAGCACTGGCGCATCCCTTGCGCGAGGTACTGACGCACGCGGGGTACCGAGACACCGAGCTTCGCCGCGATCTCTGCGTGACTCATGCCATCGAGGCGGTTGTACAGGAACGCCGCTCGCGCCTTGCTGGAAAGCTTGCCCAGCAGGCGGTCAATGGTTTTAAGGTCTTCAAGAATCAGTTGCTGCTCTTCCACCGAAGGCTGTTCGCTCTCGGGGATAAGCATCAGCTCGTCCAGATACGCCTGTTCCAGCGCTGCTCGACGGA
The DNA here is from genome assembly GCF_030208975.1 of Pseudomonas sp. ME-P-057. Lineage (NCBI taxonomy): Bacteria > Pseudomonadati > Pseudomonadota > Gammaproteobacteria > Pseudomonadales > Pseudomonadaceae > Pseudomonas > Pseudomonas sp. ME-P-057. Next base: position 294,244 of record NZ_JARVSX010000021.1, read on the forward strand.
AGTGATCAAACAACAGGCCCTTGGCGATCGAGACGAGGAAGGCCCTTGGCTCGCGCGGTTCGGCCAGCTGTGCGCGGCCCAGCAGGCGCATGAACGTGTCCTGACTGAGGTCTTCGGCGCGATGTGGGCAGGCAACGTTGCGTTTGAGCCAACCCAGCAGCCAGCCGCGGTGGTCGCGATAGAGCGTTCCGACGAGCTGCTGCTGAGGATTTGAAGTGACGACACAAGCGCACCGGAGAGAACAGAGGGGCTAACGAGAATTGTTCGCGATTGTGTCAGAGTGGCTGAATGCTGGCAATTGCCGCTTGTAGGAACAGGCTCAACGGCTGATGTAAGAAGCAACCACGCAGGTTGTCATCCCAAGGCAACTGTCCTGTCGGCGCCCGGCCAACGCTGCTAGAACGAATGCACTTGCTGCTGTCGTCGCCACTTCGCCAGGCCCTGCTCCAGTTGAGCGGGGCTTTCGATTCCCACCCGCCTGGCGTGGCTGAAGAGGATCAGCGCGAGCTCGGCGGTCACCAGTGCATCGGCGCTGGCGTGATGGCGCTCTTCAGCATGCAGGCCGAAGAACCGCGTCCAGTCGTCCAGCCCGGCCTGCCGCAAATTCGCGTCCGGGCAGATAAAGGGAGCGATATGAGCGACGTCCAGGAACGGATGCAGCAGGCGATGGCCCAGGCTTTCCTTTAATGCGCGGCCCAGCATGTGCTCGTCGAACGCAGCGTGAAAAGCCAGCAGCGGGCTGTCGCCGACAAAGGTCATGAAATCGAGCAGGGCGTCCACGGGTTCGCTGCCGGCTGCAATCGCGCTTGGTCCCAGACCATGAATCAGCACGCTTGGGCTGAGCTTGTGGTCGGTGCGCATCAGTGTGCGTTCGAATTGCTGGCTAAAGTCGATGGCGCCGTCTTCGATGACTACGGCGCCGATCGACAGCACCTCATCCCGGTCCAGGTTCAAGCCGCTGGTCTCGACATCAACCACCACCCAGCGTTGCTGGCGCAGCGTTCGCTGATCCAGTACGCCGGGCCCGGACAAGGCGCGCAGGCGCAGCTGCTGCTCAGTCGTCAGTTCTGGCGCCACGTTGCGTTTGGAGGGATTGAGCCAGCGGAACAAATTCATCATCAGTCGCTTAGAGTTGGTAGCGCAGAGTGAGGCTGGTCTGCAGCCGCTGCGCCTGGCGGAATGACTCACGCAAAATGCGCCGGTCCAGATGGTTGAGCACATCCGGGTCTATGCGATTGGAGTACGGCAGGTTTTGCCGACTCTGCTGCTGGTGTTGCTGCATGCGGGTTTGCTGAATGAAGTGGTAGGCCTCTTCGTATGCAGCCCCGTCCAGCGGGTCGATCACCTCTCTGGCAACCAGTTGCCGCAATCGCTCAAGCGTATTGTTTGCCTCGACGCCGTTGGCTAAAGCGAGTAACCGCGCACCGTCAACGAACGGCGTGAGCCCTTGGGTTTTCAGATCCAGGGTGTCCTTTTCGGTGCCTTTGCGCGCCACCACGAAATCCTTGAAACGCCCGACGGGCGGGCGCTGGCGCAATGCGTTGTCAGCCATCAGGCGCTGAAACAAGGCATTGTCCGCCACCTGCGCAAGAATGCTGTGACGCAATTGGTCTGCGCCGCTTTCATCGCCCCAGACCGCGCGCAGATCGAAATAGATAGAGGACGACAGCAGGTTCTCCGGCGTGGCTTCGCGTATGAACGCGCCGAACCGCCGCGCCCATTCGACGCGCGACAGGCACAGCTGCGGGTTGCTCGCCATGATCCCGCCCTTGCACAGGGCGAACCCGCACGCGGCCAGGCTGTGGTTGATGCGTTCGGCGATGGGTAGCAGCCGACCCCGAATCTCGGCAGCTTCGGCAGCGTCCTGCGCTTCGAACAGGATGCCGTTGTCCTGATCTGTGTAGAGGGTCTGCTCGCGTCGGCCTTCGCTGCCAAAGCACAGCCAGCTGAACGGCACGCCGGGGTCGCCTTTTTCTTCCAGCGTCAGCTCGATGACACGGCAGACCATATGGTCGTTGAGCAGAGTGATGATCTGGGTAATTTGCGTGGACGAAGCACCGTGGGCAAGCATGCGGTCCACGAGCTGGACAATGTCGCCGCGCAGGTTGGTCAGGGCGTCTATGCGCGACGCACTGCGAATGGTACGCGCCAGATGCACCAGGTCGACCCGTTGCAGGGAAAACAGATCGCGCTCCGAGACCACGCCGCACAGGCGCTGGTCCTTGACCAGGCAAACATGAGCGATGTGGCGCTGGGTCATCGCAATCGCGGCGTCAAACGCACTGGCGTCCGGGCTCAGGTAAAAAGGAGAGGGGATCATGCTGCGTTCGATGGGCTGGCCAAAGTCGGCATCGACGTTCGCCACGACCTGACGCAAATCGCGCAGGGTGAAGATGCCCAGCGGCGCTTTGGCCTCATCCACGATGACAATGCTGCCCACTTGCTGCTCGTCCATCTGCCGGACCGCTTCGCGCAATGGCGTATCGGGCGAGCACGTCACCGGGTGACGCATTGCCAACTCGCCCAGGCGGGTATTGAGTGAATACTGCGTGCCGAGGGTTTCCACCGCCTTCTGCTTTACTTGCTGATTCACTTGATCGAGCAGGCTGCTGACCCCGCGCAGGGCAAAGTCGCGGAACTCGCTGGAAAGCGCGAACAGCTTGATGAAGGCTTGCTTGTTCAGTTGCAGGCAGAAGGTGTCTTCGGCAGCCAGATGCTCGGTGCGCGTGGCACGTTCTCCGAGCAGTGCGGCCAGCGGAAAGCACTCGCCCGTGGTGATTTCAAAGGTGGTCTCTGTGCCGCGTTTTGCAGAATGTGGACGCTCGCCGACTACGCGCCCTTGTTTGACGATGTAGAAATGTTCTACTGGCCCATCGCTAGGCTTGATGATGCTCTCGTCTGTAGCGTAGAAACGCAGCTGACATTGCTCGACAAGGTAGGCCAGATGAGCGCTTTCCATCTGGTTGAACGGCGGGAATTTCTGCAGGAACTGCATCGTGCCGTGAATGTTCTGCAGAACGGCTGTTTTGCCTGCCTGGGTAAAAGCGTCCGCTTTGCTCATGACCGATACCGCTTGTTTTTATAGGCTCCATGGTCGACCGCTTATCGGGCAGTGCCCATTGGACGTAAGTCTTAGGTGACTGCAAAGGCATTGGCTGGCATCGAACGAAGGTGTAAAACCGCAGCGATGCAATTCGCGCGTGGCCCAAAGGCCCGGCATGAAGCCGAAAGGATGTGCAGCGTATCAATCGCTTGCGCTGTCAGAATTGGAGTCGACAGGAAGATGAGACGGGTATGTTCGATCACAGTATTTTAAGTGATGAAGAGCGCGAAGCCCTCAATGAGGTGATGCTCGCGCCTCCGTCACAATCGCCACAACGGGTGTTGATCGTCGACGACGACAAGGATGCTCGGGAAGTTCTGGCCGAAATTCTCAGTCTCAATGACATCAGCTGCATCACCGCCGCCGGCGGTACCAGCGCCATGCATTTGCTGCAGACCCGACCGTCCATTGCGCTGCTGATCACGGATCTGCGAATGGCGCCGTGCGACGGCCTGGACTTGATCCGTCGAGTGCGTGAATCGGACCGCGCGGAGCTGCCGATCATTATCGTGTCGGGCGATGCCAACGTACGTGACGCGATCGACGCCATGCACCTGAGCGTGGTGGACTTTCTGCTCAAGCCGATCAACACCAAGCAGCTCTTGCGGCTGGTGAAACGCGAACTGGGGATGGCGTAACTCGTCGTTCCCGATCAACTGCAGCAGCGCGCTTGCCGCGCGATGGCGGTGTTTCAGCGACGGTGATTTCGCCTATGAAATGCTTTCGCGGGCAAGCGCGCTCCTACAATGCGCAGGCAATGAAAAGGCGGTGTGCCTGATGGAACACCGCCTTTTTTGGTGGATACGGCGCCCGCCGCGTTGAGGGGCTATGGAGCCGGATCGACTGTGGAACCCGATCAACTGTAGGAGCGCGCTTGCCCGCGATTGCGGTGTTTCAGCGCCGGTAATTGCGCCTGATGAAATGCTTTCGCGGGCAAGCGCGCTCCCATCAAACAAAATATAACCTACTGATTTAGTTCA
>NZ_JARVSX010000057.1:0-9822 GCF_030208975.1 Pseudomonas sp. ME-P-057
AGCGCCTGCATGGCATGCAGGAGGTCAGCGGTTCGATCCCGCTTAGCTCCACCAATTTCGCCAGGGTTTGTCATTGTTCGCGACAAACCTGACTGAAGGTTTTGCGTCCCCTTCGTCTAGTGGCCTAGGACACCGCCCTTTCACGGCGGTAACAGGGGTTCGAGTCCCCTAGGGGACGCCACGATTTCTCGCTCTGCGAGACCAAGGGTCATTCGATTATTGAATGGCCCTTTTGTTTTTTCGGACCTGCCGTTCTGCGTGCGTCCAGCGTGTTGTCCCTCTTTGTACTGCCCCGCTGCGTGCGCACCCCACCTGTCGTCCATCTCAAAAGCCGGAATCGTCCTTGCCAATGCAGATGATGAAGATAATATTATCGTCATCATCCGGGAGGCGGACATGAACGATAAAAAAGCACTCACCCGAGAACGTATTCTCATTGCTGCCAGCACTGCGCTCATTGCCCGTGGGCCGGTCGAACCCAGCGTGAGCGAGATCATGGGCGCTGCCGGGCTGACCGTGGGCGGTTTCTACGCCCATTTCGACAGCAAGGAGGCACTGATGCTTGAAGCGTTCAGCCAGTTGCTGGCTGAGCGCCGCGAGATGGTCGCAAGCATCGACAATCGACTGCCGGGCGAGGAGCGGCGCGCGCTGTTGGCGGCGTTTTACCTGTCGCGCAGGCACCGTGACGCTCAGGAGCACGCGTGCCCGCTGCCGACGGCGATAGGGGAGATGACGCGGTTATCCGAAGATTTTCGCGACGCTTTGTCGGAGCATGTCGAGCTAATGGTGGCGCAGCTCGCCGCCAGCCCTGAAGAGGCCGACAAGACCTTGGCCGATATCGCCTTGATGGTCGGTGGTCTGGCGCTCGCCAGAGCCCTGGGGCCTAGCGAACTGTCGGATCGAGTGCTCAGGGCGGCCAAATCAGCGGTGCTCTGAGGCGCGCAGCGCCACTGTGGGACCGGCCTCAGCCGGGAAGAGGCCAGCGCATTCACCCTCAATTTGGCGGTGTGACGGCAGGCACCCTCTATCTATTTGGCGGTGTGACATCCGATGCCTTCCCGGCTAAAGCCGGTACCACCAAAGGCGCGCGGTCCCACTGAATGCATGCGGTAGGTCAGTGGGACCGGCTTCAGCCGGGAAGATGCACGTGTGAACACCCCGTGAGTCCGGCGAAGCAAGACCGTCATCGGTTTGTCCGCTGCTTTTGATTACACTGCCCGCACGATCAAGTGAAAAGGGCAGGGAAGAGATGGTCTGGGATCTGGCAACGCCGTTTGTAATTGACCTGCAGGTCGGGGAAGAGGACATCGACGGCCTGGGCCACGCCAATAATGCCGTCTACGTCACCTGGCTGGAACGCTGTGCATGGCGGCATTCTCAGCAGTTGGGTCTGGACCTGAGCGAGTACCGGCGGCTCGACCGGGCGATGGCCGTGGTGCGGCATGAGATCGACTACCTGGCCAGCGCCTATCAGGACGATGAATTGCAACTGGCCACCTGGATCGTGGACTGGGATCAGCGCTTGAAGATGACCCGGCGCTTTCAGCTCAAACGGCCCAGTGACGGCGTCACGCTGCTGCGCGCACAAACCACTTTTGTCTGCATTGAACTGTCGTCGGGCAAGCCAAAGCGCATGCCTGTCGAGTTCATCGACGGATACGCTCGCGGGCTACACGGCGCAGTCACCTGACGTCCGGCGCGCGTAAACCGTATCCAATCCGCCGGCCTCTGCGTAAACTGCCGGACTTTTTTTCGAGTGTGACCCATGCAAATTGCTCTGGCGCCCATGGAAGGTCTGGTCGACGACATCCTGCGCGACGTGCTGACTCAGGTCGGCGGTATCGACTGGTGCGTCACCGAATTCATTCGGGTGACTGAACGCCTGCTGCCGGAGCATTACTTCCACAAACTCGCTCCTGAACTGCTGCAGGGCTCGAAAACCCGCGCCGGCGTTCCGCTTCGCGTGCAACTGCTGGGTTCGGATCCGGTGTGCCTGGCCGAGAACGCAGCCTTTGCGGCCGAGCTGGGCGCGCCGGTCATTGATCTAAACTTCGGTTGCCCCGCCAAGACCGTCAACAAGTCCCGGGGCGGCGCGGTGTTGCTCAAGGAACCGGAGCTGCTGCACGACATCCTCAGCCATGTCCGCCGTGCCGTGCCCGCGCACATTCCGGTCACCGCCAAGATGCGCTTGGGCTACGACAGCACCGAACCGGCGCTGGACTGCGCGCGTGCGCTGGAAGCCGGCGGCGCCGAGCACATTGTGGTTCACGCCCGCACCAAGGTTGACGGCTACAAACCGCCTGCGCACTGGGAGTGGATCGGCAAGATTCAGGACGTGGTTAAAATCCCGATCATCGCCAATGGCGAAATCTGGACCGTTGAGGACTGGCGACGCTGCCGCGAGATCTGCGGAGCCCGCGACATCATGATCGGTCGCGGTCTGGTGGCGCGCCCTGACCTGGGCCGACAGATTGCCGCTGCGCAAGCCGGACGCGAGGTGGTGGCCATGACGTGGGCTGAATTGCAGCCGCTCTTGCGTGATTTCTGGCTGCAGGCGATGGCCAAGATGACCCGCGTTCAGGCACCGGGCCGGCTCAAACAGTGGGTGGTGTTGCTGACCAAGAGCTACCCGGAAGCCACCGTGCTTTTCGACGCGTTACGCCGTGAAACCGACTGCGAGCGGATCAGCCTGATGCTGGGTGCGAAGGTGCCGGAAGCTGCCTGAAAAAATTTTTTGTGAGCGACTCTTGAAACGTAAATGGCCGTCCCTATTTTGGGATTACGCGATGCCGAAGTCGGGTCGCGGAGATAACCACTTGCTGATTTATCAGGAGATTTTCAAATGACTACTGCATTTTCCCTGGCTCCACTGTTCCGTCACTCGGTTGGCTTTGACCGCTTCAACGATCTGTTCGAATCGGCGGCCCGCAACGAGTCGGCCAGCAGCTATCCTCCCTACAACGTCGAGAAACACGCTGACGACCAATACCGCATTGTCATCGCGGCGGCGGGTTTCCAGGAGGAAGATCTGGAGCTGCAAGTCGAGAAGGGCGTGCTGACCGTCACTGGCAGCAAGCGCGAGAACACGGCAGAAGGCGTGACCTTCCTGCATCAGGGCATCGCCCAGCGTGCCTTCAAGCTGTCGTTCCGCCTGGCTGACCACATCGAGGTCAAAAACGCTGCTTTGGCCAGCGGCCTGCTGAACATTGACCTGCTGCGTCTGGTGCCTGAAGAAGCCAAGCCAAAACGCATCGAAATCAATGCCCAGAAAGCGCTGGCTCACTGATACCGAGTCAGGCAAGAAGGCGCCCTGCTGGGCGCCTTTTTTTGCGCGTTCAGCCACGAATCACCATCCACGCAACCAATGTCGTGGCGCGCTTGCCCGCGTATGCAGGGCGTCAGACGATTGATTCTTCATAGGCAAAATGCCTTCGCGGGCAAGCGCGCTCCTACAGTGGGTCTGTGCAATGGCCATGATTCTTGGCGCGGATAAGGTCCGTAGGAGCCGGCTTGCTGGCGAACGCATCAGCTCAGGCGACTAATTCCTCACTGGGCAAAATGCTTCGCGGGCAAGCGCGCTCCTACAATGGATCTGCTTAACGCCTACGAGTTAGGGCCCGGATAAGGTCCGTAGGAGCCGGCTGCTGGCGAACGCATCAGGTCAGGCGGTTAATTCGTCACAGGCAAAATGCCGTCGCGGGCAAGCGCGCTCCTACAATGGATCTGCGTATCGCCTACGAATTAGGGCCCGGATGAGGTCCGTAGGAGCCGGCTTGCTGGCGAACCCATCAGGTCAGGCGGTTAATTCGTCAGAGGCAAAATGCCTTCGGGGGCAAGCGCGCTCCTACAGTGGATCTGCGTATCGCCTACGAATTAGGGCCCGGATGAGGTCCGTAGGAGCCGGCTTGCTGGCGAACCCATCAGGTCAGGCGGTTAATTCGTCACAGGCAAAATGCCTTCGCGGGCAAGCGCGCTCCTGCCATGGGCCTGTACAAGGCACACAACTTTCGGCGTGCTTAAGGCGTTTACGGTTGTTCCGGCTGTGCCATCTGCGCATCAAGCAATGCCATGAACGCACGCGCTGCGTTGGACAACGTGCGCTCGGTGTGGACGATATAGCCCAACTGCCTGCGCAGCTGGATGCCCGGCAGCGGGATCGGCGTGACCTGTTCGTCCAGCATGGTGCGGGGGAGCACGCTCCAGGCCAGCCCGATGGACACCATCATTTTGATCGTCTCCATGTAATTGGTGCTCATGGCGATATTTGGTTTCAGGCCCTGCGCTTCACACAATTTACTGACGATGTGATGCGTGAAGGTATTTTCGCCGGGAAATACCGCAGGGTAGCGGGCGATGTCCGCCAGGCTGACATTGGCCTGAGTGGCCAGCGGGTGCTCTGGCGCTGCAACGAAGTCCAGCGGGTCGTCCCAGACCTCCACTGCTTTGACGAGCGCGTGCGGCTCGGGCGCGAGGGTGATCACTGCCAGCTCTGCCCGACCGTGCAGAATCTCTTCGTAGGCCACTTCCGAATCGAGAAACTGAATGTCCAAAGCGACCTCCGGATAAGCCTTGGTAAAAGCCCTCAGTAATGACGGCAGCCGGTGCAGGCCGATATGGTGACTGGTGGCCAGAGTCAGGCGACCGGTGACCTTGCCGGTGAGGTTGGTCAGCGCCCGCCGGGTGTCATCGAGCACGTTGAGAATCTGATAAGCACGCGGAAGCAGGGCACGGCCCGCCTCCGTCAGGCTGACTTCGCGGCCCAGCCGGTCAAACAGGCGCACGTCCAGCTGCTGCTCCAATCCGGCGATGCGCTTGCTGACCGCAGGCTGAGTCAAGTGCAGGCGCTCACCCGCTGCGGAGAAGCTGCCCATCTCGGCAATGGCGATAAAAGCATGGAGGTTGGCCAGATCCATCTCGGATTCCTGTTGGTTATGCAAAGCATGAAAAATATGAATTTGAGTTATTTAACCATATTCCATAGCATTGCCCCCCACAAGCCGAGGGTCTTTACGGTGTCATCGTGACATCGCTGGCCGGGGCATAGAAATACGCTGATGAGGAACCGTCTGATGGCCGGCAAAACGCTCTACGACAAGCTCTGGGATTCGCATTTGGTCAAGCAGCGCGACGATGGGTCGGCGCTGCTCTACATCGACCGTCACATCATTCACGAAGTGACCTCGCCCCAGGCGTTCGAAGGCTTGCGTCTGGCCGGCCGCAAACCCTGGCGCATCGACGCCAACGTTGCCACCGTTGACCACAACGTGCCGACCACGCCCGACCGCAAGGACGGCGTCGATGCCATCGTTGATCAGGTGTCGCGTCTGCAGGTCAAGACCCTCGACGACAACTGCGATGAGTACGGCATCACCGAATTCAAAATGAATGACGTACGTCAGGGCATCGTTCACGTCATTGGTCCGGAGCAGGGCGCGACCTTGCCGGGCATGACCGTGGTGTGTGGCGACTCCCACACCTCGACCCACGGCGCATTCGGCGCGCTGGCGCACGGCATCGGCACTTCGGAAGTCGAACACGTCCTCGCAACCCAGTGCCTGGTTGCCAAGAAGATGAAGAACATGCAGGTCAAAGTCGAAGGCAAGCTGCCGTTCGGCGTGACGGCCAAGGACATCGTCCTGGCGATTATCGGCAAAATCGGCACCGCCGGCGGTAACGGCCACGCCATCGAATTCGCCGGCAGCGCCATCCGCGATCTGTCCGTCGAAGGCCGCATGACCATCTGCAACATGTCCATCGAAGCCGGCGCCCGCGTAGGTTTGGTGGCGACCGACGAAAAGACCATCGCCTACGTCAAGGGTCGTCCTTTCGCGCCGACTCCCGAGCAATGGGACGCCGCGGTGGAAGCCTGGAAGGACCTGGTGTCCGACGAAGACGCGGTGTTCGACACGGTGGTCGAGCTGGACGCTACCCAGATCAAACCGCAAGTCAGCTGGGGCACTTCGCCTGAAATGGTCATCGCTGTCGACCAGCATGTGCCGGACCCGGCGCAGGAAGCCGACCTGGTCAAGCGGGGATCCATCGAACGTGCACTGAAATACATGGGCCTGAAAGCCAATCAGGCGATTACCGATATTCAGCTCGACCGCGTGTTCATCGGCTCCTGCACCAACTCGCGGATCGAAGACCTGCGCGCCGCAGCAGACATCGCCAAAGGCCGCAAGGTGGCCTCGACCATCAAGCAGGCGATCGTGGTACCCGGTTCAGGGCTGGTGAAGGAACAAGCCGAGCGCGAGGGGCTGGACAAGGTCTTCATCGAAGCCGGTTTCGAGTGGCGCGAACCCGGGTGTTCGATGTGCCTGGCGATGAACCCGGATCGCCTGGAAAGCGGCGAGCATTGCGCGTCGACCTCCAACCGTAACTTCGAAGGCCGTCAGGGCGCCGGCGGCCGCACGCACCTGGTGAGCCCGGCGATGGCGGCTGCAGCAGCGGTCAACGGCCATTTCGTCGACGTTCGCACCATGAGCCAAGCATAAGGAGCCCAGCATGAAGCCTTTTACTCAACACACCGGCCTTGTCGCTCCGCTGGACCGCGCCAACGTTGACACCGATCAGATCATCCCCAAGCAGTTCTTGAAGTCGATCCGCCGCACCGGTTTCGGTCCCAACCTGTTTGATGAGTGGCGTTACCTGGATGTGGGCCAGCCCTATCAGGACAACTCCAAACGCCCGCGCAACCCGGACTTCGTGCTCAACGCCGAGCGTTACCAGGGCGCCAGCGTGTTGCTGGCCCGCGAAAACTTCGGTTGCGGCTCCAGTCGCGAGCACGCGCCGTGGGCACTGGAAGAGTACGGCTTTCGCAGCATCATCGCGCCAAGCTATGCCGACATCTTTTTCAACAACAGCTTCAAGAACGGCTTGCTGCCGATCATCTTGAGCGAAAGCGAAGTCGATGAGCTGTTCAAGGTGGTTGAGGCCACACCGGGTTATCAGCTGAACGTGGACCTGGCGGCGCAGACCGTGACCCGTGAAGACGGCAAGGTCTATCGCTTCGAGATCGATGCCTTCCGCAAGCACTGCCTGCTCAACGGCCTGGACGATATTGGGCTGACGCTGGTGGACGGCGAGGCGATCGCGGCGTTTGAAAGCAAGCACCGCGCTTCGCAGCCTTGGCTGTTCAGGGATGCGTGATTGATGAGCGGTCTGTAGGAGCCGGCTTGCTGGCGAATCTGTTGGGTCAGGTATGAAAAGTGAGTCTGACACACCCTGTTCGCCAGCAAGCCGGCTCCTACAGACGGCATGGCACCTGCTTATACAATCGGCGCTCATCGGGCGCCGATGCACTTATTGAAACGAGGACGTTATGAGCAAGCAGATTCTGATTCTCCCAGGCGATGGCATCGGTCCGGAAATCATGGCCGAGGCGGTCAAGGTGCTGGAACTGGCCAGCGAGAAATACCAGCTGGGTTTCGAACTGAGCCACGACGTTATCGGCGGCGCAGCCATCGACAAGCACGGCGTGCCGCTGGCAGATGAAACCCTGGCGCGGGCCCGTGCCGTTGACGCGGTGTTGCTGGGCGCGGTGGGCGGTCCGAAGTGGGACGCCATCGACCGTGACATCCGCCCCGAGCGCGGTCTGCTGAAGATCCGCTCGCAACTGGGCCTGTTTGCGAACCTGCGTCCGGCCATTCTCTATCCTCAACTGGCTGATGCCTCAAGCCTGAAACCCGAGATCGTTGCCGGCCTGGACATCCTGATCGTTCGCGAGCTGACCGGCGGCATCTACTTCGGCGCCCCACGCGGCACCCGCGAACTGGAAAACGGTGAGCGTCAGTCCTACGACACATTGCCGTACAGCGAGAGCGAGATTCGTCGCATCGCCCGTGTCGGCTTTGACATGGCCCGCCTGCGTGGCAAAAAGCTCTGCTCGGTGGACAAGGCCAACGTGCTGGCGTCCAGTCAACTCTGGCGTGAAGTCGTGGAACAGGTCGCCAAGGACTACCCGGACGTGGAACTGAGCCACATGTATGTCGACAACGCCGCCATGCAACTCGTCCGCGCGCCAAAGCAGTTCGACGTCATCGTCACCGACAACATGTTCGGCGACATTCTCTCCGACGAAGCGTCGATGCTCACGGGCTCCATCGGCATGCTGCCTTCGGCGTCGCTGGATTCGAACAACAAGGGCATGTACGAGCCTTGCCACGGTTCGGCGCCGGACATCGCCGGCAAGGGCGTGGCCAACCCGCTGGCGACTATCCTGTCGGTGTCGATGATGCTGCGTTACAGCTTCAACGAACACACCGCCGCCGAGGCCATCGAAAAAGCCGTGAGCCTGGTCCTCGATCAAGGCTTGCGCACCGGTGACATCTGGTCCGAAGGCAACGCCCGGGTCGGGACGCAGGAAATGGGCGATGCCGTAGTCGCCGCGCTGCGCAATCTGTAATATCTCGGGCCCACGGCTGTCCGGTTGAGCCCTGTTGGTTCTCGGCAGCCGAGGCCCCACTTTTAATTAAGGTGTAGTTGCGATGAAACGTGTAGGTCTGGTCGGTTGGCGCGGTATGGTCGGTTCCGTGCTCATGCAGCGCATGCTGGAAGAGCAGGATTTCGATCTCATTGAGCCGGTTTTTTTCACCACCTCCAACGTCGGTGGCCAAGGCCCGTCGGTGGGCAAGGACGTGGCGCCGCTCAAGGATGCCTACAGCATTGATGAGCTGAAGACCCTCGACGTGGTGCTGACCTGCCAGGGCGGCGACTACACCAACGAAGTGTTCCCCAAGCTGCGTGAAGCCGGCTGGCAGGGCTACTGGATCGACGCTGCCTCTTCCCTGCGCATGCAGGACGATGCGGTGATCATCCTTGATCCGGTCAACCGCAAGGTCATCGACCAGCAGCTGGACGCGGGCACCCGCAACTACATCGGCGGCAACTGCACCGTCAGCCTGATGCTGATGGGCCTGGGCGGGCTGTTCGAGGCCGGGCTGGTGGAGTGGATGAACGTGATGACCTATCAGGCGGCATCCGGTGCAGGCGCGCAGAACATGCGCGAGCTGATCAAGCAAATGGGTGCGATCAATGCGTCGGTGGCGGATGAACTGGCCAACCCTGCCAGCGCGATTCTGGACATCGACCGCAAGGTGGCTGACGCCATGCGCGGCGAGGGTTTCCCGACCGAGAACTTCGGTGTGCCGCTGGCCGGCAGCCTGATTCCGTGGATCGACAAAGAGCTGCCGAACGGTCAGAGCCGGGAAGAGTGGAAAGGCCAGGCCGAGACAAACAAGATCCTCGGCCGCTTCAAGAGCCCGATTCCGGTCGACGGCATCTGTGTGCGCATCGGCGCCATGCGCTGCCACAGTCAGGCGTTGACCATCAAGCTGAACAAAGATGTGCCCATCGCTGACATCGAAGGCCTGATCAGCCAGCACAATCCATGGGTGAAGCTGGTGCCGAACAATCGGGAGGCGAGCATTCAGGAGTTGAGCCCGACGTGGGTGACCGGCACGTTGAATATTCCGGTAGGGCGTCTTCGCAAGCTCAACATGGGTTCGCAGTATCTGGGGGCGTTTACGGTGGGTGACCAGTTGCTGTGGGGCGCGGCTGAGCCGTTGCGGCGGATGCTTCGGATTCTTCTAGAGCGGTAATCCTGCGTTCGCGCTAGACCTGCGGCGTGGCTTAGTACGCCAGGATCAAGAACGTCTGCCTAAGGGCAGACGTTTCGCCTTCGGCGAGTTACTTGATAAAGCCCCAAGTAACCAAGGGCTTGTGCTCTCGGTTTGGCCCGACTCCGTCGGGTTCCTTCACTCCGGCCCCGCTCCGTGGGCCCGCGCCGAACGGGCATCCATGCCCTGACGGCGCTCTCGCCGC
>NZ_JARVSX010000044.1:0-8382 GCF_030208975.1 Pseudomonas sp. ME-P-057
GGCCAGTGGCGGGGATATTCAACTGGATGCCAATGGGCGCCTGAGCATGGCTCAGGCGGCGGCCACCGGTAACGTCAGGGTGACGGCGCAGAGCGTCAACCTGACTGACAAGGTTTACGCCACCGGCAACGTAAACGTCACCAGCGCCCAAGCCCTGGTCAACCAGAAGAGCGTGGCCGCCGGCCAACGCATTGAACTCAACGCGGCCAGCGTGACCAACGCCGGCATCATCGAAGCGGGCGTGGCAGCGGACAACAGCCGCAACGCCACCGGCGACCTGGTGGTGAACGCGCAAACCGTCAACACCAGTGGCGACCTGCTGGCCAGCCGCGCCTTGGCGATCACCGCCGCGCAGGCGCTGACCAACCAGGGCAGCATCGTCCAGGCCAAAACCGTCAGCGTCAATACGAGCACCCTGACCAATCAGGGCGCCGCCGCACGCATCTTCGGCGAGCAAAGCCTGGCAATAAGTGCACCGGCCATTGCCAACCTGGGCGGCTTGATTCGCTTCGGTGAAGGCCAGGCCGCGACGCTCAACACTACCTCCCTGGATAACCGCCAGGGCCGCATTGAAATGGCCGGTGGCAGCCTGGTGCTCAGCAGCGCCGACCTGAACAACAGTGGCGGGCAAATCGTCGCCAACGACCTGACCGTCAACGCAGCCAGTCTCAACAACCAGAACGGTGTGCTGGTCGCCGGTGCGCTGACGGTGAACGCCAGCGACCTCGACAACAGTCAAAAGGGCCTGATCCAGGCCGACAACGGCGCGCTGAACCTCTCCGTTGCCAATGCCTTCAACAACAGCCTGGGGTTTGCCCAGGCCGGCACTGACCTGAATCTCAACGCAGGCAGCCTCAGCAGCAACGCCAACGGCGTACTCAGCGCCAATACCGGCAAGTTGACCGTGGCAACCGCCCAGCAGCTCAATAACGCTCAGGGCCGCTTGCAATCCGGGCAGGGCAACGTGGAGCTGCACGCTGCGAAACTCAACAACCAGAGCGGCGTGATCGTTGGCAAGCAGATTCTGCTCGACGCCAGTGGCGGTGACATCGACAACCGTTCCGGGCGTGTGCTGGGTGATCAACTCGACGTGCGCGCGTCCAGCCTGGACAACCGTGACGCGGGTCTGCTGGCCGGCGGTGCGCAGGGTGTGAGCCTGCTGCTCAAAGGGCCGGGCCAATTGCTCAACGCCCAAGGCCGCATTCAAAGCGAAGGCCTGTTGCAACTGCGCGGCGAGCGCCTCGACAACAGCGCGGGGATCCTGCTCGGCCAGTCGATCGAAATGACTGCGCCGACCTTCACCAACAGCAATAAAGGTGCACTGGTCAGCGACGGCGGCGACATCACCCTCAACGTCAGCGACCTGCTGACCAACGCTGGCGGAACCCTTGATGCGGGTGAGCGCAGCATTCTGGTCAAGGCCCTCACCACCCTCGATAACAGCGGCGGCACTTTACGCGGCAAGCGCGTGGACATTACCGCCCAACACCTGAACAACGACGGCGGCCAACTGCTGGCTGGCGATCAAGGCCTGAGCTATAGCGGCAGCGATGTGTCCAATCGTAAAGGCCTGATCCTCAGCGGAGGCGCGCACACCCAGCTGGATACCGGCAGCCTGAACAACAGCGGTGGCACCGTGCAGGGCGATACCCTGACCGTCACCGCCAACGCGGCGGACAACGGCGACGGCGGCCTGATGGCAAGCTTGCTCGGCAACTTGCAACTGACCGTCGAAGCCCTGGCCAATCGCGGCGGCAAGCTGTTCGCCAAAGAACAGGTCACCGTCAGCGGCGCCAGCCTCGACAACAGCGCAGATGGCCAGATCAGCGGCAACCTGATCAACCTGACTTCACGCGACACGCTCACCAACAACGGCGGCCTGATCGAGGCTAACCAGGGTCTGACCTTCACCGGCGGCAACCTCGACAATAGCGCCGGCGGCCAACTGCGTGCTCTGGGCGGTGCCAATAGCACCCTCAACCTCGGCGGCGCACTCAACAACCAGAACGGCACCCTTGAATTCGGCAGCACGGCTTTCAACCTCGATGCCGCCAGCCTGAACAACACTTCTGGTCTGTTGCAGCATGCGGGCTTGGGCGCGTTCCACATCAATACCGCCAGCCTCACCGGTAGCCAAGGCACCATCAACGGTACGGGCAGCGCCGATTGGGCATTCGGCACCGTCGATGGCCTGGGGAGCGTGCAACTAAACGAAGTCCTCACCTATGAAAGCACCCAAGGCCTGACCCTGAAGGCGGGCGATCGCATGGCCAGCGGCAAGGGTTTGATCCTCGACGTAGCCAGCCTGGACAACGGCGGCGAACTGCTCAGCGACGGTGACTTGAGCATCACCACCACCGGCGACATGACCAACAGCGGCCGGGTGTCGGCCCTGCAAACACTGAGTGTGGCGGCGAATAACCTCAGCCAGAACGGAGGGCGTCTCGCAGGCCTCAATACCCAGGTCAAGCTGGGCGGGACTCTGGACAACCTCGGTTTCCTCACCGCGCGTCAGCAGCTGGACATCGCAGCGACGCAGATCAATAACCGGGGCACCCTTGGTGCTCAAGGCGCGGTGAACCTGACGGCCGTCAACGGCATCAACAATGCGGCGGACACACTGTTGTTCAGCGGCGGCGACATGACGTTGCGCGGTAATGGCTTCAGCAACCTGTATGGCGACGTTTACAGCAAGGGCGACTTGAGTTTTGCAGCGGCGGATGGCGGCAAGGCGGCGCTGTTCAGCAACCGCTCCGGCACCGTGGAAAGCGAAGGCTCCATCGGCATCAATGCAGGCTTTATCGAAAACGCCAAAGACGAATTCGAACTCGGGCAGACGTTGACCACCGGCAGCCTGAGTTGGATCTGTTACCAGCACTGCGGCGAGAAAGACAGCTGGGAACGTGGCGAGATCACCATCTACGAGACGTACCTTGAGGCGGCGACCAAGGATTCGGTAGCGGCGCGCCTGGTGGCTGGCAAAAACATGCTGGTGCAAGGCGACAATGTGCAGAACCGCTACAGCCTGATGGCCGCCAATGGCGACCTGAGTATCACCGCCGGTGACCTGCTGAACCAGGGCGCCGCGACGCGCACGGGGGAGCGCAAGATTGTCGTCAGCACGCCAGGTCACGTTTCCGACGATTTGTTTGAACGCATGCAATATGTCGACGTTCCAGCGTTCAATGCGGCCACGGCGGCTGGGCATTTCGATAAGGCGCGCTTCGAAGAACTGAAAAACCGCTCACCCGATAGCCAGCCTTTCGCCCACTCAAGCGACGTCACCACCTGGACCGACAACGGTGGCCCAGGCTACGCCGCCACGATGCAGGCCGGCGGCACCGTCAACCTCAACGTCGCGCGCACACTGCAAAATGGCACGCTGCACAACAACACCCTGGCGCAGTTGACCGGCACCCTGGGCGACGACCAGACCGGCATCCCCGTCGGCGGCATCAACATCAACCTGAGCAAGCACGCCAACGACCCGAGCGCCCAAGGCGCCGGCAGCGTGTTGCCGGTTGCCAGCGTCGCCCCCGGCGGCGGCTTCGTACCCGTGGACTACACCGGCACGCCGTTCGCGCCGGTCGACCCGACCACCGCGCCGAACTTCCAGACGCCCAAGGGCGAGTACGGCCTGTTCGTCAAAAACCCCGACCCGACCAGCCATTACCTGATCGAGACCAACCCCGAGTTCACCTCCGTATCAGGCTTCCTCAGCTCCGACTACATACTCGGCAAACTCGGCTTAACCGATGACAACGCCTGGCGCCGCCTGGGCGATGGCCAATACGAGAGCCGCCTGATCCGCGACGCCGTCCTCGCGCAAACCGGCCAACGCTTCCTCGCCGGCGGCCTCTACAGCGACGCCGACCAGTTCCGCTACCTGATGGACAACGCCCTGGCGAGCAAAGACGCCCTGCGCCTGAGCCTGGGCGTCACCCTCACCAGCCAGCAAGTCGGCGCGCTGACCCACGACATCGTGTGGATGGAAAACCGCGTCGTCGACGGCCAGACCGTCCTCGTGCCGGTGCTCTACCTGGCCCAGGCCGAATCACGCAACGTACGCGGCAACAGCCTGATCCAGGGCCGCGATCTCAACCTGGTCACCGGCGGCGACCTGATCAACGTCGGCACCCTGCGCGCCAGCAACAACCTCACCGCCGTCAGCAGCGGCAGCATGTACACCGGCGGTCTGATCGAAGCCGGCAACAACCTGAGCCTGCTGGCCCAAGACAGCATCCGCAACGCCATGGCCGGCGAAATTCGCGGCAACCAAGTCAGCCTCGCCGCCCTCAAGGGCGACATCACCAACGACAACACCGCCATCCAGGTACGTGACGGCGCCGGCATGCGCACCCTCACCGACAGCACCGCCAGCACCATCGTCGCCCGCGAAAACCTCGCCATCGACGCCGGGCGCGACCTCACGAACCGAGGCGCACTCACCGCCGGCAAAGACGCCAACCTGACCGCCGGCCGCGACCTCAACCTGATTGCCGCCAGCGACACCCGCATCAAGCACGAGAGCCGCGACGGCGGCGAAAAGTCCAGCATCACCACCGACGTCAAAAACCTCGCCGCCAGCGTCACGGCGGGCGGCAGCATCAATATGAAAGCCGGGCAGGACGTCAACATCATCGGCAGCACGGCCACGGCCGGCAAAGACCTGAATATTCAGGCCGGGCGCGACTTCAACGTGGCGTCGGTCAGCGACATGCACAACGTCGAGGGCAAGGAAAAACACGGCAAGGAACGCATCAAGACCTCGGACGACCAGACCACCCAAGTGGCGAGCGTGTTGACGGCGGGTGGGGATTTTGTGAGCCAGGCCGGGCGCGATACGACGATTGTGGCGAGCAAGATCAGTGCAGGGAATGAGGCTTATCTGTACAGCGGGGATAAGTTGAGTTTGTTGGCGGCTGAGAACAGCACGCATACGTTGTACGACATGAAGGAGAAAGGAAGCTGGGGCGCTAAAAAGGCGCAGATGGATGAAGTTACTCGCACCACTCAGGTAGGTACCGAGATCAAGACGGGTGGCAACCTGACCCTGACAAGCGACGGTGATCAACTGTACCAAGTCGCAAAGGTTAATAGCGGCAAAGACATCTTCCTCGATAGCGGCGGCGCAATTGTCTTTGAAGGGGTTAAGGATCTGCATGACGAAAGCCATACCAAAAGCAAAAGTGATCTCTCTTGGTTCAGCGCCAAAGGCAAAGGCAACACCGATGAAACCTTGCGTCAGAGCGAACTGGTTGCTCGAGGGCAGCTTGTCATAAAGGCCGCCGAAGGCATTCATATAGATGTCAAACAGGTCGATCAGCAGACCGTAAGTCAGACCGTTGATGCGATGGTAAAGGCTGATCCTAATCTGGCTTGGCTGAGGCAAGCTGAAGCCCGTGGCGACATTGATTTGCGTCAGGTGAAAGAGATCCACGAGAGCTTCAAGTACGATAACTCGGGACTGGGGGCCGGTGCCAAGATTGCAATCGCGATCATGATGGCGGCGATCATGGGGCCGGTAGGTTTTGGACTGCAGGGTGCCACCCTTGCCGTAAGTACCAGCCTGAGTACAACGGCAGTCACCAGCACCATCAACAACAAGGGCAATTTGGGTGCAGCGTTTAAAGAAACGGTCAGCGCAAATAGCCTGAAAAGCGCAGCGGTCGCCGGGTTTACGGCGGGTGCCCTGGAGTATGCCGATACTAATTGGTTCGCTGGTGCAGACAGTGCAGGTGCCAGCACAAGCACGGTCCAAGGTGTAAGCCCGAGTACAGGTTCAACTTTGGCAGTCACTAACTCGTCCAAAGACATCTTCACTTGGACGTCAGCAGGCGATATCGCGCTGCGTACAGGTGGCCGTGCGGTAATCTCTAGCGGGATCTCGACGGCCGTTCAAGGGGGCAGCTTCGGCGATAACTTCAATGCTGCTTTGCTGGGAGAGGCTGGCAATGTGGCGATGGCTACTGGCTTTAATTGGGTGGGTGACTACGTCGCCTTTCCCAATGGAAGCCCTCAAAAAATCATTGCTCATGCTTTGATGGGTGGATTGCTGGCAGAAGCGACCGGGAGTGATTTCAAAACCGGAGCTGCGGCTGCGGGGTTAAATGAGGCATTAATCAATCAGCTCACTTGGACCGCCCAGGGTAATAAAGACATCACCTTGATGCTTTCACAACTGACGGGGCTGTTAGCAGCCGCGGCGGTTGATGGTGATTTGGAGAAGGGTTCTCAGATTGCTCAAAAGGCGACAACTTTCAACTACCTCTACCACGAGGAAGTTGAGCAGATGTTGCGGGAGGTTGACAGCAAGACTACGGAGCAAGAGAAGCGTGAGGTCAGGCAGCGTTACGCAGAGCTTGATCAACAGCGAAATGATGAGTTGGATGCGCTTTGCGCGCGCGATCCGCAAAGATGCCGGGGCATTGCTACCTCTTTGGCAGACGACGATCAGAAACTCGTCGATCTTGTAGGTAGGCTCAGGTCCCAGGGGCAGGGTGGGGCTGCGGGGGCAGTCGGTTTTGTGCTAGGGAACAACCTTGACGCATCCAACAAAATCGCAGCAGATATCAACTCTGCGGGCGGTGGAGAACTGGCTAAGCTTGCAGCGGAGGCGATTAAGGCAGGAATTGGGATTCCAATACCTTCGCGTTCAGGGGCTGGCAAAGGGAAGGGTAGCCAAGGCGCAACAGCAAATGAGGGATCAATTAGTCATATCTCTGGAGTGAATCTTCCTAAAAGTCAGTCTAAGATGATTGCTGATTTTGAAGCAGCAGGGTACCCGACAAAGCCAGTAGTTTCTCCGACCAGCGGAAATGTGGTTGGAACTCAATACATCTTGCCTGATGGTTCGCGAGTTCGGGTGATGCAGGCGGATGGTCGAAGTCCCCAGCGCGCCTCATTCGAGAATGCTAATGGCGGACCTGTAGATCCTACTACTGGAAAGCCGCCGCAGCCTCCGCAAGGTTTATCGAAGGCTGAACGGAAGCAGTGGATTAGGGAGCGTACGCATATTGAACAAGTGGACTAAATGATGAATAACTTCTTGCAGGCTGTGGCTCTTTTGCTACCCCTGAAAATTGAAAAAGTATTTTGGGATGGCGATACTTTGATGCTTTTTTCGGCGGGTTGGAGCTTTCGTACTGAGAGTGCGTGGCGTGTGTCTAGGGCGGGTGAATTGCTGTTCGCTTGTTGGGATGACGATGCCCTTGACCATGTCTCTGAGCTTTTAGGTTTATCAATTGTTGAGGTAGGTTGGCTTATTGATGCTCAGCCAATCGATCCATTCTTTAAATTATCTGACGGCCGCATTTTGAATGCATTTTGTTCGTCATCAACTGTGCCTTGGCTGATGGAGTTCTCGGATGGGGCCGTTTATTTAGGTAACACTTGATTTCATAAGATTGTCTTGGTGCAAAAGGCGGGGCAAAACCTCCAAATAACGTAGAGGAAATTACAAACCCAACCCAGGGGCCGATAATTCCGTCTGGATGGGTAAGTCAACCGGGAAAGAAAGTTGGTGAAGTCCAGTTGCCGCCGGGAACTGACCCGGCGAAGGGAGAACGAGTTATGACGCCTTGTTCATCAGCTGTTTCTGGTTGTGAGAGTGGCTATTGGCGCTGGAAAAACTTTTCTGTGACGCATTACCAGGCGCGAGGTTTGCTCTGGTGCTAAATTAAATATGGATTTACGCTCTTTAAAAATTTGCATTTTAATTTTATTTACGTTAAAGCGATTTGAGTTAGAGCAATTATAAGACAATCGCCTATTTTATTTATGAAGTTAGCGGATTCAGCTTCCGCCCAATTACATCCAGCAAATCATACCCGTTCTCAGCGGTACAGCCAGCAGCAACGCGAAATCATGAAGCAGAATCGCATCACCGCTGACCTCTTCCGGAAACGTCAAATTTTCCAAAAACTGTGTCGCCGCACGAATACGTTACGCGGCGGCGTCATAGAGCAGATCAAGGAGCGCTTGCGTGTCGATCACCAACGCGGAGACGGTTGAATCTGGGTTTGTAAGCGGCGTGTATCGGTTCATTTTTTAAACTCTACAATTAAATGATGAATGCCATCATTCACAGGTCGCCAAACGAATGGGTGACAGTTGTACGCAGGTTGGCGAACCGGCAGTAGAGAAAACCGGCAGACCCGAAGGTCTTCCGCGCACAGCCGTCATAGAACGACTTTGCAGGCGCGCAAGCAAAAAGCCCCAGCTTGCGCATTCTCAACCGTCAGGTCGGCAAACCTGAATCGTCATGTGTGCGACCGTCAGACGTAAAAACGCGCAAAGCATCAAAAGACCAACGCTTCCTCGCCGGTGGCCTCTACAGCGACGCCGACCAGTTCCGCTACCTGATGGACAACGCCCTGGCGA
>NZ_JARVSX010000055.1:0-7718 GCF_030208975.1 Pseudomonas sp. ME-P-057
TATCCCAGTGGGACCGGCTTCAGCCGGGAAAGCGTCGGTGGCCACGCTGCGAAATAAAGGGTGTACGCGCTGGCTCTTTCCGGCTAAAGCCAGTCCCACTCAAGCACCGCGTATCCCAGTGGGACCGGCTTCAGCCGGGAAAGCGTCGGTGGCCACGCTGCGAAATGAAGGGTGTCCGCGCTGGCCTCTTCCCGGCTGAAGCCGGTCCTACTCAAGTGCCGTGTTCCCCAGTAGGACCGGCTTCAGCCGGGAAGCCTATCGCCTTGCAGATCAGCTTTAGCCCCGGGTCCGAATGCGCAATACTCCTCGACCTCAAGCCCTCCATCAAGGAAGCACCCCATGACTCGCACAGCGCTTATCGTAGTCGACATCCAGAACGACTATTTTCCCGGCGGAAAGTGGCCCCTGGCGGGCGCCGACGCTGCTGCCGACAACGCTGCAAAAGTCATACAGGCCGCGCGCGATGCTGGCGACCTCGTGGTTTACATCCGGCACGAGGCCGGCAGTGATGACGCCCCCTTCTTCGCGCCGGGCTCCGACGGCGCGCAACTGCACCCCAAGGTAGCGCGGCAGGAGCACGAAGCCGAGGTGCTCAAGCATTTCCCCAACTCGTTTCGCGAAACGGGATTGCAGGCATTGCTTGAGGACAAAGGCATCGAGCAATTGGTGATCATCGGCGCCATGAGCCACATGTGCATCGACGCCACGGCCCGTGCGGCGGCAGACCTGGGCTACAAGGTGAAGGTGATCCATGATGCCTGCGCCAGCCGCGATCTGGAATTCGACGGGGCCACCGTGCCCGCCGCCCACGTCCATGCTGCGTTCATGTCCGCGCTGGGGTTCGCCTATGCCGAGGTTATAAGCACCGATACGCACCTGGGCTGACGGCAGCAGGTAACCGGTCGCATCGACTGTGGAGGCTGCTGCGCGAAAAGCGCCGGCGCCACTCCTGTTCTTGCCTCAAGGCTCAAAACCGGGCCTTGCCACGCCAACCTGTGTTACAAATCCTGGGCACGCCGGACCACCCAGGCGTCCGTCTGCGCTGCAATGCCTTCCTGTGAGGCCGCACGATAAGGAGAAAACAATGAGCGAAAAGAAAGCCGATATTCTGGTCTGGGGCGCCATGCATGCCTCACTCATGCAAAACCTGGAGCGCGATTTCACCGTACACAAGCGCACTGACATCAACGATGTCGACCAATGGGCCAAAGACCACGGCGCCAAGGTTCGCGGGGTGGTCACCAGCGGCGTGTTCGGCACCGACAACGCCCTTCTGGATCGCCTGCCGAATCTGGAAGTGGTCAATAGCTTTGGCGTCGGCTATGACGCCGTCGACACCGATTACCTGTCGGGCCGGGGCATCAAGCTCAGCAACACCCCGGATGTACTCAACAACGCGGTCGCCGAAACCGCCATGGCGCTGATGCTGTGTGTGTCCCGGCGCATTAGCGAAGCGGAGCGATTCGTGCGGGCCGGTCAGTGGCCCAATGGCAAGTTCCCGCTGGGCAACGATCTGTGCGGCAAGACCTGCGGCATCGTCGGTCTGGGCAAGATCGGCAAGACCATCGCCAAACGCGCTGCCGCGTTCGAGATGAACATCGCTTACTTCCGTCGCGGCA
The DNA here is from genome assembly GCF_030208975.1 of Pseudomonas sp. ME-P-057. Classification (NCBI taxonomy): domain Bacteria; kingdom Pseudomonadati; phylum Pseudomonadota; class Gammaproteobacteria; order Pseudomonadales; family Pseudomonadaceae; genus Pseudomonas; species Pseudomonas sp. ME-P-057. Next base: position 1,620 of record NZ_JARVSX010000055.1, read on the forward strand.
AGCCCTATGACGATGTGCCCTATCAGCACTACGGCGACCTTCGCGAACTGGCCCAGGATTCCGATTACCTGATCGTCATCGTCCCTGGCGGCCCCGACACTCAGCACCTGATCAACGCCGAAGTCCTCAGAGCGCTGGGGCCTCAGTCGTTCCTGATCAACGTGGCGCGCGGCACGGTGGTGGATGAAAAGGCGCTTGTAGCAGCGCTGCTGGCGTCCGAAATTGCCGGCGCTGGCCTGGACGTGTTCGATGACGAGCCCAACGTTCCGGCCGAACTGCTGAAACTGGACAACGTGGTACTCACCCCGCACATCGGCTCCGGCACCTACGAAACCCGTCAGGCCATGGCAGATCTGGTGTTCGCCAACGTCAGCGGTTACTTCAACGACGGCACGCTGGTGACGCCGGTCGAGCTGTAACCGGCGCTTCATGTGCAGGCCTGACGATTGACCGCGTCGGCCTGCATAGCGGCATTCGCAAAAAAGGTGCTGGGCCGGCGTCCGTGCAAGCCGAGCATCAGCCCTGCCCCGCTCAAGCCAACTTTTCGCGATAATGCCGGTCGAATTGCCCCTAGCCTGGTTGGCTGCCTGCAACCGTACTCACACGATCATGTAAAGCGACATGCAACAAGGAGAGCCCCGTTTGAATATTGCCGGCGTCATTTTCGACTGCGACGGAACCCTGGTGGACAGCGAACGGCTGGCCGCCGGACTGCTGCGCGAGATTCTCGACAAACATCAGGTGTTGTTGAGCGTCGAGGAAGTGCTGCATCGCTTCCGTGGCGTGCAATTTGCGCTGTGCATGGAAGGCCTTTGCCGCGAATACCCGTGGCTCCCCGCCGACGACATCGTCACCGAGTTCCGCACACGAACCCTGCCGCTGCTTCGCGAAAAGCTCGAAGAAATGCCCGGCGCCGTGGAATTCGTGCGCAACCTGGCATTGCCCAAATGCGTGGCCTCCAACGGCCCGCGCAGCAAGATCGAAACCTGCCTGAGCACGGTGGGCTTGCTCGACGTCTTCCATGGCTTGATCGTCAGCGCCTACGAGGTGCAGGCCTGGAAGCCCTCGCCAGTGCTCATCGAACACGCCGCCGACCTGCTGGGCCTGCCGACCGCCCAGTGTCTGCTGGTGGAGGACAGCGTCCCTGGCGTAGAAGCCGGGCTGAGTGCTGGCGCACAAGTGGCCGGGTACGGCGACACGGATTTTTCGGCGTTCAAGGACAACCGCAACTTCCATCGCGTCAGAGACTTCGGCGAATTGAACGATTTGGTACAGCGCATCAGTTAACCCGACCGCCATCCATCCGATCGGGCCTTGTTCATCACCTGTCAACTCGATACTGTACATAAAAACAGTATCGAGAAAATCCATGCAGCTGATCGACAAGCTGAGCATCCTCGCCGACGCGGCGAAGTACGACGCCTCGTGCGCCAGCAGCGCGGCGCCCAAACGCAGTTCAGAAGGCAAATCCGGGCTGGGTTCAAGCACCGGCATGGGCATTTGCCACAGTTACACGCCCGACGGACGCTGCGTGTCGCTGCTGAAGATCCTGCTGACCAACTTCTGCCTCTACGACTGTCAGTACTGCGTCAACCGCCGCTCCAGCGACGTGCCGCGCGCGCGCTTCAGCCCGGAAGAAGTAGTCACGCTAACCATGGATTTCTATCGCCGCAACTGCGTCAGCGGCCTGTTTCTCAGCTCCGGGATCATCCGCTCGGCGGATTACACCATGGAGCAGCTGATCCGCGTGGCCAAGCTGCTGCGCGAAGACCATGAATTCCGCGGTTACATCCACCTCAAGACCATCCCCGAAGCGGACCCCGCGCTAATCGAAGAAGCCGGCCGCTATGCAGACCGTCTGAGCGTCAACATCGAATTGCCCACTCAACTGGGCCTGCAAACCCTCGCGCCGGAAAAGGAAATGGGCTCGATCAAGCAGGCGATGCAGACCATCTACACCGGGCAGCAAACCGTGCTGAACGAGCCCAAGGCACCGCGCTTCACCCCTGCGGGGCAGAGCACACAGATGATCGTCGGCGCTGATGAAACCGATGACAGCACCATTTTGCACACCGCCGAATCACTGTACGGCGACTTTCGCCTCAAGCGCGTTTATTACTCAGCGTTCAGTCCGATTCCCAACAGCCCGAAAAGCGTGCCTCATGCCGCGCCGCCGTTGATGCGCGAGCACCGGCTGTATCAGGCTGACTTCCTTCTGCGCAGCTACGGTTACAGCGCAAACGAGCTGTTGCAAGGCCCTGGCCACCTGGCGCTGGACATCGATCCGAAACTGGCCTGGGCACTGGAGCACCGGGATATCTTCCCGCTGGACCTCAACCGCGCAGAACCGTCGATGATCGCGCGCATTCCGGGCATCGGCATTCGCACCACCAAGCGCCTGGTGGAATTGCGTCGCCAGCGCCGCATTCGTTACGAAGACCTGACTCGACTGCGCTGCGTACTGGCCAAAGCCAAGCCGTTCGTCATCACCAGCGATTACCACCCCCGACAAGCCGAGAGCTCAAGCATCGATCTTCGAGAGCAACTGCGCGACAAACCGCAGCCGCAGCAAATGGCGTTGTGGGGATGATCATTCTGGATTGCGCGGATGCGTTCGAGACGTGGCGGCAGCAGGCACGCTGGCTGCTGAGCCATCAGATCAATCCGGATCAGGTCAGTTGGAGCGTCCAGCAGGACGCCGACCTGTTCGCCAGTGACACCCATTACCCGGAAGAGCCTGGGCCGTTTCGCGCCCGTATTCCGCTGGAGCTGCTGGAGTTGCTGCAAAACGCAGCGCAATACTGCGGCGACCAGCGGTGGACGTTGCTGTATGAAGTGCTCTGGCGGGTCAGCCATGGCGATCGCACGGCGATGCTGGCGGGCGACAAACTGGGCAGCGAGCTGCATCGGCGGCTCAAGCAGGTCAGCCGTGAAGCCCACCATCTTCATGCCTTTCTGCGCTTTGTTGCCCTGCCGGTCATCGACAATGCAGAAGACCTTGCGGCCAAAGCCGCCCTACTGGAGATGACACGCCTGCCTGAATACGTCGCCTGGCACGAACCGGCCCATGACATCCTGCGCACCGCCAGTGAGCACTTCATCGGCCGCATGGGCCGCCATCGCTGGATGATCGCGACCCCAAAAGACGGCGTTTTTTATGACGGTGAGCAGCTCTTCCATCAGCCCGTGTGCCCCGAAGCCTGGCAATCGCTGGCGCGCAACGCGGATGATCCCCATGGCAATCTCTGGCTGACGTACTACAGCCATATCTTTAACCCGGCGCGGCTCAATCCCAAGGTCATGCAAGGCCACCTGCCCGCTCGGTTCTGGAAAAACCTGCCGGAGGGACCGCTGATTCCCGCCCTGATCAGCGAAGCGCGCACAGGCGGTCAGCGCGACGGGCAGGCACGGGAAATAAGTGAACGACGTGGCAAGGTGATTCGTGGCAAGCCGTCGGCCTGATCGGCCGCGCAACCACGGCGGCCCGAGGCTCTACGCTTAACTTTACTGATCGAGGCTGTCGACAGGCCCATACTCGCGGTGCACGGCGGTCTGCATCCCCGCCGTACTGGACGGTGTGCCCAGAGCGGTGCCAAAGAAGCGCACGGCTTCGGTGCTCAGGTCCCGGTGAATGTCTTCGCGGTTAACCCCGATCGCATCGGTGCACAGGCCAGGCTGAGTGGCCCGCTGCTCATCATCACAGGGCGCCATGAACACAAAGTGCCCTGCGCCGGCAAACAGTTTGAAATCCGAGACGTCAGGCAGCTTGCGCGCCAGGGCTTCGGCGTTCTTGTCGATGGCCAGCAACTCATCGCCATCTCCGCTGTACAGCAGCACCGGCACATGAACCTCGGCCAGCGTCTGACGGCCAAACATCAGCCCCAGCGGCGCCATCAACATCAGCGCGCCTACACGCGGGTCAGCCTGAGCGTGCAAATCCTCCCGGTCCGCGACCAATTCGCCCTGGGTTTTGCACGCGTCATGGTCCTGCGGGCGCTGCGTGCAGTAGCGGCGCAGACGCTGCAAATCCGGTTGAGCGCCGGCAAGGATCAAGGCGGTCTCGCCGCCAGCGGAATAGCCAATGACACCGACCCGCCGCGCGCTGATATACGGCGACAACATGGGGTCGATCAACGCGGCGCTGATGGCTTCGGAGATCTGCAGCGGGCGCCCGTACAGATTGCTCAGGCTGCCGAGGCGGCTGTGGTCCATGTAGTTATCGCCCGGATGAAACACCGCCACCACCACAAAGCCCTTGCGAGCGAGCGACGTTGCCAGGTCGTGTTGGGCCAGCGGCGTGCCGGTATTGCCATGGGACAACATCAGCAGCGGAAACCGACCCATGGCGATGGTGGCGTCTTGCGTCGCCTCGATGGGATAGCCCTGGACGCGGGTGATGTGCTCGTCGTCGGTGGAAGGGTAAAAGGCGTAGGCGTGCATCGGCTGCGAATCCAGCGGATCGAGGAAGGTCAGCTCGTGAAAGCCTACGCTCCAGGTTTGCAGCTCGCTGGCCTGCACCGAAAGCAGGCTGCCCAGCAGGCTGATCATCATCACTGCACAAAGACGCATCATTGCAATGCCCCTCACCTTATCAATCCCTGGCTGCCAATTCAGACGCTCGTGGTCTGAAGCCCCGTAAACACGGAGTCTGTGGCTATCTGACCCTTGGGGTTGGATAACATTCCGAAACGTTTGATGTTCGACAGTGCACAAGGCGGGCCAAGCTCTAAAGAAGGACGACATCGGCCGCCGTTGCAGGCAGAACGGGCCAAGTGGGCCGGCATTCTACGGTGCTTGTCTGCAGATTACGCGCAAAGAGGGTGTAAAGGCTGTCGCCCGGCTGAACGCTCAGTCCCAAAACGGCAAAAGCCCTGTCACCGGTCGGCCAACAGGCCGGGTGAAAAGGGCTTCAGGGAAGCGTTAGAGCAGCGATGCGCCCGCGTTGTACAGCAACGGGCGCGACGGCTCAGGCAAACAACGTTTCGCTGATGTGTTTCTGCGCGGCGGTCATGGCCGCAGCGCGCGGCTCGTCGCCATAGGCCAGGCCGTGAGCGAACACGAACTGCAGATCGGTCACGCCGATGAACCCGAACAGCACCTTCAACAAGTCTTCGTGACCAACGCTGGTAGGCTGCCCCTGGTGCAGGCCGCCGGCCGTCGACACGATGATCACCTTCTTGCCCTTGCACAGACCTTCCGGCCCGGCTTCGGTGTAGCGAAACGTACGCCCGGCCACAGTGATGCGATCAATCCACGCCTTCAACTGGCTTGGAATGGAGAAGTTGTACATCGGCGCACCGATCACCACCACATCGGCAGACAGAAACTGCTCCAGTGTCGCCTCGTTGGTTTCCACTTCAAGCTTCTGCGCAGCATCGCGACCTTCAACCGGCGTACCGGCAGCGGCCAGCGTCGCGCCCGAAAAATGGCTCAGCGGCTCGTTCGCCAGATCGCGATACACCACCTCGGTACCTGGGTTCACAGCGCTAAAGGACTGAACAACACCGCGGCTCAACTGACGCGAAGCAGAATGATCGCCGAGGATGCTGGAATCGATGTGCAAGAGTTTCATGAAGGCTCCGAATGTGAGAATCGCCACTTGGCGATCAAGTGGGGTCATCCTACAGCGCGAGGTAATCAACGATTAGCCTGCCAAAACGCAATACATCGTCCCGCCAGCAGGACAATACCCGTCACCAAAGCCTTTGAGCGCAGCAACCGGCCCCTTCCCGGCTAAAGCCGGTCCCACTACAAAGCAACGCGCGCAGCCAGTGGGACTGGCTTCAACTGGTCCCCTAAAAGCGACGCGCGCAGCCAGTAGGACTTCAACAGGTCCTCATAAAAGCAACTCGCGCAGCCAGTGGGACTTCAACAGGTCCTCATAAATCAACGCGCGCAGCCAGTGGGACCGGCTTCAGCCGGGAAGCCCTTGATCTGCTTTTGCTCTTGAACTGCTTTTGCTCTTGATCTTCATACGCAAAAAGACCAAGCACCGCCAATCGCGACCTGGGTGCAGGCTGAACGCAGGTCTTGCGCAGTGGGCTGAGCGGCATGGATGCCGCGAGAGCGCCGTCAGGACATGGATGTCCGTTCGGCGCG
>NZ_JARVSX010000028.1:0-5575 GCF_030208975.1 Pseudomonas sp. ME-P-057
TGGGACTGGTTCTTTCCGGCTGGCGCTGGTCCCACTGACCGTACCCGCTGCTGTTGATGGGACTGGTTCTTTCCGGCTGGCGCTGGTCCCACTGACCGTACCCGCTGCTGTTAGTGGGACCGGCTTTAGCCGGGAAGAGGCCGGTTTGGGCACCATCAGCCTTGGGGTATAACGCTTGATCGTTTTCATGCTCCGCGTGGGAATGCCGTCCCGGTCGCCCCCGCGTTGCCGCCGGTTGCCGTTTTGGAGAGATAGGCGGTCATTCCCTCCCGCCCAGATAAACGCCCCCATGACCGGAGTGGCCTCATCGATGGCAGTTCCGATCATTGCCGGCCCGGTCAGCTGGTGCGCACAATCGCGGCTTGTTCTGGTTGCCCTGGATGCGTCGGCATGGCCCAACTTCTTTTTTTCGCTCACGCCAACGGATTTCCGTCAGGTACCTACGGCAAGCTGTTCGCCGCGCTGGGATCCGAGTATGAGATCTGCCATCTGGAGCAGCACGCGCATGATCCCCAGTTCCCGGTGACCGATAACTGGCCGGAGCTGGTGGATGAGCTGATTCATCACCTGCGCCAGCTGCCGCAACCCGTCTGGGGCGTGGGCCATTCGCTGGGCGGCGTGCTGCACTACCATGCCGCGCTGCGTCATCCCGAGTTGTACCGGGGCGTGGTCATGCTGGATTCGCCGGTCTTGACGCGCTTCGATCAATGGATGATTCGTGCCGCCAAGCGCTTGGGTTTTATCGATCGCATCACGCCCGCAGGCCGGACGTTGGGGCGTCGTGAAGTGTTCAGCAGCGTGGAGGCGGCGCGCCAGTATTTCTCCGGCAAGTCCCTGTTTCGGCGTTTCGACCCCGAGTGCTTCGAGGCGTATTTGCGCCATGGATTGCAAGCGGATGGAGACGGTTTGCGGCTGCGTTTTGATCCGGCGACCGAAATCAGTATTTACCGCAGCGTGCCCCACACCAGTCCGGGCCTTGCCCGTCAGTTGCGGGTTCCGCTTGCGATGGTGCGCGGCGAAAGCAGTGACGTGGTGCGCCGCCACCATGCGCTGTCTGTCAAAAGCATGCGCAAAGGCGTCTACCTTTGCGTACCTGGCGGGCATATGTTTCCCCTCGAATACCCGGAAGACACAGCGCTCATGCTCAGGACCCTGATGTCCCGCTGGGCGGAAGAAGAAGGCAGCACGAAGCCCGACGTCGTGCTTGAAAGGGCGCGCGCATGACGGGCTCTGTTGCAGACTGTTTCAATCGCGTCTTCGCCGTTCCTTGACTTGCGACCTGCAACTGCCGACGCTGGGGCAGTTGAAACAGGAGACTGCACGATGGACCATTGCCTAAGCCCCGACCTTTTATTTTTCAGCACGCCGCGCGTTGTCGCGGCTTTGTTTTGCCTGCCGATTGCCTTGCCTGCCGCTTCAATGGCTGCCTCGCCGATTGACCTGCCATGAGTGCATCCATGACGTTCAGCCACACCTTCACCCGCACGCTCGCGTTAGCGCTGCTGCTCTCCGGCCTCAGCACCATCACCCATGCCGCCGACGTTCCCGGGAGTCAGGACCTGCCCAATCTGCCCAGACTGACCGACGCAGAAATCGTCGACTATCGCCCGGCCGTCGAGCTGGAACGCATCTACCCGCTGGGCTCTATACGCAAGATCAGCGGCCAGCTGCGGTTCGACGGACAGGTTTCCGGGCGCGGCAATGTCACCGCCATCACCTACCAATTGCCGGTTGAGCACAGCGCCGACGAAGCATTCACCGCCGCACGTGAGGCATTGCAGCAGCAGGGCGCACAGCTACTGTTCTGGTGTCAGGCGCGGGACTGCGGCGAAAGCAGCCTGTGGGCCAACGAAGTATTCGGCAACGCCAAGCTGTACGGCGCCGATAACGGCCAGTCCTATCTGCTGCTGCGCCTGGCTGCCCCGGCTGACAACACCTTGGTGGCGTTGTATGGCATCACTCGCGGTAACCGCCGCGCTTTCCTTCATGTCGAACAATTCCAGGCGAGCACCCCTCTGGGCGATGTGCTGCCGACGTCGTCAACTCTGCTGCGTGAGCTGAAAAGTACGGGTGAGCTTGAGCTGCCAATGTTGACCGCCGAACCGCAGGAGCCCTGGATCACCTTGCTGTCCCGCGGGTTGAATCTGGACAGCACATTGCGCGTCACGCTCTCTGGAGAGCAACGCGAGGCCTGGCGTCAGGCGCTTGTGGCCAAAGGCGTACGCGCAGCGCGACTGGAGGCTGGTGATGGTAAAAATCCCGGTCTGACCTTGCAGCTCATTCGTTAAGCGCAGTTGACCTCGAACCGGTGCCTCTGGCGCGCATCTCCAGGCTGCATGGTCAGAGCAGGCGGGCGACGGGGTTCACCGGTATGCTCCTCAGATATCCCCATCCTTGTGCGGAATGACCATGTTCAATAACGATCGCCTGTTGGTGCAGATACTCCTGCTCGCGCTGCTCGGCGCTTGCCTGTGGGTAATGGCGCCGTTCTGGTCGGCGCTGTTCTGGGGCGCCGTGCTGGCTTTTGCCAGCTGGCCGCTGATGCGCTTGCTGACCCGGGCGCTCAAGGGACGCGAGTCACTTGCCGCCGCCATTTTGACCGTAGGCTGGATGGTGCTGGTGCTCGCGCCTCTGGTCTGGCTGGGTTTCAACCTCGCAGACCACGTGCGCGACGCCACCGGCTTCATCAAGGACGTGCAGGTGGACGGTCTGCCCGATCCACCCATGTGGCTGGCGGGCGTCCCGCTGGTGGGCGAACGGCTGGTCGGTTACTGGAACACCATTGACCAACAGGGCGCTGCCTTGCTGGCCAGCGTCAAACCTTATCTGGGCCAGGTCGGCAACTGGCTGCTGGCGCGCAGCGCGCAGATCGGCGGGGGCATTCTCGAACTGACCCTGAGCATCGTCTTCGTTTTTTTCTTCTATCGCGACGGACCACGGGTGGCGGCGTTCGTGCTCAGCCTGCTGGAACGGCTGATCGGTGACCGTGCGCAGTATTACCTCGACCTTGTGGCAGGCACGGTGCAGCGGGTAGTGAACGGAGTGATCGGGACGGCAGCGGCCCAGGCGGTGCTGGCCTTGATCGGCTTCCTGATTGCCGGCGTGCCGGGCGCCCTGGTGCTGGGTATCGGGACCTTTCTGCTCAGCCTTGTGCCCATGGGCCCGCCGCTGATCTGGATCCCGGCCACGGCGTGGCTGGCCTGGCGTGGTGATTACGGCATGGCGATCTTTCTCGGTCTGTGGGGCACGTTCATCGTCAGCGGAGTCGATAACGTGCTCAAGCCGTACCTGATCAGTCGCGGCGGCAATTTGCCTTTGGTGATTGTCTTGCTTGGGGTGTTTGGCGGCTTGCTGGCGTTTGGCTTTATCGGCCTGTTCATTGGTCCGACGCTCTTGGCGGTGGCCTACAGCCTGCTGCTCGATTGGGTGGGCGACAGTCGCGCCCGACAGGCGATCGAAGCGAGCAACGAGTGAATGACCCTGCGCGGACGCTCAGGTGCGCGGCAACTCCAGCACGGCCGTTAGCCCGCCGCCGGGGGTTTCCTCAAGGTGCAAGTCACCCCCCATCCGGCGCGCTGCTTCGCGGGCGATGGTCATGCCGATGCCGACTCCACCCGAGTTGCGATTGCGCGACCCTTCCACGCGGTAGAACGGTTCGAACACCATTTCGCGCAGCTCTCTGGCAATGCCGGGGCCGTGGTCGATGACGCGGATGCGCAGCAGGTCGCTGGTGTCTTCGCTTTCCACGCGTGCGTGGCCGGCGTAACGCAGCGCGTTGTCGATCAGGTTGTTGAGGCAGGAGCGCAGGGCCATGGGCTGGGAATTCAACGGTCGGCAGGTGCCACTCGCCTGAATGTCATCGCCGTTGTCCTGGGCGTTCTCAGCCATGGATTCGATCAGCGCCTGTACGTCGAAATATTGCAGCGCTTCGCTGGTGCGCTGCTCGTTTAGGTACGTCAGGGTGGCATCGAGCATGCCGATCATGTCGTTCAGGTCCTGGCTCATTTGCCCGTGCAGCCGCAGGTCTTCTATCTGCTCGACCCGCAGTTTCAGGCGCGCCAGGGGCGTGCGCAGGTCGTGTGACACCGCGGCGAGCATGCGTGCGCGCTGTTGCACCTGGTCGCGGATGCGCTCCTGCATCAGGTTGAACGCGAGCGCTGCCTGCTGCGCTTCCCGTGGCCCATTGGCAGCGAGGGGAGGGCTGTCGAGGTTTTCGCTGAGGCGCTCGGCCGCTTCGCTCAACCGGCGAATTGGCCGGCTCAGGGCTTTGGCGCCGAACCACGCGGCGATCACCAGGGTGATCAGTTGAAACAGCAGCGGCACCAGCGGAATACCCAGCAGGGGCGGTCGGCACGGTGGCCCGGGGCGCGGGTCGTTTTTGTCAGACAACGTGCTGCCGGAAGTCGGCGAAGGCTGCGTCTGGCTGGCCATCGGCCGAGCGCACTCGGGCGGCGGCATTCGTGGTCCGTAGTAATGAAACCAGACGAACGCCAGCAGGTGGGCCAGGACGATGGCCAGCAGCGCTCCGCCGAACAGCCGGGCGAACAGGGTGTCGGCCGAGCGGATCAACCAATATCCCGGGCGTCGAACATGTAGCCCTCGCCGCGTACCGTTTTGATCAACTGCGGTGATTTCGGGTCATCGCCCAGCTTCTGCCGCAGGCGCGAGACGAGCAGATCGATGCTGCGGTCGAATGCCTCGATGGAGCGTCCTCGGGCGGCGTCGAGCAACTGCTCGCGGTTGAGCACCCGCCGTGGACGTTCGAGGAATACCCGCAGCAGCCTGAATTCAGCGTTGGACAGGGGCACGACAAGGCCGTCCGGCGCGGTGAGCTGGCGCAGGACGCTGTTCAACCGCCAGTTGTCGAAGCGCAGGGTGGCGCGTTCCTCGGTGCGGTCATCGCGTACGCGACGCAGGATGGTCTGGATGCGCGCCACCAGTTCGCGCGGCTCAAAGGGCTTGGCCATGTAGTCGTCCGCGCCCAGTTCGAGGCCGATGATGCGGTCGGTGGGTTCGCAGCGGGCGGTCAGCATCAGGATCGGGATGTCGGACGAGCTGCGCAGCCATCGGCACAGCGAAAGCCCGTCTTCACCCGGCAGCATGAGGTCGAGCACCACGACGTCGTAGTTCTCCTCGGCGAGCGCCTGGCGCATGGCGTTGCCGTCGGTGACACCGGTGCTGTGGATGTTGAAGCGGGCCAGGTAGTCGCAGAGCAGTTCGCGGATCGGGATGTCGTCGTCGACGATCAGCGCGCGGGTGTTCCAGCGGCGCTCTTCGGCTGGCGAGGTGGCGGTGGTGGTGCCGGGAGGTATCTGCATGGTACTGCCGCCGTGTTGTGCTGCCGAATGGGGCCGCGGGTAGGAGTCGACGCGGCCATGCTACTTCGCTGGCGCGCGGGGCGAAAGGGTGGGGTGGGGAGGTGTCGGTGGGGTGTCTTGAATGTATCAAGTCGGGTACATCCTCAGGCCTTGCGGGGTGGCTGACTGCGCCAGATCAACAGCGTCGGCCTAACGGCCTCGTGTTTCGCCTTCGGCGAGTTACTTGATAAAGCCCCAAGTAACCAAGGGCTTGTGCT
>NZ_JARVSX010000056.1:0-5205 GCF_030208975.1 Pseudomonas sp. ME-P-057
CGCGTGCTGATCTGTCCCTGGCTGCGCAGCACTTCGCGATGCAGACGATCACGTTGGAAGTCGCTGATGACCTGCCCGTCTAGATTGATCTGGTGCAGATGGCCGCTGCCGTAATGCAGGCGATTGAGCCACCGACCATCAGGCAGTAGCGTTTGAGTCAGGTTGCCGAGTTCGTCGTAGTGATGCTGCAACGCGCCAGCCGCCGAGTGCTCGCTGACCAACTGGCCCATCGGGTCGTAGGCAAATCCCAGCTTTTGGTGGTGGCCCGTTTCATCGGTAAACGCGACCTCAATCAGCTGATCCAGCGGGTCGTAACGGTACTCAGTACGCCCGTCGGCAGTGGCTTTTGCGATCAGGCGGCCCACTCCGTCGCGCTCCAGTAAATGAATACTCGAAGCCGCGACGCGCTGGTTTTCATCGGGCGCAGGTAGCTGTTCCATGCGAACCGGGTGACTCAGCGCGTCGTAGCCATAACGCCGCTGACTGCCATCCAGATCATGCTGCGTTATCAGCCGATCAGCGGCATCCCAGACAAAGCGATAGCTCTCGCCATTCTCGTTGGTCAGCGCCTGCAACCGGCCGAAGGCGTCGTAGCTGAACTGCACTTGGCGGTTGTGCGCGTCGAGGCGTCGCCGTACCTGACCCCGGCGGTTGTACTCATAGCTTGTGGTATCGCCGGACGGGTCGGTATAACCGGTGAGCAATCCGCTGGCATCACGCGAGTAATGTTCGGCCCGACCATCCGCCAGCTGACTGCGCAGCAGCCACCCTTGGGCGTTGTGCTGATAAAGCGTGCGCTCGCCCAGCGCGTCGGTGATGCCCTGCAGGTAACCGCGTTGGTCGTAGCTGAAGGCCGTCGGATAACCCGAGCAATCCACGTGCTGAATCAACTGGCCGAATTCATTCCAGCGCAGCTGTTTGCGCTTGCCGATGGCGTCGATGATTTCGATCACCTGGCCGCGCGCGTCGTAGCCATAGCGCGTGACATGCCCCAGCGGGTTGGTCTCCTGAGTGCAATTGCCTCGCGGGTCGTAGCGGTATTGCCAACTGTTGCCGGCGGCGTCGGTTTCAACCAGGGGCAACGACCAGTGCTCCAGCCAGACCGTGGAATCACTGCGCCCAAGCGGATCCTCTGTGGCACTGAGATTGCCAGCGTCGTCGTAACTGTACGACCACTTGCCGCCGTGTGGATCGACAGCAGAGAGCAACTGACGCTCGTCGTTCCAGGTAAACTCCCAGGTCTGGCCAAGATTGTCGGTGTACCCAATGATCTGATGCTGACTGTTCCACAGGCGCGTGCTGCGCCGGTTCAGGCTGTCGGTGATCTGCGTGCTGCCAGCGTCCAGGTCGTAGTCGAAGCGGTACTCATCGCCTTCGTCAGTCCAGTGACGAACCACGCGCCATTCGCGCCCATCAATCAGCATCCATTGATAAAAACAGCGCAAGCCGGTCGGCAGTTGATGCTCGACCATGCGCCGCCTGCTGTCGTAGGCAAAACGTCGCTGTAACGTGCCAGAGATATCGCGAACCTCGGCCAGGTCGCCGACAGCGTCGTAGGCATAGCTCGCCAGAGTTTCCCGGGTCTGATCGCTGAACACGCGGTCGACACGTTCAACTCGTCCTGGCCATTGCGCCGAATACGCCAGCGATACGCATAACGCATCAAACGTATCGCGCAGTTGAGCCAGCCGACCTTGCGCGTCGTAATCCAGATAAATGCGGTTGTCGTTGCGGTCACCCAACTGAGTCAGGCGCAGCAACGAAGAAACCCCTGGCGTCGGCTCGAACAGCCGATAGATCCCGTCCTCGCTCTCGATCAGCAACTGACCATTGCCATGCCGTTTCACGGCCAGCCCTTCGCCTGCGCTGAATACCGCGCCGCCAAGCGGGATCGCCCCCATGTCGATGCTGCGCGCCTGCTCATCGATGTAGATCAGCCGTTCGCCGCCCTGCGGATGGGCTTCGATGTTCACGCTGACCTCGAATGCCACGCTCCAGCCCGTGCCGAACAGGCCATCGCTGCGCTCATCACGGCTGCTGTAAAAGCGCTGCCACTCAATGGGCAGGATGCCCGGCAGCACGAAGTCCAGCTCTTCAACGCCGCCCAGAACCTTGGCGCCGGTCGCGGCGTGGACCGGATTTGGTGAACCGGCGATGGCGTTGGTCAGCGCACCCATGGCCGAACTGACGACAAAAGCATTCACGCCGCTGAGCAGCATGCACGGCAGGTTGCTGAGGAACTTGCCCTTGCTGCCCTTGAGCATCATCAGTGCGGTGATTGCCAGGCCAACCCCGGGCGTCTTGCCGCTGCGGATTTCCCGCACCACCACCTTGCCGCCGCCGATGCGCACGTTGGGCGATATCAGCCCCGAGGACACGACTGTCGCGTCGCACGTACTGCGGTCGCCGCTGCGCACGGCGGGCTGGCCATTGATGGTGACCTTGTCCGAACCTTCGGCAAGCATCTGGGGTGGCATCGGCGGGTGCCGCGTGCAGAGCACCAGGTCCAGCGGCTTGGGCACGACGCCCGGGCCCGGCGTCGCGACGGTGGGGCGCCACATCTGTGCGAAGAACCCCTTGGCCATATCGAGAAATCCCGGTTCCTCCCGGGATTCGTGTCCCTCGGCTTCTGCAATGTCAGGTGAGCCCGCTGGCACCAGCGTCGAGGGCACGCTCCCTGCCGCGCGCGCGGCGGGAATGCCGTTGATGAACGTGTCGGTGGAGCCCGTCGAAATATTCGCCTGAGGCGTGGGCGGGAACAAGCCGTTGGCGATGTCCTCGCACAACGAACCGAGGCCCTTGTCGGCCCCGGTCTTGCTCATCACCACACCGACAACCAGTCCGACCACCGCGCCCAGCACGCAGGCGCCGATGCCGCCGGTGGCCACCGTAATTCCTGTCGCCGCGACCACCGCAGCGGTCGCCAGTGCGCCGATGGCAACGTTGGCAGCCACCTCCAGCACGCCCCCGAGAATGTCGGCCATCATTGAGGTGTGCGACAACGCATCGCCCACCCGAGCGGCCCAGAGTGCGTCAGACATTCCTTGTCCTGCTATTTGAGAAACGGCGTAATCTAAACGCTTTGAGCTGCGTTGTCTGAACTCAGAAACAAAAAAGGAGCAGGGTCGGCGCTTTTCAGAAGAGGACTACAACACTGTGCCTTCATTTCTACGGATCGGAAAAAGATGCTTGATGAACTCGGCATCTTCCGGTTCGCTGGCCAGCCGGTCCACTGGGCAAAAACGGCCAGGGCGATCAGCACGACCACATCGTCGCGATCATGGCCGGCCATGATCGCGCAGCATTCGCTGGAAGACTCGGTTAGTTCGTTCCCGGCGGGGAGGGCGGGGCCGCCAGTCCTTGCATTGCCACGATTGTGCGGCCCGTCAAGCACCGACGCTGGAGCCACGCAGGCCGCGCCTGTTAAGATTCGCGGCTTGTTCGACCTATTCGGGATTTTCCATGACCACCGTCCGCACCCGCATCGCGCCATCGCCCACCGGCGACCCTCACGTTGGCACGGCTTACATCGCGCTGTTCAATTATTGCTTCGCCAAACAGCACGGCGGCGAATTCATCCTGCGCATCGAAGACACCGATCAACTGCGCTCGACCCGCGAGTCCGAACAACAGATTTTCGACGCTTTGCGCTGGCTCGGCATCGAGTGGAGCGAAGGGCCTGACGTTGGCGGCCCCCACGGCCCGTATCGCCAGAGCGAACGCGGCGATATCTACAAACAATACGTGCAGAAACTGGTTGATGCCGGCCATGCCTTCCCGTGCTTCTGCACCGCCGAAGAGCTTGACCAGATGCGCGCCGAGCAGATGGCCCGTGGTGAAACCCCGCGTTATGACGGCCGCGCGCTGCTGCTTCCCAAAGAAGAAGTTGAGCGTCGCCTGGCTGCAGGCGAGCCCCATGTGATCCGCATGAAGGTGCCGAGTGAAGGCGTGTGCGTGGTGCCGGACATGCTGCGCGGCGAGGTCGAAATCCCGTGGGATCGCATGGACATGCAGGTCCTGATGAAAACCGACGGCCTGCCGACCTACTTCCTGGCCAACGTCGTCGACGACCATCTGATGGGCATCACTCACGTCCTGCGCGGCGAAGAGTGGCTGCCGTCGGCGCCCAAGCTGATTCTTCTGTATGAATACTTCGGCTGGGACAAGCCGGCGTTGTGCTACATGCCGCTGCTGCGCAATCCCGACAAGAGCAAGCTGTCCAAGCGCAAGAACCCGACTTCGGTGACGTTCTACGAGCGCATGGGCTTCATGCCTGAGGCGATGCTCAACTACCTGGGTCGCATGGGCTGGTCGATGCCTGACGAGCGCGAGAAGTTCTCGCTGGACGAGATGGTCGAGCACTTCGACCTGAGCCGTGTGTCGCTGGGCGGGCCGATTTTCGACATCGAGAAGCTGTCGTGGCTCAACGGCCAGTGGCTGCGTGAGCTGCCGGTGGAGGAGTTCGCCAGCCGCGTGCAGACGTGGGCGTTCAACAGTGACTACATGATGAAGATCGCGCCTCACGTGCAGGGCCGCGTCGAAACCTTCAGCCAGATCGCGCCGCTGGGCGGCTTCTTCTTTGCTGGCGGTGTGACCCCGGACGCTAAGTTGTTCGAGCACAAGAAGCTTTCGCCAGAGCAGGTGCGTCAGGTCATTCAGCTGATCCTGTGGAAGCTCGAATCGCTGCGTCAGTGGGAAAAGGACAGGATCACAGGTTGCATTCAGGCGGTGGTCGAGCACCTGGAGCTCAAGCTGCGCGACGCCATGCCATTGATGTTCGCGGCCATTACTGGTCAGGCGAACTCGGTATCGGTCACTGACGCGATGGAGATTCTGGGCCCGGACCTGACCCGCTTCCGTCTGCGCCAGGCTCTGGACATGCTCGGCGGCGTGTCGAAAAAAGAGAACAAAGAGTGGGAGAAAGTGCTCGGCGCCATTGGCTGACCGAGCCGTGGCCGCTGCGCAAGTTGCAGTGGCCGATCTTCGGGGGCATTTTCCGGGTGGCGGTAAGTGATTGTTATCCCGAAAAATTCTTTTGGAATTGTTTTAAAAAGAGTTTGACAGCTTTCCGGGTCGCACTTAATATGCGCCCCGTCCACACGGCAACGCAGAAACACGCGGTAACGCGGCGTCATCTGCAAGTGTATTGTGGGGCTATAGCTCAGCTGGGAGAGCGCCTGCATGGCATGCAGGAGGTCAGCGGTT
>NZ_JARVSX010000024.1:0-4978 GCF_030208975.1 Pseudomonas sp. ME-P-057
GCTTGCTGGCGAACGCGTTTCTTCAGCTGCCGGTTGCGTACCTGACACACCGCATTCGCCAGCAAGCCGGCTCCTACAGCTTAGGATCGCGGGGGATCATTTACACCGGGGTGAACTCGAACGTGGGACTGAGGGACTCTGCAGGAGCCTGCGGCAGGAGAAAATGTAGGAGCCGGCTTGCTGGCGAACGCGTTTCTTCAGCTGCCGGTTGCGTACCTGACACACCGCATTCGCCAGCAAGCCGGCTCCTACAGCTTAGGATCGCGGGGGATCATTTACACCGGGGTGAATTCGGGTGTGGGACTGAGGGACTCTGCTGGAGCCGGCGGCAGGAGAAAATGTAGGAGCCGGCTTGCTGGCGAACGCGTTTCTTCAGCTGCCGGTTGCGTACCTGACACACCGCATTCGCCAGCAAGCCGGCTCCTATAGCTTGGTATCACGGAGGATCATCTATACCAGGGTGAACTCGAATGTGGGACCGGCTTTAGCCGGGAAAGCGTCGGTTGTCACACCAAAAAGCAGCGAGTGAATACGGCCGCTTCCCGGCTTAAGCCGGTCCCGCGAAAGCATCGCGTACCCGGCCGTCGGTGAAGGCGGCCTCATCGGCCTCCTTCTTCTTACTCAGCGTTCTTACGCGGCCACTTCGTACAGCTTCAGCACTTCTACCTCACCGCTAACCAGCGCCTGACGCATCCGCGCAGCCTGCAACGCCGCCGCTTTCATGGCGCTTTCCTTGACGTGACCGTAACCGCGAATTTTCTCCGGCAGGCGGGCCAGGCTCAGCGCCGTGTGCCGGTTATTCGCGCTCAGATGGCCAAGGATCAACTCGACATCCGCCACGTAGGCCTCGATCAATTCACGCTCCTGACGCCGCTCCAGACTGCGGCCGAACGGGTCGAGCGCCGTACCCCGCAGGAATTTGAACCGTGCCAGAACATCGAATGCTTTCAGCATCCACGGCCCGAAGCTGCGCTTGCGCGGCGCGCCGGTTTTGGCATCGCGCTTGGCCAGCCACGAGGGCGCCAGGTGAAACTCGATCCGGTAGTCGCCTTCAAACTGGGCTTCCAGCTGGCGGGTGAAATCGCCGTTGCTGTACAGCCGCGCCACCTCGTATTCGTCCTTGTAGGCGAGCAGTTTGAAGTAGTTGAACGCCACGGCCTCGGTCAACGCCGGCGCTTGCCCCGGGAACAGCCGTGCCTCAGCGTCACGCACACGGTTTACCAGAGTCAGATAACGCTCACTGAGCGCACCATTTTGATAGGCGATCAGCGCGTGGACATTGCGCGTGACACGTTCTTCCAGGGTCAGCTGTTCCGGCTCCGACGCAGGGCTGGAGAGCGGATTGGCCGCCGCTTGCACCGCGGGCAGGTCAAATGCTGCTCGGCGACCCCACAGAAACGCCTGCTGGTTCAGATTGACTGCAACGCCATTGAGCTCGATGGCTTTTTCGATGGCTGCTGAGGTCAACGGAATCAGCCCCAGCTGGAAGGCATAACCGAGCATGAAGAGGTTGCTGGCGATGCTGTCGCCCATCAGCTTGGTCGCAAGATCAGTGGCCTGCACAAAATGCGTTTTCTCCGCGCCAACGGCTTCGCGCAGTGTTTGCATCATCGCCTCAGCCGGGAACTCCGCGTCAGGGTTGCGGGTGAATTCGGCGGTGGGTGTTTGCTGGCTATTGACCACGGCATGGGTTTTCGCGCTGTTGAG
Source organism: Pseudomonas sp. ME-P-057 (assembly GCF_030208975.1). NCBI lineage: Bacteria > Pseudomonadati > Pseudomonadota > Gammaproteobacteria > Pseudomonadales > Pseudomonadaceae > Pseudomonas > Pseudomonas sp. ME-P-057. The sequence continues at coordinate 1,708 of NZ_JARVSX010000024.1, forward strand.
CTTGGCGATGGCGTCCGGCCCGGATGCCACCAGCAGGTCGCAACCCAGCAGCAAGTGTGCTTCCCCGGCCGCAATGCGCACGGCGAACAGATCCTCTTGCCGCGCAGCGATACGGATATGGCTGACCACAGGACCAAATTTCTGCGCCAGGCCCGCCTGATCGAGCACGCTGCAGCCTTTACCTTCCAGGTTCGCAGCGTAACCCAGCATCGCGCCGACGGTGGTCACCCCGGTGCCGCCGACTCCCGGCAGCAGGATGTTGTACGGCTGGTCGAGGTTCGGCAGGGTCGGCTCTGGCAGCTCGGTGAACGCCTGCGCCTGCTTGGGCAACTGAGGCTTGCGCAGCTTGCCGCCATGCACCGTCACGAAGCTGGGGCAGAAGCCTTCGACGCAGCTGAAGTCCTTGTTGCACGCGCTTTGATCGATCTCGCGCTTACGGCCTTCCGGCGTTTCCTTGGGCAATACCGAGAGGCAACCCGACTTAACGCCACAGTCACCGCAGCCTTCGCACACGGCCGGATTGATGATCGCGCGCTTGTCCAGATCAACCAGGGTGCCGCGTTTGCGGCGGCGGCGTTTTTCGGTGGCGCAGGTCTGGTCATAGATGATCACCGACACGCCTTTGAATTCCCGCAGTTCGCGCTGAACGCTGTCGAGGTCGCTGCGGTGGTGGAACGTGGTGATCGGCGCGAACTGCTCGCGGCTCGGGTACTTTTCCGGCTCGTCCGAAACCAGCGCAATGCGCTGCACGCCTTCATTGAACACCTGCCGGCTGAGCTGGTCGACGCGCAGCACGCCATCGATCGGTTGCCCGCCCGTCATCGCCACGGCGTCGTTGTACAGAATCTTGTAAGTGATGTTGACCTTGGACGCGACTGCAGCCCGCAGCGCCAGATGCCCGGAGTGGAAGTAGGTGCCGTCGCCGAGATTCTGGAACACGTGGGGCGTTTCGGTGAACGGCGCTTGACCAATCCAGGTCACGCCCTCGCCGCCCATCTGGGTAAACGTGTCGGTTTCCCGGTCCATCCAGATGGTCATGTAATGGCAGCCGATGCCGGCCAGCGCGCGACTCCCTTCCGGGACCCGCGTCGACGTGTTATGCGGGCAGCCCGAGCAGAAATGCGGCGTGCGCTGAGTCTTGAACAACGGTACGGCGAGGGCCTTTTCCTTGTCCTGCAGGAACTGCAGACGGGCTTCGATTTTCGGGCTGCTGTAGATCGGGGCAAGTCGCTTGGCGATGACCCGGGCGATCATCGCGGGCGTCAGTTCGGCCAGATTGGGCAGCAGCGAACGGCCCTCTTCGTCGAACTCGCCGACAACACGAGGACGCTGATCAACGGGCCAGTTGTACAGCTGGCCGGTCAACTGATCCTCGATCACGCTGCGTTTTTCCTCGACCACGAGAATTTCTTCAAGACCCTCGGCGAAGCCATGCACCGAGACGGGTTCCAGAGGCCAGCTCATGCCGACCTTGAGCACGCGGATACCCACCGATGCGCAGAGTTCTTCGTCGATGCCGAGCTCTTCCAGCGCTTGGCGCACGTCCAGGTAGGACTTGCCGGTGGTGATGATGCCCAGCCGCGGTTGTGGCGAATCGATCACCACTTTGTTGAGGTTGTTGGCCCGCGCAAACGCCCGCGCCGCATAGATTTTGTAGGTGTTGAGCCTTGCCTCCTGGGCAAGGGGCGGATCAGGCCAGCGAATGTGCAGGCCGCCCTCGGGAATCTGGAAATCTTCAGGGATGCGGGTCTGGATGCGCAGCGGGTCGACTTCAACCACCGCGGAAGAATCGACGTTTTCCGCAATGGTCTTCATCGCCACCCAGCAACCGCTGTAGCGCGAGAGCTCCCAGCCGATGATGCCGTAATCGAGAATTTCCTGGACATTGCTCGGGTTGAGCACCGGGATCATCGAGGCGATGAACGCGTGTTCGCTCTGGTGCGCGATGGTCGAAGATTTGCAGCCGTGGTCGTCGCCCGCGAGGATCAACACCCCGCCGTTTTCCGCTGCGCCGGCCGAGTTGCCGTGTTTGAAGACGTCCCCGCAACGGTCAACGCCCGGGCCCTTGCCGTACCAGAGGGCAAACACGCCGTCATATTTGCCGTGGGGGAACAGGTTGACCTGCTGACTGCCCCAAACCGCAGTGGCCGCGAGTTCTTCGTTGACGCCGGGCTGGAAATGAATGGCGTTCTGCTGGAGATACTCCTTGGCGTCCCACAGGCTCTTGTCGAGATTGCCCAGCGGCGAGCCCCGGTAGCCGGAGATAAACCCGGCGGTGTTCAGGCCGCGGGCTTCGTCGCGCTGCTTTTGCAGCATCGGCAGCCGGGTCAGGGCTTGCGTTCCGGTCAGATACAGATTGCCGGTTGCGAGTCGGTATTTATCATCCAGACGAATATCGGCCAGGGACATTCAGGCACTCCTTTATTGTTATTAGTGCGTTTTGAATGCGGCGCAGTGTCTTTATGAGCTCCACTTGCGCCTCGCCATCGGGACGGTTCAGCCCGACGGTCACAAGCAAAATACTGCCTGCCCGGCGCAGGCTTTTTCTTTCTAAATCGGCGCGAATCTGCTCATATCGTGCATGCCTGTTCCTGTTCAATAATAAAAAAGGGTCAATTCATGCAGGTTAAGCTGAGCCCCATCGATCGCAAGATTCTCCGCCTGTTGCAACACGATGCCGACCTCTCCGCCGCGGAGATCGCCGAGCGCGTCGAGCTGTCCCAATCGCCGTGCTGGCGGCGCATCAACCGCCTGGAGGAAGAAGGCATCATCGAGCGCAAGGTCGCCCTGCTCAACCCGGCCAAACTGGGGCTGACCATGACGGTGTTTGTGGACGTCAAACTGTCCGGTCACGGGCGCAAGTACCTGACCGAGTTCGAGGAGGCGATCACCGGATTCCGTGAAGTGCTGGAGTGCTACACCATGGCAGGCGACATGGATTTTCTGCTCAAGGTGGTGGTGCAGGACATCGCCAGCTACGAGCGTTTCCTGCGCGATCATCTGCTGCAAAGCCCCCACGTTCAGGAAGCGCATTCAAACATCGCGATGAGTGTGGTCAAACGCACCACGGAATTGCCGATCGACTGAAGCGGTTGCGGTTGCGGTTGATGTTGCGGTTGATGGTTACGCTGACGGTGGCTGATCGGTAAACCTGGCGCTGCCGCAGTGAGCGCTGGGTCGCCACGTGCATGAACGGCGAGCTTCGATACTGTAGGAGCCGGCTTGCTGGCGAACCCGTCGTGTCAGTAATGAACCTATCGACTGTCACACC
>NZ_JARVSX010000006.1:0-3598 GCF_030208975.1 Pseudomonas sp. ME-P-057
TACTTGAACTGATCCTCGTTGGAGGTCTGTCCGTCGATGAACGCCTGGCCGGTACGCGAGGTGACGGCTTGTTGCACCAGACGCTGTTCGTAGAGGCCATCGCCCAGGCGCTTGGCGCTTTCGTCGGGGTTGTAGCCGAGGCCCGCGAGCAGGTAGTCCGAGCTCATGAACTGCTTGAGGTCGGTGAGCACCGGGTTGGTTTCGATCAGGTATTTGCCGGTGTTGGGCGTGGCTGCGGTGGACGGCAGGCCCTGAACTCGGGCGACGGTTTGTGCGGTCGCGGAATGGCTTGTTGCGATGGCGCTTGCGCCGGTGCCGGCAGTGCCTGTAGAGCCCCGAGTTTCTGAGGAGGCATAACGCCTGCTACACCTCCGACGCCTGTGACACTTGCGATACCTGCGACCTGGTCGACGGCTGCAATGCCGCCAATGCCGGCCTGGTGACTTGGAACCGAGGATCCGCCGTTGCCTGAATCGCCGGGTGTGGAAAGGTTGAATACTTGAAAGAGCGCGTCCCTTTTAACGAGATTTTGCTCCCGTTACGGAGCGAAAATTATGCTGAAAAGGGCGAATTGTGCAGGTAGACCGCAGGTCGTCAGGCTGTGAGACAAGAGGACTGCACAAAGAGTACAGCTTGAGTACAAGAAGACTACAGGATGGGTGCAGGAAGGCGGCAAAAGGGTGCAAATAGGGTGCAAAACACCGGCGCAAGGCCGGTGTCGACAGCGCCTGATCAAGTTGGGCATATTAAAAACTACATGTGTCGAATATCAGATAAAAAATCATAAAATTCTTTTTCTGTCATCTCAAACTCTGGCCCTTCGACCATCGCCATTAGTGACACCAACGCAATGTCTAAATCTTTTGCGAGAGAAATATTTGGATCCTGGTAAATATCAAGTGCCTCTTTTGATATTTTAAAAATATTAAATCCATCAGCAACTACTACTCTTTCAAGTCTGTCAGCCACTATGTCTCCCATGCTCATTGCTGCTCCCAACTCTTTAGCTCTGCTCCGGTCGGAGGGTAGTGCTGAGCATCAACCGGCTGCCCATTAATACTTTTCGGGTGGACACGGATTACTTCTCCTGCATGGTCGTAGCTTTCCATCCATTGCCTCGTACTGCCCGTTTTAGGATCAAACTCCGTGGCGAAAGAAGCACCCCGAGTAGGTCCTTCTGTCCTTGCAGGAACCTCTTGTGTGTAGTAACGAATACGGCCATCAGGCAGTGTTCTAGTGACCGCTGCTGTTTCTTGAGCTTTTTGTAGTCCTGATAGTTTCGCTCTCAATGCAGCTTGGGCATTTGCACTTGTGGCTTCAGTAGCTACAGCTTCTCCCGTTGTAGCAGTAGCTTTTGCACCACCTGCAGGCCGGCTTCTTCCCATCATGCCCATCGACGAGATTGCACGCAACGATTCGCGGATGCCAACCATCTGCGCGTCGCTCATCTCCCACTTATCCTGAAGGGTCTGGGCTATCGCATCGGCAGACTGGCCTGCTGTGATACCGGCCAACATATTCTGGAACTCAAAGTTTTCCGCTACCAAGCGTCCATAAGCCACTTGGGCTTGTTGGGAGGCTCCACCTACCAAGTCTTTGAGGTGTTCCTGGTCGGCTTGAGCCGCTGCCGCCAGACTCGAGGACGTTTTGCAAGCGGTGATATCCGCTGCGCACTCGTTAATAGCCGCGATCTCGCGATCGCGACTTAAATCCCTGAAGGTTTGCTGAGCTTTTTCGACGCATCCGGCATCACCCTCGGCGCACACGTTGAGTGAGTTGGCAGCTCTCTCTAAATCACTGTGCGTGAGGTAGTTATATTGCGTTGCGTTGGCCGCAATATTTGCGGCGATCTCAGGATCGCCTCCCGTGACCACCGTCGTTAACACAGCAACCAACTGAGTCATGGCGACCAAGTTCGCCTGCGCCTGGGCCGATGCCGGACTGGCCGGGTCATATCCTTCCGGGAGTGCCAATTTAGCCAAATACTGCACTAATCCTTCTGTCGCGCCACCAGCGATTGCGCCAGTTTGGAAATCGCCACCCATTGCCATCGACTTCAATCCGCCCAGCAAAGCGTGCGCAGCAATTTTGGTCGGGCTTCCGTCCGCGAGCGTTGTGCTTCCCAGGCGCTGCGCGCCCATGGCGCCGGCAATATCAATGACTGCACTCAATGCGCCTTCGCCAAGGCTGTCAGTCAGGCTTCCGCCATTGATCACAGTTTTCACGAATGACTGGGCGATTACGTTCATTGCCACTTTTTGGGCACTGGCAAGATCGAAGTTCAACTTCGTAGGGTCATAGCCAAGCTGCGAAGCCACGCCAGCGGTTGCTGCAGAGGTTAAGTAACCCTTAACCGCACTGGACGAGGTGACGTCTTTAAAGACCGCACCAAGGTTGCCGCCATTATTGATAGTACTCACGGACGCATTTGTGGCGGCACTCGCGGCCACTGCCCCAGCCATGGCGCCGGCGGTACCGCCACCAGCAAATGCGGCTGCTGCAGGACCGACGATGGCAGCCATGAAGATAGCTATCGCTAGTTGCGCCGCGACACCTAATCCCGAGTTGCTGTACTTAAATGATTGATGTATCTCCTGCACCAAATGCCAGTCGACATCACCCCGCTTCTCGGCATCCTTCAGCCATGCCAGATCAGGATCGGCCTTAACCATCGCATCAATGGCTTGACTAACGGTTTGCTGGTTCACCTGCTTGACGTCGATATTCAAACCACCAACTGCGTTGATGACCAGATTTCCTTTTGCGGTCAGTTCACTTTGGCGCAGGATTTCATTGGTGCTGCCTTTGCCGGACATCGAGTTCCAGGCGGCATTGCTATTACTCTTGGAATGATTCTCCTGATGCAGGTCTTTAACGCCCTCGAAGTTGATCGCGCCGCCGCTGTTGATCGTCAGGTCTTTACCGCTGTTGAGTTTGGCGACCTGATAGGTTTGATCGCCGCCGCTCACCAGCACCATGTTTCCACCAGAGCTGATTTCACTGCTGATGTTGGTGACTTGCGTGACTTCGTCGTGCTTGGTTTTCTTGGCGCCGAAGGAGCCTTTTTTCTTCATGTCGTACAGCGAGTAATCGTTGTCCTGCGCGGCCAGGATTTCGAGTTTGTTGCCTGCAGCCAGGTACGCCTCGTCGTTGGCGGCGATGCGGCTGGAGGTGACGGCCAGGTTTTGCCCGGCACTCACAGCCACGCTACCGCCCGCCGTAATCTCGGTCTGGACCTGGCTGACGTGGTCTTCCTGCTTTTTGACCTTCTTGCTCTTGCTGTACGAATGCTCCTCATCCGCCGCCGAGCTGATGGTGACGTCTTCGGTGGCAGCCATGGCGATGTCGCGTTTGGCGTCGATCTGGCTGGCGATGGCGTTGATGTCTCGCCCGGCCTGAACCGAGAGGTCGCGGCCTGCGCTGACCGTCGAGCCGATCTGGGTGATGTCGCTGCTGGTGTGTTTGCGATTCAGCACGAGGCTGTCGGTCAGCTGGGTCGAAGCGGTGTTGACGTCTCTTCCAGCGTTCAGCGCCATGTCGCGCCCGCTCTGGAGCGCGCTGCCGATGTTGTTGATGTCTCGGCCAGCCGAAACGCTCA
>NZ_JARVSX010000043.1:0-3011 GCF_030208975.1 Pseudomonas sp. ME-P-057
GTGTCCAGGCTAAGGTAAAGTTTGTGAAATGCAAACTTTCGGCGAATGTCGTCTTCACAGTATAACCAGATTGCTTGGGGTTATATGGTCAAGTGAAGAAGCGCATACGGTGGATGCCTTGGCAGTCAGAGGCGATGAAAGACGTGGTAGCCTGCGAAAAGCTTCGGGGAGTCGGCAAACAGACTGTGATCCGGAGATGTCTGAATGGGGGAACCCAGCTGTCATAAGACAGTTACCTTACACTGAATACATAGGTGTATGGAGCGAACCAGGGGAACTGAAACATCTAAGTACCCTGAGGAAAAGAAATCAACCGAGATTCCCTTAGTAGTGGCGAGCGAACGGGGACCAGCCCTTAAGTTGATTTGAGATTAGCGGAACGCTCTGGAAAGTGCGGCCATAGTGGGTGATAGCCCTGTACGCGAAAATCTCTTGTCAATGAAATCGAGTAGGACGGGGCACGAGAAACCTTGTCTGAACATGGGGGGACCATCCTCCAAGGCTAAATACTACTGACTGACCGATAGTGAACCAGTACCGTGAGGGAAAGGCGAAAAGAACCGCGGAGAGCGGAGTGAAATAGATCCTGAAACCGTATGCGTACAAGCAGTGGGAGCCCACTTTGTTGGGTGACTGCGTACCTTTTGTATAATGGGTCAGCGACTTATTTTCAGTGGCGAGCTTAACCGAATAGGGGAGGCGTAGCGAAAGCGAGTCTTAATAGGGCGTCTAGTCGCTGGGAATAGACCCGAAACCGGGCGATCTATCCATGGGCAGGTTGAAGGTTAGGTAACACTGACTGGAGGACCGAACCGACTACCGTTGAAAAGTTAGCGGATGACCTGTGGATCGGAGTGAAAGGCTAATCAAGCTCGGAGATAGCTGGTTCTCCTCGAAAGCTATTTAGGTAGCGCCTCATGTATCACTGTAGGGGGTAGAGCACTGTTTCGGCTAGGGGGTCATCCCGACTTACCAAACCGATGCAAACTCCGAATACCTACAAGTGCCGAGCATGGGAGACACACGGCGGGTGCTAACGTCCGTCGTGAAAAGGGAAACAACCCAGACCGTCAGCTAAGGTCCCAAAGTCATGGTTAAGTGGGAAACGATGTGGGAAGGCTTAGACAGCTAGGAGGTTGGCTTAGAAGCAGCCACCCTTTAAAGAAAGCGTAATAGCTCACTAGTCGAGTCGGCCTGCGCGGAAGATGTAACGGGGCTCAAACCATGCACCGAAGCTACGGGTATCACGCAAGTGATGCGGTAGAGGAGCGTTCTGTAAGCCTGTGAAGGTGAGTTGAGAAGCTTGCTGGAGGTATCAGAAGTGCGAATGCTGACATGAGTAACGACAATGGGTGTGAAAAACACCCACGCCGAAAGACCAAGGTTTCCTGCGCAACGTTAATCGACGCAGGGTTAGTCGGTCCCTAAGGCGAGGCTGAAAAGCGTAGTCGATGGAAAACAGGTTAATATTCCTGTACTTCTGGTTATTGCGATGGAGGGACGGAGAAGGCTAGGCCAGCCTGGCGTTGGTTGTCCAGGTTTAAGGTGGTAGGCTGAAATCTTAGGTAAATCCGGGGTTTCAAGGCCGAGAGCTGATGACGAGTGTTCTTTTAGAACACGAAGTGGTTGATGCCATGCTTCCAAGAAAAGCTTCTAAGCTTCAGGTAACCAGGAACCGTACCCCAAACCGACACAGGTGGTTGGGTAGAGAATACCAAGGCGCTTGAGAGAACTCGGGTGAAGGAACTAGGCAAAATGGCACCGTAACTTCGGGAGAAGGTGCGCCGGTGAGGGTGAAGGACTTGCTCCGTAAGCTCATGCCGGTCGAAGATACCAGGCCGCTGCGACTGTTTATTAAAAACACAGCACTCTGCAAACACGAAAGTGGACGTATAGGGTGTGACGCCTGCCCGGTGCCGGAAGGTTAATTGATGGGGTTAGCTAACGCGAAGCTCTTGATCGAAGCCCCGGTAAACGGCGGCCGTAACTATAACGGTCCTAAGGTAGCGAAATTCCTTGTCGGGTAAGTTCCGACCTGCACGAATGGCGTAACGATGGCGGCGCTGTCTCCACCCGAGACTCAGTGAAATTGAAATCGCTGTGAAGATGCAGTGTATCCGCGGCTAGACGGAAAGACCCCGTGAACCTTTACTATAGCTTTGCACTGGACTTTGAATTTGCTTGTGTAGGATAGGTGGGAGGCTTTGAAGCGTGGACGCCAGTCTGCGTGGAGCCAACCTTGAAATACCACCCTGGCAACTTTGAGGTTCTAACTCAGGTCCGTTATCCGGATCGAGGACAGTGTATGGTGGGTAGTTTGACTGGGGCGGTCTCCTCCTAAAGAGTAACGGAGGAGTACGAAGGTGCGCTCAGACCGGTCGGAAATCGGTCGTAGAGTATAAAGGCAAAAGCGCGCTTGACTGCGAGACAGACACGTCGAGCAGGTACGAAAGTAGGTCTTAGTGATCCGGTGGTTCTGTATGGAAGGGCCATCGCTCAACGGATAAAAGGTACTCCGGGGATAACAGGCTGATACCGCCCAAGAGTTCATATCGACGGCGGTGTTTGGCACCTCGATGTCGGCTCATCACATCCTGGGGCTGAAGCCGGTCCCAAGGGTATGGCTGTTCGCCATTTAAAGTGGTACGCGAGCTGGGTTTAGAACGTCGTGAGACAGTTCGGTCCCTATCTGCCGTGGACGTTTGAGATTTGAGAGGGGCTGCTCCTAGTACGAGAGGACCGGAGTGGACGAACCTCTGGTGTTCCGGTTGTCACGCCAGTGGCATTGCCGGGTAGCTATGTTCGGAAAAGATAACCGCTGAAAGCATCTAAGCGGGAAACTTGCCTCAAGATGAGATCTCACTGGAACCTTGAGTTCCCTGAAGGGCCGTCGAAGACTACGACGTTGATAGGTTGGGTGTGTAAGCGCTGTGAGGCGTTGAGCTAACCAATACTAATTGCCCGTGAGGCTTGACCATATAACACCCAAGCAATCTGCAGACAGACAGCAG
>NZ_JARVSX010000007.1:0-2965 GCF_030208975.1 Pseudomonas sp. ME-P-057
GGCTTCCCGGCTGAAGCCGGTCCTACAGGGGTATGCGGTGTTTGTGGGACCGGCTCCCCGGCTGAAGCCGGTCCTGCAGGGGTATGCGGTGTTTGTGGGACCGGCTTCCCGGCTGAAGCCGGTCCTACGGGGGTATGCGGTGTTTGTAGGACCGGCTTCAGCCGGGAAGACGTCGGAGTGAGCGCCACTGAAAGTGGGTGTGACACCTGACAGGTTGCGCTCCTGAGCGCTTTGTCCCACGCTCTGCCGACCTTGCACGCGGAAAGACCCCATGGACAGCAACATCAGCTGGCGCGAACAGCTACGCATCATCGTTTTTCAGAGTGACACCAAACCCGGCCGACGCTTCGACAAGGTCCTGCTGGTGCTCATCCTCTGCAGCCTGCTCGTGGCAATCATCGACAGCATTGAGGCGGTGCATCGCAACTACGCCGCCCCGCTGGCCTGGATCGAGTGGACGTTCACGTTCATTTTTGCGGTGGAGTACGTGCTGCGGCTGTACTGCTCGCCCAAACCGCTGCGCTACGCGTTCAGCTTCTACGGGCTCATCGACTTGCTGGCGATCGTGCCGGGCATTCTGGCCATCTATTACAGCGACGCGCAGTACCTGCTGATCGTGCGTGTGGTGCGCATGCTGCGGATTTTCCGCGTGCTCAAGCTGAGCCCGTACCTGAAACAGGCCAATTACCTGCTCGCCGCCCTGCGTGGAAGCAAGCAGAAGATCATTGTGTTCCTGGCGACCGTCTCGACCCTGGTGACGGTGTTCGGCACGCTGATGTATGTCGTGGAGGGCCCGGAGCACGGCTTTACCAGCATCCCCAAGGGCATTTACTGGGCTATCGTCACCCTGACCACGGTGGGCTTTGGTGACATCGTGCCGAAAACGCCACTGGGGCAGATCCTCTCGTCGATGGTGATGATCACCGGTTACTCGATCATCGCCGTGCCCACCGGGATCTTTACCGCCGAACTGGCCAACGCCATGCGCGGCGACCAACTGCAGCACGACTGCCCCGTCTGCGCCAAGAACGCCCATGAGCCCAACGCGGCGTTCTGCTCACGCTGCGGTAATCCGCTTTTTCCCCGGGTGGATGCCTTGGGCACGCCGCAGGAGACGCGGCGTGACATAAGCACATGAGTTTTCGATCTATGAGGCCACAGGCGACATTGGTTATAGTCGCCAGCCATTGGCCATCTTTTCTGATCTAGACCAATGGCGCTCTCACAAGCAGCCCATTCAAAGCCCCGCGCTCAACGCCACAAGGAACTCACAGTGAAAAAGATCTTCGCCGCTTCCCTGCTTGCCGCAGGACTGGCCCTGGGCAGCGCCGCACAGGCCGCGCCATCGCTGCTCAACGTGTCCTACGACGTGATGCGCGATTTCTACAAGGACTACAACGCAGCATTCCAGAAGCACTGGGAAGCGGAGCACAAAGAAAGCCCAACGATCCAGATGTCCTACGGCGGTTCCAGCAAACAGGCGCGCTCGGTCATCGACGGGCTGCCCGCCGATGTCATCACCATGAACATGGCCACCGACATCAACGCCCTGGCTGACAACGGCGGGCTGGTGCCGAAGGACTGGGTCACCCGGCTGCCGAACAACAGCGCGCCGTTCACCTCGGCCACGGTGTTCATCGTGCGCAAGGGCAACCCGAAGGCACTGAAAGACTGGCCCGACTTGATCAAGGATGGCGTTGAGGTGGTGGTGCCAAACCCGAAAACCTCGGGCAACGGCCGCTACACCTACCTGTCAGCCTGGGGCTATACGCTGAAAAACGGCGGCGATGAAGCAGCGGCCAAAAAATTCGTCGGCGCGCTGTTCAGCCACGTGCCTGTGCTCGACACCGGCGGCCGTGGCGCGACCACCACGTTCATGACCAACCACATCGGCGATGTGCTAGTGACCTTCGAGAACGAGGCCGAGATGATCGCCCGCGAGTTCGGCCGCGATCAGTTTGAAGTGGTCTACCCAAGCGTCTCCGCCGAAGCGGAACCGCCGGTGAGCCTCGTGGACAAGGTGGTCGACAAAAAAAGGACCCGCGCGGTGGCCGAGGAGTATCTGAAGTACCTCTGGTCCCCCGAAGGCCAGGAAATTGCCGCTGCCAACTACCTGCGTCCCCGCGACCCGGCGGTGCTGGCCAAATACACCGACCGCTTCCCGAAAGTGGACTTCCTGTCGGTCGAAAAAACCTTCGGCGACTGGCGCACCGTGCAGAAGACCCACTTCAATGACGGCGGGGTGTTTGACGAGATCTACCCGGCGAAATAAACCAGGATCAAGAGCGTCTGCCTAAGGGCAGACTGTTTCGCCTTCGGCGAGTTACTTGATAAAGCCCCAAGTAACCAAGGGCCTGTGCTCCTGGTTGGGCCCTCCTTCGTCGGGTTCCTTCACTCCGGTCTTGCTCCGTGGGCCCGCGCCGAACGGACATCCATGTCCTGACGGCGCTCTCGCGGCATCCATGCCGCTCGACCCACTGCGCAAAACCTGCGTTCAGCCTGCACCCAAGTCGCGATAGGTGTCGTCTGGACGTTATGCGCAGAAAGATCAAAAGCGAAGGCAGATCAAGGGCTTCCCGGCTAAAGCCGGTCCTACTAAAAGCAGCGCGTGTATTGAGCTCACTGATCGTTCCCACGCTCCGCGTGGGAATGCATCCCGCGACGCTCCGCGTCACATCCCTAAGCTTGAATGAGCGTCGTATGCGGGACGCAGAGCGTCCGGCGCGGCGCGTGGGAACGATCAGAATTGGTGGTGAGCAAACCGGCCTCTTCCCGGCTGAAGCCGGTCCCACTAAAGGCAGCGCGCGCAGCCTGTGGGACCGGCTTCAGCCGGGAAGCCTTTGATCTGCTTCTGATCTGCTTCTGAGCTGCGTTTGATCTGCTTCTGATCTTCATACACAGCCAGCCCAGACACCGCCAATCGCGACTTGGGTGCAGGCTGAACGCAGGTCTTGCGCAGTGGGCC